>CAJBCV010000340.1 GCA_903951635.1 uncultured Planctomycetaceae bacterium
GGCCATGAGCGCCTGCTCTCCCCAGCCGGCGCCGTAACGATCGCGGAGGGCCTGCGGCTCCTCCGAGATGTCGAACGCCTTGCGGACCTTGCCGGAGAGGACCAAGTCCATCGCCTGCTGCTCGGCCTTGTCCATCTGGTCAAACGTCCGCTCCCGGTCGATGCGGTGCTTGAGGTCGTCGAGCTGGCCGCGGAGCGACACCCGATCGATGAGCCGCTTCTCCGACAGCCCGTCGGTGAGGGCGAAGCTCTTGGCGTCGCTCGTCGGCAGGCTCCCCGCCTCGTTACCGTAGCTGAAGGAGCCGTACTGGAGGGGATTGTGATTGACGCCGAGCCAGGCGGCGCCATGGAAGCCGAAGCCGCCGTCATTCATGTTCACCGCGGCCAGCGACCCCGGGATCTTGGGGCCGAGGAGGTGGGAGGCGACGGCGCCCATCGAGGGATAGCGCGGCTTGCGGTCGCTGCCGTTGGCGCCGGTGCGGCCGGTGAGCATCCAGTGGGCGGCGGCCCAGTGGTCGCCATTGCCGTGGGAGAAGCTGCGGATCACCGTGCACTTGTCCATCACCTTGGCATGCGCGGGGAGAAGCTCGCAGATGTCGAGGCCGGGGAGGCTCGTGCCGATCGGCTGGAAGGGGCCGCGGAACTCTGCCGGGGCGTCGGGCTTCATGTCGAAGGTGTCGAGCTGCGATGGGCCGCCATGCATCCAGACGAGGATCACGCTCTTTCGCGACTTGGCGCCCGGATGAATGAGCCCCGAGGACTCCGCCCGGACGAGGTCGGGGAGCGACAGACCGAAGGCCCCAAGGGCCCCGATGTGGATCGCGCGGCGGCGCGAGATCCGGTCGCACATCGCCCGCGAAGGGGTTGTGTGCCCGAGGATGGAGAGCATGGTGGAAACCTCCCGGAAGTCGACTGAAAAGGGCCGTGGCGGCTGCTCGCCCCCCAAGGAAACCCTTGGAAGCCTACGGCCAGATCCTCGGCAGAACAAAAATAGGCTCTTCCCAACCCTCAAATCTACCCCAGAGACCGTGCCCGGGGAGCCCCCGCGAGCGCCACGGCCCGTGCGGGAACTCCTTCGCGTGCAGGGGGTTAAGGCCGCCGGGGAGGGCCGCGCCGCCCTCATCCCCCGCGTGCCAGGAGGTGGATCGCAGGAACTTTCATCGCAGCGAAAAGCCACGTGCCGGGCTCGATCGAGAGCCCGGCGGCGGCCGTGTTCGGCCGTGCCCTTGCGCACGATCGGCTCGGGGCCAGCATTTTCTGGGTGCGGGTGATATACGCAACGTGGTGATCCGCCGCAACCGCCGCTGGTCTCGGCCGCTCGCGGCCCACCGACGGACAGGGGCGAGCCCGTTGAGGCCGATGTCGAACCGTCCCAAGCCAATCGATTCTTCAGGCCCTCACTCGCGTTGCGGGTGATGAGTCGGAGCTGTCACGCTGTCGTTCGCCCTGAGCGCGGTTGCGATTCAATCTGAACCAACGCGCATTCTTACTGGAGGTGAAACTCTGCCTTCAGCAAGACGAGACGATGCTCGTTGATAGGAGATGATGGGTGTCCCGACTCTTCCCCGATCGCAACGCCGACTTCATTCAAATCCAGGGGGGTAAGCCGAGCGGGAAGAATTGCAGACACCGTCTGCGTGGCATGGGTGGTCAGGTCTGTAAGCGTGGCGACGAGGTTTTGATCGAGGGACGTATAATTTAATTCGAATCGATAAACCACCCCGAGCTTGACGCCGCCTGCAAAATTGGTTGGGAGTAATTGGTTTGACGCACCGGTCGCTGCCAAGACCAACATCGCCTCGTCTTCGCCGTCAATGCGGAGCGAGATCGATTGATCGCGAATCGACTGCTCGTCATGAAACAACCCCAGTGCGATGTCAGGGCAATCGCTCGCACCAGAAGCGTCGAGGCGAAAATCGAAGCACGCGTGAAAATTCGTTTTTTGAGTGTCTGTTGGGAGGCGCCGCACGAATCGCTGGCGCTGGCCGCGCAGGCTCGGCGAATTCCTAGCAATGACCGAAATGCCCTTCTGCTCTCGATCCCACCGATAAGGCATCGCATCCAAACTCATGACGGTCGCCTCATGTTCGGGCTCCGCTGTCCGACCGATAGAAAGCATGTCAAAGTCAAAGTACCAGCTTCGGTGCATGGGGTCGGTCGTGAAGTCCTCCCGGAAACTATTTAGAAGCTCTGCTTTTTCGTTTTGGGTCTGATTGTTGAGCGACGCCAAAAAGGGGTTCATTTCATGCAGA
>CAJBCV010000341.1 GCA_903951635.1 uncultured Planctomycetaceae bacterium
AGGCCACCGGTGGCCACGGCATCGGCCTGGCCCTGTCGCGCCGCATCGCCCGGAGCCATGGGGGTGATCTCGTCCACGAGGCCACGCCCGGCGGCGGCGCGACGTTCGTCCTCCTCCTGCCGGCAATACTCGGGGCTTCATGACGGCCGCATGACCGGATCATGAACGGCCCGTGAACACGCCATGAAATCGGCGTGAAAGGGGGGCATGGCTGCCGACCCGCCGCCGTCGGAGTGGCGTAGGGGAGGCATGGAGTCCGGCCCGTGCCGGACCGAATCGGCGCCGCCGCCGTCCCCTCCGGTCGCTCACCCTCGAGGCTCATCATGAATCCCCTCCGGCAGTTCTGCTCGATGTTCCGGGAGCTTCCCACACGCCAACTGCGCCGCGGGCATGCCCGCAGCCTGGCCCGGACGGCGCGGCGCGGCATGACGCGGCTCGGGAGCGAGTCGCTCGAAGGGCGGGCGATGATGTCGGCCACCGTGCCCGATTACAAGGTCGTGCAGGACTGGGGCACCGGCTTTCAGGCCGGGATCACGCTCAACAACCAGGGCACGACGCCGGTGGCCGACTGGAAGGTGAGCTTCGACTATGCCGCCCAGATCAATTCGATCTGGGACGCGCGGATCGTGTCGCACATCGGCTCGACCTACACGATCGCCAACACCGGCTGGAACGGCACGCTCGACGCGGGCAAGAGCGTCGCCTTCGGATTCATCGGCGCCGGCGGTGCCGCGGCCACTCCGTCGGGCTGGCTCCTCAATGGTGAGCCGATCGGCAACGACGGCTCGTCGCAGACGCCGCCGCTGCCGCAGATCGCGCTTGCCGCAGCATCGGTCAAGGAGGGGGCCCTCGGGGGCGGGGCGAAGGCCGTCTTCGCGCTGTCGCTCTCCGCCCCTTCGGCGGTACCGGTGACGGTGGCCTATTCCACGGCCGACGGCACGGCCGTGGCGGGGAGAGATTTCACCGCCACCAGCGGCACGGTGACGTTCGCTCCCGGGGCGACGAAGGCCGAGATCAGCGTGGCGGTGATCGGCGATGCCGCGACCGAGTCGAGCGAGACCTTCTCGCTCGTGCTTTCCGCGCCTCAGGGGGCGACGCTCGCCCAGGCGAACGCCGTGGGGACGATCCTCGACGACGACGTCGCTCCGGCGGGGCAGGGGGTGACTCTGGCGTTCAGCGTCACGGGGCAGTGGAGCAACGGCTTCGGTGGGGAGATCAAGCTCACCAATGGCGGCACGACGCCGATCCCCGGCTGGAAGCTCGGCTTCACCGCGCCGTGGACGATCGCTTCGGCGTGGAATGCCACGCTCCTCGGCACGTCGGCCGTCGCCGGTGGAACCCGGTTCGCCGTCGGTGACGCCGGTTGGAACGCCACCGTGCCGGTCGGTGGGAGCGTGACGATCGGCTTCGTCGGTGCCGGCTCCGGCACGATCGCCTCTCCCACCGACTGGACGCTCAACGGCCTGCCGCTCGGTGGTGGCAGTGGCGGAAGTGGCAGTGGCGTGGTCGTGCCGCCGCTCCCGACGGTCAGCATCACGGGGGCTGCGGTGAAGGAGGGGGTGGCGGGAACGACGGCGAAGTCGGTGTTCACGCTGTCGCTCTCGGCGGCTTCGGCGACGCCGGTGACAGTCGCCTACACGACCACCGACGGCACGGCGAAGGCCGGCAGCGATTACACCGCCTCGAGCGGCACGGTCACCTTCCCGGCCGGCGTGACGACGCAGTCGGTGAGCGTGGCGGTGATCGGCGACGCGACGGTCGAGACCGACGAGACCTTCTCCCTCGCGCTCTCCGCTCCGCAGGGGGCGACCCTCGCCCAGACCAGCGCCGTCGGGTCGATCGTCAACGACGACACCGCGCCGAGCGTTGTCGGCGGCGACATCACGAAGACCGACAAGGTCCTGACGGCCTACTTCCCCGAGTGGGGCATCTACGGCCGCAACTTCCAGGTGGCGGACGTCCCCGCCGACAAGATCAATCACCTCATCTACTCGTTCCTCGATCTGAAGAGCAATGGCCAGGTGGCGATCATGGACAGCTACGCGGCGCTCGAGAAGCGGTTCAGTGCGGAGGAGTCGGTGTCGGGGGAGGCCGATCGGTGGTCTTACCCCGCCGACGATCCGCGTTCGCAGCAGACGGTGTGGGGCAACTTCAACCAGCTCGCCGAGCTGAAGGCGAAGGCTCCCCACATGAAGGTGAGCATCGCCGTGGGGGGATGGACGCTGTCGGACAACTTCAGCGCCGTCTGCTCGACCCCGGCGGGGCGTGAGACGTTCGCCACGTCACTCGTGAACTTCCTCACCACCTACCGGATGTTCGACGGCGTCGACTTCGATTGGGAGTATCCGGGCGGTGGCGGCGAGGAGGGCAATGCGGCGAGCCCGAGTGACGGTGCCAACTATGCCGCGCTGTTGCAGTTGGTGCGGCAGAAGTTCGATGCCCTCGGAGCCCAGCTGGGGCGGCGTTACGAGATCTCCGTCGCCTCGCCGGCCGGAGTCGACAAGATCGCCACCTTCAATCTGGCCGGGCTCGCCCCGTCGGTCGATCGGTTCAACCTCATGTCGTACGACTTCCACGGCACCTGGGAGACGACCACGGGGCATCAGTCGGCGTTCACCGGCGACGCGGCCGGCTACGACATCCAGACGGCGGTGAAGGCCTATCTCGCCGCCGGTGTGCCGGCCGCCAAGGTGATCCTCGGGGCGCCGCTCTACACGCGGGCCTGGAGTGGCGTGGTCGACGGTGGCGACGGCGGCTATCTGGAGAAGTCGTCGGGGGCCGCTGCGGGGACGTTCGAGAAGGGGGTCTACGACTACAAGGATCTCGTGGCCCAGGTGCAGGCCTCGGCGGGAGCGTGGAAGCTCTACTGGGACGACACGGCCCAGGCGGCCTACGTCTACGATGCGGCCGATGCCACCTTCAGCTCGTTCGAGACTCGGGCCTCGATCGCGCAGAAGTCCGACTGGGCCGAGCGTCTTGGTCTCGGCGGGATGATGTTCTGGGACATCACCGGCGACGCTTTGGGGACGTCGGAGAGCCTCGTCGATGCGGCCTATGAATCGTGGGTTCTCGGCGACAGCATGGGCACGATTCGGGCGCGCTCGAAATTGATGACGGAGATCGTCGTCGGTGGCGACGGCGTGATCGCGTCCCTGCCGACGACCTGAGTCGCTCGCCGGTCCGAGCAGCGGCCGATCCCGGCGCGTGCCCGGGGTCGGCCGAGCTCCGGGCGGTTCGCCGCGGTGGGCACAAAGGCAGGGATGCTGGCCCCGCCGCAATTGCCGGCCAACGGGGCCCGCGTCACAATTCCATCGGCGATCCTCTCTACCGACGATTCTCAGGTTCCCGACACGTCTCCGGGTCGCTTTGCGCCTGCCATGGCCACACCCGTCCGCCGCGACGACCTCGACGCGCTCCGCGGCGGCGCCATGCTCCTGGGGATCGTTCTTCATGCGAGCCTGGCCTACTTTCCTTATCCCTGGCCGGTGCAGGATTCCCGCCAAGATGGGCTGTTCTCGCTGATCTATGCGCTGATCCACGGCTTCCGGATGCCACTGTTTTTTCTCTTGAGCGGCTTCTTCACGACGCTCGTGCTCAGGCGCCGCGGGGTGAAGGCGCTGCTCGTCGGGCGCGGGCTCCGCATCGTGCTCCCGCTCGTCGTCGCCTGGCTGACGATCCTCCCGCTGACGCGGATGGCGATCGAGGTGGCGGTGCGGCAGACCGTGGCGGCGACCGAGCGCCGTAGCCCACTGGCGGGGAGCATTCTCGCCGGTGATCGGGAGGGGGTGCGCCGGATCCTGGCAGCGACCGAGCCGGGCGTTCCCGGCCGCGACGACACGACCGGGATCACCCCCCTGACCCTTGCCGCGATGGGGGGCGATGGGGAGATCGTCGCCATGCTTCTCGAAGCGGGGGCCGATCTCGACGCGACCGATCGCGATGGCAGCACGGCCCTCCACGCCGCGGCCTTCATGGGGCAGGCCGACATCGTGCGGCTCTTGCTCGACCGGGGGGCGAATGCGGCGGCGAGGAACTCAGCCGGCAAGATCCCGCGCGATGCCCTCTCGGTGCCCGCCGAGATTGCCGCGAGCGTCGCCGGTTTTCTCGGGCTGGCAGCGCGTTCCGAGGTCGATATCGATCTCGGTCGCGAGGCGGCCGCCGGCATGCTCGCTGCACGGTCCCCGCCGTCCGCGCCCGGCGGGGTGTTCGCGTCCGCTGCCGCGGCCTATCACTCGGCCCTCGCGTCGTCGCGGTGGCGGGTCGAGTTCGCCGGCCGGTCCTGGCATCTGGTTCAGACCGACGTCTTTGAACACCTCTGGTTTCTCTGGTATCTCTGCTGGCTCGTCGCCGCGGTCGCCCTCGCCGAGTCGGTGGGGATCGGTCCGTCGGGCCGAAGGCGCTTCTGGCTCGTGCCGGCCAGTTGCCTGCCGTTTGCGCTGATGTGGTCGCCGTTCGGCCCCGATACCGATCTCGGCCTGATGCCGCTGCCTCACCTCCTCTTGTTCTACGCCTGCTTCTTCTGGTTCGGGGCCGGCACGTATGCCAGCGAGGGCCTCGAGGCGACCCTCGGCCGTCCTTGGAAGCTCATGTTGCCGCTGTCGCTGTTGGTTATCTTTCCGGCGGCCATCGCCACGATCGGCAAGCCCTTCCTGGCGGCGATCCTGCAGCCCGCGTACGCCTGGGGCATGTCGCTCGGGCTGATCGGGCTTTTTCACCGTTGGCTGTCCCGGCCTTCCGCGGCCTTCGCGTGGCTCGCTGATGCCTCCTACTGGATGTACCTGGCGCACCTGCCGCTGGTGATCGTCGCGCAGTCTTTTTGCCACGATCTCGCCTGGCCAGCCCCGGTGAAGTTCCTGGCCGTGATCGCCTTCACGATCGTGATCCTGCTTGTCACCTATCGGCTTTTCGTGCGCTTCACGCCGATCGGCTGGCTCCTCAACGGGCCTCGGCCCCGCCGCGGCCCAGCGGATCGCTCCTGAGCCTCCCGCGGTGAACGAGGCATCGATCCTCCCGCCGTCGACGCGTCTGGGTCGATGACGTGAAATCGATCCCCAGAAACGCCAAGAGCCGCATCCGCTCGGGGGATTCCCGGCGGATGCGGCCTGGCAGATTTCAAAATGGTTCCAGACGTTCTCAGCCCACGATCACGGAAGGATGACGGCGTCGATCACGTGGATCACGCCATTGTCGGTCTTGATGTCGGTCTTCACGACCTTCGACATGCCCTTTTCGGTGCCGACCTTCACGACGCCGCCAGCGGCGCTGATCTTGATGGTCTGTCCGCCGGCCGTCTTCGCTTCCTTGAGCTTGACGACGTCAGCCGCCATCACGGAACCGGGAACGACGTGGAGGAGGAGGATCGCCTTGAGCTTCTCTTTGTTTTCGGGCTTGAGGAGATCTTCAACGGCGCCCTTGGGAAGCTTGGCAAAAGCTTCGTCAGAGGGGGCGAGAACGGTGAACGGCCCCTTCCCCTTGAGCGTGTCGACGAGTTCAGCAGCGCCGAGCGCTGCGGCCAGCGTCTTGAACGTGCCAGCCTTGACTGCGGTATCGACCAGATCATCGGCCACCGCCATGGACGCTCCGCCGAACGCGAACGCGGCCATGGTCACGAAAGCAACCAATCGATTGACGGTCATGGAAAGATTCCTGGAGAAAAAAGGTCGAGCAACGGGGGATTGTAGACGGCTGCGCCATGTTGGCCAGGGCGACCCGACGCCCGAGCGAGGGAATCCCTGGACCATTGAGTGGCCGGGGCCCACGGGCAACACCCTGGAGGAAAGCCGAGGTTTTTCGGGTGAATCAGCCGACGAATCCAGCGGTGGGGCGATCGATCCACAGTCTGCTAGGATCGCCGGAAGCGACCGCCGAGCGTGGTTCCGAGGGCCACCGATCCTTGAAATCCAGGCTCTTCTGGCCCTCGAGTCGCCGTCGCCGTCCGGGATCAAACCATGTCGAACATCGCTCACTTCGGCGAACTCGTCGTTGCCACGATCCTTGCCCTGCTGCCGGTCACCAATCCGCCGGCTTCGGCGCCCGCTTTTCTGGCGATGACGGAGGGGATGTCGCCGGAACGACGCCTCGGCCAACTCCGCTCCGCCTGCTGCTTCATGGTGATCATCCTTGTCACGTTTCTGGTCGGCGGATCGTTGATCATGCGGTTCTTCGGCATCTCGATTCCCGGCCTGCGGATCGCGGGCGGGCTGATGGTCGCCGGCATCGGTTCGAGCATGCTCACCAACGCCGCCGACCGCCGGCCCTCGGAAGGGGATGGCGGCTCGGCCGAGAGCGATCGTGACATCGCGTTCTCGCCGCTCGCCATGCCGATGCTCAGCGGGCCGGGGTCGATCGCGGTGACGCTTGGACTCACTTCCCTGGCCAAGATGTGGCTCGATTACGTGGCGATCTCCATCGGGATCGTGGCGGTGTCCCTGATCGCGTATGCGACGTTGCGGGGGGCCGGGGCGATCGTGGCGTTCATCGGTCAGACAGGCATGAACGCGCTCACGAAGGTGATGGGGTTTCTCCTCGTGTGCATCGGGATCCAATTCATCGTCAACGGGGTGCTGGGGATCGCCACCGATCCGGTGATCGTCCGCAGCATCCGCGACGCTGCCGGTCCCTGACCGACCGCAATCTTTTCCGTGGCCCGCCGGTAAACTCCTCCCATGGAGACCGTTCGGCTGCTTTTTTTCACCACGCTCTGGACGGCCGTCTGGGCGGCGCCGCTCCCGACGCTTTCCAGGCGAGTCGAGCTCGTCGCCGGGTTGATCCCGTTTGCGGCGTTCGGCCTGCGGGTGTTCGCGGCCTGCTTCATCGGGGTGCCGGAGGACGACCCAGTCCGCCGGGCGGTGGCGCCGCTCGTCGACTGGGTCAACGGCGTCGCCGGTGTGCCCCCTTACCAATGGGTGCTCGATGTCACGGTGGCGATCGGTCTGGTGTGGCTAGCGTCGATCGCCGGGATTCCGCGCCGGCGGCGGCTGGCCACGATCTGGGTGATGCCGGCGGTGGCGCTTGCGAGTCTGGCGAGCCTTCACTTCGCCGGGCTTCCGCTCGAGGGATGGCTCGCGCGGTGGTGGCGATGAGGGAAGCCGCGATTGGCGGGCGATCGACCCTCGGCGAACTCGACGCCAAACGGCGGGAGAGATTCGCTGTCGATGCCGGCATCGGCATGAGGATTTCCAAGGCAGGCCAGGGTGGGGCCCTCTCCTATACTTCCGCCGGGTATCCCCCGCCGGGCCAGAGTCCTGGGTGAACAGGATGCGATCGTCATGCCCGACTTCTGCCCTCCGGTCTGTGTCTGGCTCAAGCGCGATCTCCGCGTGGACGATCACGCCGCGCTCGCGGAGGCGGTGGCCAGGGCCCGAGGCGGCGCCGTGTTTGCGGTGTTTCTTTACGAGCCGGAGGTGCTCGCGCAGCCCGAATGGGATTCGAGTCACACGGCGTTTCAGGCCGAATGCCTTGTGGACCTCGAGGCCGCCCTCCGCCAGAAGTGCATCCGGCTTGTCACGCGGCGGGGCGAGGCGGTGGCGAGTCTCGAACAGCTGCAAAACGAGACAGGCTTTCGGCTCCTCGTGGCCCACGAGGAGACAGGCACGGGCGTGACCTATGCCCGCGACCGGCGCGTCCGACGCTGGGCGCGGACGGCCGGCGTCGAGCTGCTCGAAGTGCCTCAGACCGGTGTGGTGCGGAGGCTCGCGACGCGAAACGGCTGGAACCGACTCTGGGAAAAACGGATGACAGCCGCGTGCGTCTGCGTGCCGCGCAGCACCGGTCGCGGCGGGGGCGATGTCGTCGAGCGGCTCGGCTCGCTCGGCATTCTCGGGTGCCGCGAGCTCGGCATGCCGGAGGACACGAAAGACCGGCAGCGGGGGGGCGAACGGGCGGCAAGCGAGGTGCTCGAGGATTTTCTTCACCGGCGTGGCCGCCACTATTCCGGTGGCATCAGTAGCCCGGTGTCGGCCGCGACGAGCTGCTCCCGATTGAGCCCCGCACTCGCGTTTGGCGCGATCTCGATGCGGCGGGTGTGGCAGGCGAGCGAGGCTCGGCGGCTCGACGTGCAGGCCGCTCTCGCGACGGCCGAGAGCCCGCGGGAGAAGGCAGAGTGCAAGGCCTGGCTGCGGAGCCTCAAGGGCGTGCAGTCGCGGCTCCACTGGCATTGCCACTTCATGCAGAAGCTGGAGGACGAGCCGGCGATCGAGTTTGAAAACATGCTGCGGGCGGCCGACGGCCTGCGGGAGCGTGACGTTGTGCCAGAGCGGCTCGCCGCCTGGCAGTCGGGCCGCACCGGCTACCCGCTCGTCGATGCCTGCATGCGAAGCCTGCTGGCGACGGGCTGGCTCACGTTTCGGATGCGGGCCCTGCTCGTGTCGTTTGCGAGCTACTCGCTCTGGCTGCATTGGCGGCCCACGGGCCTGCATCTGGCCCGTCACTTCCTCGACTTTGAACCGGGCATCCACTGGTCGCAGTTGCAGATGCAATCGGGCACCACGGGCATCAA
>CAJBCV010000342.1 GCA_903951635.1 uncultured Planctomycetaceae bacterium
CAGAGCCTCGCCCGCGATCGGGCCAATGCCAGCGCCCGGCTCGACGACATGCCGGCGCTCCTCCAGACGATGGCGGGCTGGTGTGCGATCGCGGGGCGGATCGATGCCGGTGGCGATGCGGCCGCAGCCGAACGCGACTGGCTGCGGGCGCTCGACTTCGCGCCGGCCCAAGCTGTGGCCCTCTCGGGGCTTGTCGATCTCTACCGGCGGCAGGGGCGGGAGGAAGAGGCCCGGACGCTCGTGGAACGCTCCGGCGCCGCTCGCGCCGCAGCGGAACGGAGACATTGAGATGCCGCGCCGCTGTCTGACATGGCTGGCGTGCTCGCTCCTCGTCGCCTGGGCGACGGCGATCCTCGAGGCGTGGCCCGCCCACGGTGAGCCGCCGCCAATATTTTTCGAGGATGCCAGCGCCGCGGCCGGGATCGGGTTTGTCCACGACGACGGCGGGAGTGGCCGCCGCTACATCCCGGAGACGGTGACCGCCGGTCTGGCGACCCTCGACCATGATCGCGACGGCCGGATCGACCTCTACTTCCCCAATGGCAACGATCTCCCCGGCACCGAGCCGAGGCGCCGGCCGCGGGCGATGCTCGTCCGCAACCGGGGAGGATGGCACTTTGAAGATGTCACCGCCGCCGCCGGCCTCGATCACGAGGCCTATGGCGTCGGGGTGACCGTCGGCGATCTCGACAACGACGGCTTCCCCGACCTCTGCGCGAGCAATTACGGGCCGAAGCGGATGTGGCAAAACATGGGGGACGGCACGTTCCTCGATGTCACGACCGTCGCCGGCACCGCCGACGGCGACAAACTCGGCGCGGGGCTGGCCCTCCTCGATGCCGATGGGGATGGCGATCTCGATCTCTACGCCGCCAACTACGTCCGCTTTTCCCCCGAGGGGCATCTCTCGCCGCGGATCCGGGGCGTGCCGCTCTATCACGGGCCGCGCGATTACGAGGCTTGGCCCGATACGTTCTTCCGCAACGAAGGGGACGGCCGGTTCAGTGATCAAAGCGAAGCTGCGGGAATCGCCGGAAGGGCAGGGCCGGGGATGGGGGTGGTGTGCCTCGACGAAGACGGGGACGGCGACACCGACATCTTCGTTCTCAACGATGTCGCCGCCAACTTCCTCTTCCGCAACGACGGCACCGGCCGGTTCGAGGAGGTCGGCCTGGAGACGGGGCTGGCCTACGACATGATCGGTCAGCCCAATGGCAGCATGGGGGTCGATTGCGGCGATATCGACAACGACGGCTGGCTCGACCTGTGGATGACCTCCTACCAGGGGGAGCGGCCCGTCCTCTACCACAACCTCGCCGGCCATGGCTTCGAGGATGTCAGTGCACGGACGGGGGCGGGGGCCGGAAGTGTGCCGTGGGTGAAGTGGGGCTGCGGGATCATCGACTTCGACAACGACAGTCGCCGCGACCTGTTCGTCGCCTGCGGCCACATCAACGACCTCGTCGAGCAGTTCGACGACGCGACCGCCTACCGCAACCACAATGTCGTCCTCCGCAACGTCGGGGGGCGGTTCGTGGAGATGTCGGCCGCGGCGGGGCTCCACGCCATCCCCCGCCACAGCGCCCGCGGCGCCGCTTTCGACGATCTCGACGACGACGGCGACATCGACGGCGTGATCCTCAACGCCCGCGAGGCGCCGACACTCCTGCGGAACCTCGATCGCGAACGGGGAGGGGAAGGGCACTGGCTCCAGGTGCGCCTCGTCGGCCGGGGATCGAATCGGGACGGCGTCGGGGCGAACGTTCGCGTCGTCACGCCGGCGGGCGTCCTCGTCGACGAGGTGCATTCCGGCCGCGGCTATCAGGGGCACTTCGGCAGCCGGCTCCACTTCGGCCTCGGCCCGAGCGCCACAGTCGAGCGCGTCGAGGTGCGGTGGATCGGCGGGGGACGGGAGGCGTTCGACGTGGCCGGGATCGACCGGCTCGTCGTCCTCAACGAGGGGACGGGGCGCCCGGTCGATCGGCCGGCGGAGACGGGGCCGGAGGGGGATCGACGTTGACGATGGCGCGAGGGAGCGTCGAATCGACGACCCTCGAGAGCGCCACGATGAAGCCCGCGGCACCGTCCCTCCATCCCCCCTGGAGGCAATAGCTCTTGGTGAAGGCGGCGAGGCCGCGGAGCGGGAGCGTCCAGGCCGGCGAGGTCTCCCCCTTGTCGCGGAGGATCGCCGCCTTGGGGCCTGAATACCGGGCCGAACGGACGATGACATCGGCGCAGCGGTTGAAGCTGTGGTGGAGGATCGAGCCCGGCGCCTGGAGCGGCGCCGTCGCGCCGACGACCCGTTCGTGGACGCGGTGATCGGTGAAGCCGCAGGCCGTGCGGTTGAAGAGGCGCAGCACCCGCTCGCGCCCCCAGGGCCCGTGCCGCATCTCCCGGCTGCCGATGAAGGTCCGCCGTCGCCACGCCCAGCAGCGGGCAGGATCGGAAAGGTCGAGGGCCGCAAGGCCGCTGATCGCTTCGTCGTCGAGCGCCTCGTCGGCGTCGAGCGAGAGGATCCAGTCGTGAGTGGCCAGTTCGACGGCGCGGCGTTTCTGGAGGCCGAAGCCGAGGAATGGCTGGTGCTCGACCCTCGCGCCCCTCTCCTGCGCGATCGACACCGTGGCATCGGTTGAGCCGGAGTCGAGGACGAGGCGCTCCGCGCACGACTGGGCACTGTCGAGCGTGGCGCCGAGACGGTCGCCGGCGTCGCGGGTGATGACGACACACGAGATCGGCAGGCTACCGACCGCCGGGAGCGACGGAGACGGGCTCATGGCCGGGGGCGGGGCCCGGAGCCCCGGGGAACACGATCGCCACCGGGAAGCGTCCGCGGCGAGGTGCCCGCGCCGCCCGGCAGCGTCGACGGGCCGGGGCCATCGTCGTCGTCGCTGTCGCTGTCGTCGTCAGGGGCCACGGGGCCGGCCGGCGCGTTGCCGGCGAGGAGGAGGGGGAACTCGAGGGTGAAAGTGCTCCCCTCGCCGAGGCGGCTCTCGGCGCGGATGTCACCGTGATGCTCCTTGAGGATCTTCCGGCTCACCGTCAGCCCCAGGCCGGTGCCGCGCGAGCCCTTCGTCGACACGAAGAGATTGAAGATCCTGGCCAGCGTCTCCGGCGACATCCCCTCGCCGTTGTCGGTGACGGTGATCCGCGTCTTGCGGCTCGTTGCATCGGCGGTGACGCGGATTTCCACGCGGGCGTCGGGACGCCCCTCGACGGCGTCGAGAGCGTTGGTGACGACGTTGAGGACCGCCCGGGAGATCCCTTCCGGGTCGAAGAGCATTCGGGGGAGATCGGCAGGCGCTTTCCAGAGGATCGTCGTCCCTCCCTCGGCGGCGCGGTGGTGGACGGTCTCCACGATGTCGGTGACCAGCGCCACGAGGTCCGTCGGCACCGGGTCTGGCTCACGCTCCTTGCTGAAGGAGAGCATGTCCATGACGAGCGAGGAGATCTTGTTTTGATTGCGGGAGACGATGTCCCAGCCCTTCTTGATGACGCCGAGATCCTCGTTCTCGAGCCCCATCTCCACGAGATAACTGCCGCCGCGGATCCCCTGGAGGATGTTTTTGATGTGGTGGGAGAGGGTGGCGATCGTGTGACCCACCGCCGCGAGGCGCTCCGACTGGACCATCGCGGAGTAGTAGGTGGTGTCTTCGACGGCGAGGGCGGCCTGGTGGCCGATCGCGACCATGAGCTTGAGGTGCTCGTCGCTGAAGCGACGCTGGCCGGCGCCGAGCGCGTCGGCCAGGGGTGTGGTGGTGTCGACGTAGAGGATGCCGACGGTCCCGTAGCGCCCCTGCATCGGCACGCAGATCGCCTCGCGGACCCCGGTCCGCAGGACGCTATGGCCGGAGCTGAATCGGTCGTCGTCCTGAGCGTCGCTCGTCAGCACCCCCTCGCCGTGATCGAGCACGTAGTCGAGGATCGTGCGGCTGATCGCCATCGAGCTGACGTTGGCCGAGCGACGGTCGCGGCGGGCCTTCGTCTTCAGCTGCCCGGTGTCGGGATCGAGGAGCATGACGCACCCGCGGTCGGCCTCGACCCACTCGAAGACGAGTTGGAGGATCCGCCCGAGGAGCTCGTCGATGTCGAGGGTGTGGCTGACGGCCAGCGCCGTGCGGTACATCACCTGGAGGTTGCTGCGGGCCCGGGCGAGCCAGCGGTCGTCGGTGTCGCCGTGCGCGGCACCGGACGGTCCGTCGAGGATGTCGTCCTTGAGGGCCGCGACGATCCGCGATCCCTCCTCGGAGGCCGGAGCGACGATCTCGACCTGATCCCCGGGCGCGTCGGTGGCGGAATCGCGGGAATAGGAGAGGACCGTCCGGCCGATGAGGATCTGGTCGCCGTGATGGAGCTCCGCCCGCTCCACCCGCTTGCTGTTGACGAACGTGCCGTTGGAGCTCTTGAGATCGCCGATCACCTGGCTGTCGCCGACCTGGCGGATCTCGGCGTGGCGCCGCGAGACCTCGTTGTCGTCGAGCTGGACGACATTCCCCGACTCGCGGCCGATGCTCACGGCCCCCTCGCGGGCGGAGAGATCGAAGCGGGTGCCACGATTGCGGCCCTGGATGACGAACAACGACGGCACGGTAGAGGCGCTCTGGAGGGGGGCCGACGGGAGCGGCCATCCGCGGGGAACGATTCAGATTCTGGCACACCGCCCCGCAGCCGGGAAGCGGCCGCGGTCGTGCGGGGGGTGGGGCGAGCGACGGAGGAAAATGCGGATACACTTTTGCTCGCGGAACCCGGCGACCTGCCGGGGTGTCCCTCGTCCGGCGGCCTGCCGGAGGGTGTCCGCAAAACCCGTCAAGTCCGTACCGTGGAGGGTCGTGCCGTGCCGTCGCTTGCGTGTCTGTTCGGAAGGGGAATGCGGGGCGTGCTTCCGCGGCCGATGGCGATCGTGCTGGTCGTCGTGGCGGTCGGCGGAGGTGATCCCGTCGCCACGGCCCAGGACGCCGCGCCTCCCGTCTCCGCGCCGGTCGCACCACCACCTCGGCCGCTGACGCCTCCGGAGATCGCGCGACGTGACCGCCTCCGTTCGAGCGTCGAATGGCTCGCGTCCCCTGAGCGCGAAGGACGCGGCCCGGGAACGGCGGGGATCGACGCGGCGGCCGAATGGGTGGCCGGGCAGTTTGTCGGCCTCGGTCTCGATACGTCGGTCGTCGGCGAAGCGAGCTTCCAGCCGTTTCCGATCACGCTCGATGCCAAGCTCGGGGCCGAGACGGAGAACGTGGCGGAGATCGTCGCGCCGCCGGCCGCCGACGGGAGCCAGGCCGTCACGAAGCTCGTCCTCGGCACCGACTGGACGCCGCTGGCGGCGGGCGGGGCGGGGGAGTTCGATCTGCCGCTCGCCTTCGCCGGCTATGGGATCACGGCCAAGGCCGAGGACTACGACGACTATGCCCCCCTCGGCGCCTCGGGGGCGAAGGGGGCCGCGGTCGTCGTCCTCCGGCAGGAGCCGCAGAAGGACGACTCGACGAGCAAGTTCAACGGCAATCAGGCTTCGCAGTACGCCCCCCTCAGCCGGAAGGTGGCCAACGCTTCCGAGCACGAGGTCGGCGCGGTGGTGTTTTGCAACGACGCTTCGAACACCGATGACGCCCTCATGACGTTCACCCGCGCCGGCGACGGGTCCGACAAGCGCACGTTGCCGATCCTTCAGGTGAAGCGCTCGGTCGTCGACGGCATCGTGGAGAAGGTGCTCGGGATGACACTGGTCGACCTCGAGAAGAAGATCGATGACGGGCCGACCCCCCGTTCGTCCCCGCTCGAGGGCTGGCGGATTCGCGGTCGCGTGGCCATCGACCGCTCCGAGACGCAGGCCCGCAATGTCCTTGCGATCCTGCCGGGGATCGGGGCGGTCGTTCCCCCGTCGGTCGCCGCCGACGCCGCAGCGCTCGTCGCCGCCCACGGCCCCGCCGCTCCCGCCGGCCCGCACGATGATCCTCCCGCCTCGCCGGCGGAGGCGAAGGCCCTCGGCGACCTCGAAAAGCAGGCCGCCGCCCCGGCCGGCAAGGAAGGGGCCGCCGCCGATCCGCACGCCGCCGCAGACCCGCATGCCACGGTCGACCCGCATGCCGGCAGCGATCCCCACGCCGCCGCGGGGCCGCACGGGGCGGGGCAGGGCCATGGCGAGGTGGCGCCCAAGCCGATTCTCACCACCGAGACCGTGATCGTCGGAGCCCACTACGACCATCTCGGCTACGGCGGGAGCAATTCCGCCGCGCCTGGGGATACGACGATCCACCACGGTGCCGACGACAACGGCAGCGGCACGGCGATGCTCGTCGAGGTGGCCCGGATCCTTGCCGAGGAGGGGCCGTATCCGCGGAGCATCCTCTTCGTGGCGTTCTCCGGTGAGGAACGGGGCCTCCTCGGCAGCGCCCACTACACCGCCAATGCCGCGGTGCCGCTGGCCGACACGGTGGCGATGGTGAATCTCGACATGGTCGGCCGGCTCGACGGCGGAAAGCTGATCATTCACGGCACCGGCACAGGCACCGGCCTCGACGCGATGGTCGATCGACTCGTGTCCACCCACGGCTTCGATGTCACCAAGGATCCGGGGGGGTTCGGCCCCAGCGACCACGCGAGCTTCTATGCCAAGAAGATCCCGGTGCTCCATGTGTTCACCGGCACCCACGCCGATTACCACCGCCCCACCGACACCGCCGAGAAGATCAACTACGACGGGATGACGCGGATCGCCCGGATGGTGGCCGAGGGGGTGAAGGAGCTGGCACGAGCGCCGCAGGCCCCGGCCTACATCGAGGTGGCCGGGCAACAGACGATGGCAAGGCGCGACGGCGATCGCCCCTACTTCGGCAGCATTCCCGACTTCGCCAAGCCGGGGAAGGGCTATGCGATCTCCGGGGTCTCGAAGGATTCGCCGGCGGCCAAGGGGGGGCTCCTCGGGGGCGACCTCATCATCCGCATCGGCGAAAGCGCCGTCACCGGCCTCGACGACTTCGACAGCGCCCTGCGGAAGCACAAGGGGGGCGAGACGGTGCCGGTCGTCGTCAAACGCGGCGAGCAGGAAGTGACGCTCGACGTGACCCTCGGCGCCCCGCGCTGAGCCCGGGGGCACGAGCATTTCTCCGGCGAAACGCCGCCGTTTTTGGCCTTGAGCCTGGGCGTTGCGGCTGCCATAGTCCCGCCCCGACCGGCCCCTGCGCCGTGACCACGGATGGTCGCGACGGAGGCCCCGGACCGACCCCGCCGCGGTCGCGGCGGCCGCGCGTGCGAACCAGCAAGGAGTGCTATCCGTGAAGTGGCAACTGGCAGCGATTCTCTGTGCAATCCTCGCGGTTCCCGCCGCAGCCCACGCCCAGGCCCCGCAGCGTCCGGCGGCGCCCCCCGCGGCCGCCCCCGCTCCGGTGGCTCCGACGGCCGCCAGTCCGGCGACGCACGTCGCGGTCATCGACGTCGGCTACATCTTCAAGAACCACGCCCGCTTCAAGGCGGCGATGGATCGGATGAAGGAGGAGGTGATGGCCGCTGAGAACACCCTCAAGGCGGATCGTGATCGCATCAACGGCATGATGGAGCAGATCAAGGGCTTCAATCCGGGCACCCCGGAGTTCAAGAAGCTCGAGTCCGAGATCGCCAAGGCCCAGGGCGACTTCAACGTCGATGCCCAACTCCAGAAGAAGGAGTTCATGGATCGCGAGGCGAAGGTCTACTTGAGCGTCTACACCGAGGTGGAGAAGGCCGTCGAGCAGTTCGCCCGTGAGCACCGGATCGCCATCGTTCACCGCTTTGACGGCGACCCGGTCGACAACAGCGACCGCAACCAGATCCTCCGCGGGATCACCAAGCCGATCGTCTATCTCGAGCCCGGGATCGACATCACGCCAGACGTCCTCAAGATGCTCAACACCCCGGCCGTGGCGACGCAGCCGGCCGCGGCGCAGCCCCGCACCCGCTGATTCGGCCGCCCCGCGGCCGCCTTCGGGGCGGCCGCGGGGGCCTGGTCTCTCCGCCATCCACTCCCCGGCAGCGTCCATGCCCCGAACCCCACCCGCGCGGCCGCAACGCACGCTCCGCACCGCGGCCACCGTCCACGGCCGGGGCTACTGGAGCGGCCGCGAAAACCGCGTCGAACTCCAGCCCGCGGCCGTCGGCAGCGGGATCGTGTTCGTCCGCGGCGATCTTGCTCCCCCCGCCTCGGTGCCGGCGGTCGTCGGAGCGGTGGTCGAGGCCCGCAACCGCACCCAGATCGTCCGTGGTCCGGCGAGCGTCCATCTCATCGAGCATGTCATGAGCGCCCTGGCGGGCCTGGGCGTCGACAACTGCACGGTCGTCGTCACGGCCGAGGAACTGCCCGGCATGGATGGCTCGTCGCGCGACTTCGTCGCGGCGATCGATCGGGCCGGGATCGTCGAGCAGGATGCCGCGATCGATCCGATCACGGTCGGCGAGACGGTGCGCGTCGGCGACGCGGCCTGCTGGATCGAGGCCGGACCGGCGAGGTTCCCGGGCCTCTCGATCGAGTATGTCCTCGATTACGGCCCCGGTCCCATCGGCCGGCAACGCCTCGACCTCGACATCACCCCCGACACCTACCGCGACGAGCTCTCCTCAGCGCGGACGTTCATCTCGACCGACGACGCGGCCCGGCTGCGGGCGGCCGGGCTCGGCGCCACCGTCTCGCCCGGGGATCTCGTCGTCTTCTCGGCCGACGGGCCGATCGGCACCGAGCTTCGCTGGGCCGACGAGTGCGTCCGCCACAAGGTCCTCGATGCGGTCGGCGATCTCGCGCTGGCCGGTCGCCCACTCCACGCCCACGTCCGCGCCTTCCGCAGCGGCCACGCCCTCAACGCCGGCCTCGTCCGCGAACTTGTCGCGCGCGATGCCACCCGGTGGTTGGGACGCACGGCCTGAAGCAGCGGAGTCCCGCCGCCCCTCGGATCCTTGCCCGATGTCCGATTCCCTTCCACTGGCGCCCCCGGCGGTCCACCCCACGGCGATCGTGGCGGCTGGGGCACGCCTCAGCCCGGGGGTCGTCATCGGGCCGTTTTGCGTCGTCTCTTGCCAAGCGACGATTGGCGCCGGCACGATCCTCGAGAATCACGTCACCGTGATGGGGAACGTGCGGATCGGGGCTCGCAACCGGATCTTCCCCAATGCCGTCATCGGCGCCGACCCGCAGGATGTCAGCTACCGGGGCAGCGACACGCGCGTGGAGATCGGCGACGACAACGTCATCCGCGAGGGGGTGACGATCAACCGGGCCTCCGAGAAGGAGGAGGGGGTGACCGTCGTGGGGAGCCGCAACTTCCTCATGGCCTGCTGTCATGTCGCCCACGACTGCCGGATCGGCGACGGCGTGATCATCGCCAACGGCACGCTCCTCGGCGGCCATGTCCGCATCGATTCCCATGCCTCGCTCTCCGGGGGCGTGGCGGTGCACCACTGGGCGACGATCGGCGGCTACGCGTTCGTCGCCGGGCTGTCGCGGGTGCTCCATGACGTGCCCCCCTACATGCTCTGCGAAGGATCGCCGGCGCGACCGCGCTGCGTGAACGTCGTCGCCCTCCGACGGGGCGGCTTCGCCCCGGGCACGGTGGAGGCCGTCACGGAGGCGCATCGGCTCCTTTACCGGGCGCGGGTCGGCCTCGAGCAGGCCGGGGAGATCCTCCGCTCGCAATCGATGCTCGTGCCTGAGGTCGAGGCGGTGCTCCAGTTTCTATCCAACCAGCAGGAGGGGCGGCACGGACGCGCCCTTCCCCGACGGAGAGCGGCATGAAGCGCACGAAGGTGGCGGTGGTCGGTTGCGGGCATCTCGGATCGATTCACGCCCGGCTCCTCGCCGGCAGGCCCGACGTCGAACTCGTGGCGGTGGTCGATCCGTTCGCCGCGTCGCGCGACAAGGTCGCCGCTGCCCATGGCTGCCGGGCGCTTGCGGAGCCTGAGGAACTCATCGGCTTGGTCGAGGCGGCCGTCGTCGCCGCGCCGACCGGTCGGCATTCGGCTGTCTCGCTGCCGCTTCTCGAAGCGGGCATCGACCTTCTCATCGAGAAGCCGATCGCGGCCACCGTCGAGGAGGCCCGCGGGATCGTGACCACGGCCCGACGCTGCGGCCGAACGGTCGCCGTCGGGCATGTCGAGCGTTTCAATCCCGCCTGGCAGATGGCCGTGTCGCGGGCGGGGAAGATCGTCTCGATCGAATCGCTCCGGCTCGCCCCGTTCACGTTCCGCTCGATGGATGTCGGCGTCATCCACGATCTCATGATCCA
>CAJBCV010000343.1 GCA_903951635.1 uncultured Planctomycetaceae bacterium
GAGCAGCGCGCCGAGAAGTTTTTCGGCGTCCTCCTCGCCGCGGCGATGGCGATGCTCAGCTGGGGCGCTTACGGCCCGGTTCTCCACAAGGGGCAGACGGCGATGGGGGGGAGCCGGCTGCGGCCGCTGATCTGCATCGGCGTCTCCTACTTCCTGATCGCCGTCCTCGTGCCGCTGGTGCTCCTCGGGCCGACCGGCGACAAGGGGACGTGGGACACCACCGGCCTGCTTTGGAGCCTCGGCGCCGGCTCGCTCGGCGCTCTCGGGGCCCTCGGCACGATCCTCGCCTTCGCCAATGGCGGCAAGCCGTTCACCGTCATGCCGGTGGTCTTCGGCTGCGCTCCGGTGATCAACACCTTCACGACCCTCGCTCTGGCAGAAACGGCTCCGGAAACGGTGAAGCCGATCTTCCTCGCCGGGCTTCTCGTCGTGGCGGCAGGCGCCGCCACCGTCCTCGCCTTCGGCCCCCGCGGCCACGCCCCGGGCAAGCCCCACGGCCCGAGCGCCCCGGCAGCGACGTGAAACGGCTTTGTTCGGGCGGCGAGTATGCTTGATTGATCAAGCGACGGCGGGCCGGGCACCACGGCCCGATCTTTCAGAGAGAGCACTATGGTCACCATGCCCGGCGATCTGCTCACGCGGCACCGTTTGACCGTGGACCACTACCATCGGATGGTCGAGTCGGGCATTCTCGGGCCCGACGACCGGGTGGAACTCGTGAGCGGGGAGGTCCTCGACATGTCGCCGATCGGTAGCCTTCACGCGGCGATCGTGCGGGCGCTTGCTCGATGGATGGCTGGGAGCGTGGAAGATCGGGCGATCGTGTCGGTGCAAAATCCCGTCCTCCTCGATGACGCGAGCGAGCCCCAGCCCGATATCGCGATTCTGCTGCCGCGCGTCGACTGCTATGCGGCCGCTCATCCCGGTCCGGGCGATGTGTTGCTGGTGGTCGAGGTCGCTGAAACGAGCCTGGCTTACGACCTGGGAGTGAAAGTGCCCCTCTACGCCCGGCACGGGATCGCGGAGGTGTGGGTGATCGATGCCGCCACCCGCACCACGCACCGCTTCCGTCGCCCGACGTCCGCGGGATACCTCGACCGCGATGTGATTCCCCCCACCGGTCTGCTGCAATGGGATGCGATGTCGACCGAAGCGACGAGTCTCACGTCGCTCCTGCCGTGGTCGCCCGACGGTGGTGCAGGACGCGAACCGGCTGCCGGCCGCTGAAGCTGGAAAGATTCACTTTCTTGGCCCCCTTTCTGTCGCTCACTGGCCGTTCCATCAACACGGGAATGCGCTGCCCCAGATGAAAACAACCATCGATCTCCCCGATGACTTGTTCATCGCAGCCAAGCAGCGGGCGGCTGAACTTCGACAGCCCCTGCGGGCGCTTATCGAGCGCGGACTCAGGGCCGAGCTTGGCCGCTCAGCTGTTGCGGCGGGCGGGGCGAAGCCCGTTGCCATCCGTTGGGTGACCGTTCCCGGCGGACTCCCTGCCGGCGTCGATCTATCCGATCGCTCTGCCATGCACGATTGGCTCCAGCAGCAGCGATGATCGCCATCGACACGAACCTGCTCGTCTCCGCGCGAAATGGTTCATTGAACCAGATCTCATGCGAGCCGGC
>CAJBCV010000344.1 GCA_903951635.1 uncultured Planctomycetaceae bacterium
AGGGAAGCTGTTTTCCGAGGACCCGCGCACGGAGATGGGTAGGGCCCTCACCCTGGCCGAGTCGGAGGCTGGCAAGGGGGCTCTCCATCTGACCCGGTCGCGCGGAGGAAGGTCTGAGGAGGTCGTGGTGAAACTCCCGGTGCTCGGCACCTACAGCGCGACCGCTCCCTACGACTGCCCGAAGTCGAAGCGCCTTCTCGAGCAAGGGTGCAGGGCCCTCGCGGCACGGATGGCGGAGCGTTCCTATGCCGAGCGGATGGATCCCATCCCACGATCGCTCAATGCCCTCGCTCTCTTGGCCAGCGGCGACCCGAGGTACCTGCCGCTGGTGAAGAGGGAGGCCGAGTGGGCCGCGGACTTCCGCGACGTAGGAATGGCCACCTGGCATTATGGCTACGTGATGATGCTCCTCGCCGAATACGTCGATGCCACCGGCGATGAGTCGGTCGTGCCGGGCCTGAAGAGGCTCGCGCTCGAAGCCGCTCATGGTCAAAGCGCGGTCGGCTCCTGGGGCCACAGGTTCGCCAGGCCCGACGGGCGGCTCTACGGCTATGGGATGATGAACTCGCCGGGACTGCCACTGACGATCGCCCTGGTGATGGCCCGGGAGGCGGGGGTGAAGGATCCCGCCCTCGATCGCGCCATCGAGCGGAGCACCCGGCTGCTCCGCTTTTACGTCGGCAAAGGGGCGATTCCTTACGGAGACCATCATCCCTGGATTGAAAACCACGAGGACAACGGCAAGTGCGGCATGGCCGCCGTGCTGTTCAATCTGCTCGGTGACGCGCAAGCCGCGGAGTTCTTCACGCGCATGAGCGTCGCCTCCCACGGACCGGAACGGGACACGGGTCACACCGGCAACTTCTTCAACATCCTCTGGGCCATGCCGGGCGTGTCACAGGCCGGCCCACATGCCAGCGGTGCATGGATGCACGAGTTCGGTGGTTGGTACTTCGACCTGGCGCGGCGGTGGGATGCGAGCTACCTCCACCAGGGCCCGCCCGAACCGGAAGCCGACAGCTACGGAGGATGGGACGCCACCGGAGGCTATCTGCTGGCCTACGCGATGCCACTGAAGAAGCTCCGTATCACGGGGAAGACCGCCGGCACGGTGCCGCAGCTCGACGCCGCGGCCGCCCAATCGCTGATCCTCGACGGGCGTGGCTGGACCAACAAGGACCGCACGAGCTTTTACGATTCGTTGACCGACGACCAACTCCTCGACCGTCTTCGCAGCTGGTCGCCCGTCGTACGCGAGCGGGCCGCCATGGCCCTGGGGCGCCGCGAGAGCGCTCCGGTGACGGCGCTTGTCGAGTTGCTCGCCTCCCCGAGCCTCGACGAACGCTATGGCGCCTGTCAGGGCCTGATCTTCCTCGGGCGTCGGGGAGCGCCCGCCGTTGCGGCCCTCCGCGAGACTTTGTCGCACGGAGATCTCTGGTTGCGAATCAAGGCTGCCGAAGCCCTCGCTGCCATCGGCGAGCCGGCCACGCCGGCGGTGCCTCAGCTGCTCGAAATGCTCGCTCGGGTCGATGCGGAGAATGACCCGCGCGGCATGCAACAGCGCTATCTCAGTTTTGCGCTGTTCGATCGCAACGGGATGCTCGCTCGCTCACTCGAAGGTGTCGATCGCCCCGCGCTCTACGAGGCCGTGCGCGCCGGACTGAGAAATGAAGACGGTCGTGCCCGCGGCAGCATCGGATCGGTCTACCGCCGTCTCTCGCTCGAGGAGATCAAGCCCCTGCTGCCCGCCGTCC
>CAJBCV010000345.1 GCA_903951635.1 uncultured Planctomycetaceae bacterium
ATGCGGTCCGCCCGCGGGGAGCCGGAGGAACAGCAGGAATACAAATCGTCGGGCCTCATGGCTCCTTGGGAATGACGCCTCCCGTGGCGGTCCTGGGGGGAAGCGTCCGATCGACCCATGTTGCCCGAGGCGAGGGGAGTCGATGCGATGACAAGCGACGACACGGCGCCTGAGGGCGACGGGGGCGTGGAGGGGGCTTCGGCCAACTTCGCCTCCCTCTATGACAGCCTCGCCGGCCGGTTGCTCGGAGCCGCGCGGACGCTCGGCTGCACCGGCACCGAGGCGGAGGACATCGTCCACGATCTGTTCGTGCGGCTGGTGCGGTCGGGGGCCTGTCTCGGTGACGTCGACGATCCCGAGGCCTATGCCTTTACCTCGCTGCGGCATGCGGTCGCCCGGAGCCGGCAGCGGAAAGCCCTCGAGCGAACGGCGATCGAGCGGATCGGACGGGAACGCGAGGCCGACGGTCGGATGATGGTCGACGAGACAACAGACGCTGCCGACGATCCCGACGCCGGCCTTGCCCGGGCCCTCGCTGGGCTGCCGGAGGCCCAGCGGGAAGTGGTGGCCCTGAAGATCGATGGCGGCTTGACGTTCGCGCAGATCGCGAAGGTGACCAACGTGAGTCTCAACACCGCCGCCGGCCGGTATCGCTACGCCCTCGAGAAGCTCCGCGCGGCGCTCGCCGTGGAGGTGATCCGATGAACCGCTTCGACGCCGACGACCCGGACGACCGCGACCCCGCCTCCGGCCCTGCATCGATGCCGGGCGACGTGGCCGTCGAATCGCTCCTCCGCGCTCGCCCGCTCCCCGTGCCGAACGCCGGCTTCCGGGACTCCGTCTTAGGCGCGATGGAGGTGGCGGCCTGCGAGCGCCGCCTCATGCTCGCCAGCCAGGCCCGGATCGCCCCCGCTGCGAATCCGCGGCAGCGTCTCCTTCCCGAGATCGTCGCCGGGATCGCGGCGGCGCTCGTCGTCAGCGTCGTGCCGTGGGGCAGCGGATCGCGGACGGTGGTCGCGCCCGAGGTGACAGCGGCGGTGCCGGCCGAAGCGGCGCCGCGGCCGGTCGATGAGCCGGCCGATGTCCGCCACGCCCTCAGCTTGCTCGATGCCCGCCGCGATCTGTTTGCGGCAGTGGCGGGTGTCCACCGGCAGGGCATCGACTTCTGATCTCCCTGCCGTTCCCCACTCTGAAGGGAAACGCTCGGAGCATTCCCGCAACGGCCGTAGCACCCGTCATACCCCGCTGCCACGAAGGGGGGCGGAAGATTGGCACGTTTTTGGGGGGGCCATTCGCCGCCAGCCTGTCAGGGGGTGGTCATCTGGAAAATACCGGTTAACGTATCGACCACCGGCTGTCCGACCCCGCTCCTTGTCGTCGAGAAAAAAATGAAGTTTCGTTCGCTGTTTTTTATCGCGCTCTTCACGGCAACCAGCGCCCTCTCGACCTCTACGGCCCGAGCCGGTCTCGTGCTGCTGGATAACACCAGCAACCTCACCGCTTGGAGCTCGTCGGGTCCGTCCAATTTTTCTGGGAATTTCGCGGCGAACGCCAAGGTCCTCGGGATGACGTTCGTGACCGGCTCCGCGAGCTACGACCTCGATTCGGTCTCCGTCGCCATGGCCTACGGGAACGGCAGCCTCACCCCGACCATGCGGCTTTCCGTGTTCGAGAACGGCTCGACATCCGCTACCGCTCCTGCCGACGGAGCGACGGCGACGTACTTTCAGGATTTCTCCGGATCCACGTTCAACAGCACCCAACAGATCTACACGTTTTCGCCGTTGTCGCCATGGAACCTGAAAGCGGCCACCAGCTATTCCGTCTGGCTCGGGACGTCTGAGACCAACTTCACCAACAACGCCGCGCTGCGTTGGTATCAGGCTTCCTCTTCCGCATCGAGCACCCTCGGCTTTACCCAAACCGGCGGCTTTTATTCCACGAACGGCGGAGCGTCCTACAGCGCAGGCAGCTCCCTGTCGATGCAGATCACCGGCAACGCCGCGGCCGCCGTGCCCGAGATCGACCCCGCGGGCATCGGCTCGGTACTGGCCCTCCTCACCGGCATGTTGGGTATCTTCGAACGGCGACGAGCCAGGCTGGGCTGAAAGTCATTGGCCGTGTTCAGGCATCGAGGGGAGCGGTATCCCTTGCGGACCCGCCCCCCTCACGCCACCTCGCCATGTCACGTTCAAAGGGGGCCATGGCTGGCGAGCGCCGCGGCGAGTTCGCGGAGGAACGTGGCGACGTCGGCTTCGGTGTTGTAGCCGTGGAACGCGACGCGGAGCCGCCCGGCGTGGTGCATGAGGTGGATCTGTCGATCGTGGAGAAACCGATGGACGAGCTCGGCCCGCGGGTGGCGGAAGGCGAGAATCCCCGCGAGCTGCGCCGGATCGGTCGGTGAGAGAAGGTCGACGCCGAGGGCCCGGAGGCCGGCGAGGCACTCCGACACGAGCGGCGCTGCCCGCCGATCGATCGCGGCGACGCCGACGCCGGAGAGATACTCAAGCGCCCCTCTGATCGCGTAGAGCGCCGGATAATTCGGCATCCCGACGGCGAAGCTCGCAGCGCCGGGAAGGCTCTCGGCACGCTCGAAGCGCTCGGCCCCGAAGGCGTCGTGAACGTTGAACCATCCGCCGGCGGGCACCGTCCAGGCGTCGCGGCGCCGTGGCGGCACGCCGACGATCCCGCCGCCATGGGGCCCGAGGAGCCACTTGTGCGTGCTCGAGACGATGAGGTCGGCCCCGACAAGCGCGCCCGAATCGCGATCGAGGGGAATCCGCCCCAGCCCCTGCGTGACATCGACGGCGAGGAGCGCCGGGGAATGCCGGTGAACGACCTCGGCGACCGCCGGGACGGCGGCGCGGAAGCCGTTGTAGAAGCTCACCAGTGGCAGAGAAACAAGCCTCGTCCGCGGCGAGAGGAGCGCGACGAGGTCGTCGGGCAGGAGGCTCCCCGCGCGCGATCGCCACACCTTCACGGTGGCCGGGCAGGCGTTTTGAAGGAAGGGCGTGACGCTCGAAGGAAAGTCGAGATCGGTGACGACGACCTCGTCCCCATCGCGGAGCCGGAGGGCGAGGCTCGCGAGATTGAAGGCCTCGGAGGAGCAGGAGCAGATGGCGACGTCGTCGGCGTCGAGGCCGATAAGCGCCGCCGCGAGCCGACGGGCTTCGGTATGGACCGCGGCATGCCGCAGCCGGCCGTCCATCCCGAGCTGCTTGTCGCGGAAGTACTCGCTGAGCCCCTCGCCGACCTGCGGCGGCGGGATCCCTTCGGCGGCGGTGTTGAGATAAACGATCCCAGTGAGAGCAGGAAAGTCGCGGGCCCGCGTGGCGGCATCGAGCATGGGGAACTCCGGGTAGGGCCCTGTTGATAGCCGCCATTATTGCCTGAAAAGAAACGCTGTCAGCTGCGGTTCACGCCCACCCGCAAAAACGACCCGGCCCCGGGGCGGCGGGCGCTCCGGGGCCGGGGGCGTTGAACAATGCCTTGCGCCGAGAACGCGTCACGCGATTCGGCGACGACGGGAACGGCTGTCGAGAAGGCCAAGCGATCCGATCAGGAGCGTCATGACACTTCCGGCCGAGGCCGGATCGATCTCCGGGACGGCGCTCGTCAGCGACACGGCGTAGCGGGTCGAGCTTCCGGCGCTCCAGGATCCGGCGGGGGATGTCGTCTGGGCGTAGCTTTCGAGCGTCGTCGTGTAGGAATACCCGGAGCTATTAAGCCCGATCGGCTGACTCTGGCTTCCCACATTCCAGTACCAATTACCACCGTTGGGGACGACAAAGTAGCTCGTGTTGGCCTGCAATTGCGTCGCCGGGAACGAGAACGTGTACTTCCCTGCGCTCCCCACCGTGGTCAGGGAGGAGGTGGAAAGCGCGGTGCCGGGAACGCCGGCGGCGCTCGAGAAGATCGACACCGTCAACGGCGTGGTTCCCGTGGTGACGCCGATGCCGATGACCGCCGACTGGAGCGTCAGCAAGTTGGAGGATCCGGTGCTGAATCCCTGGGCGATCCAATTGACATCCTGTGGGTCCTGCGTCCCGAGATGGGTGTTCGTCGTGCCGAGCGCCGTCGCATTCGCTGATCCGAGGTTGCCGAATACGATCCCTGCCTGGGCATCCCCGCCGACCCCCGATGCCACCATGCCGACGGCCAGACAAAGGACCATCGGCCCGCAGCGTGTTCCGGGAGCCATGGTCCCCGCACCAACCGCGTCCGACCGCGAGACAAAAAGACCACAACGTCGGTTCCTCCGCCGCTCGAGGAGGCCGAGGGCGCCGAGCAGGAGCGCGAGGACGCTGCCCGCGGAGGCGGGATCGATCTCGGGGACCGCCGCCGCCGAGATCGAGAGGCTCATGCTCGTGCTCGTCCAGATCTCGCTGAGGATCAGGCTTCCGTAGGACCACCGGCCACTGCCGAGAGGCGCGAGCGTCGTCCCCAGCACGGAAAGCGAGGCGAAATCGCCGATCGATGAGCCGAAGGTAAAGAGCTCGTAGGTCTGGCCATCGGCGAGGATGGAGCCGGTGTCGACGAGGTCGAGCGTGCCGTCAAAGGACGCCAGTCCGGTGGCCGCGAGCCGGCCGTAGCTGGACGTCCCTTGAATGGCGGAGAGGAACGCGCCGCCGGCGGTCTGTGTGAAGGAACCGTCGAGCGACTGGGCACCGACGAGGAGCA
>CAJBCV010000346.1 GCA_903951635.1 uncultured Planctomycetaceae bacterium
GGCTCGCAGGGAGCCAGCGGCAGGCTCGTCAATTCCGAGGGGCTCGTCGACGCCGCGGCGTGGGGGAAGCGGGCCCGGTGGGTCGATTACTCCGGCGCCGTCGATGGCCACACCTACGGAATCGCGATGCTCGATCATCCATTCAATCTCCGCCACCCGACCTGGTGGCATGCCCGTGAATACGGCCTGTCGGGGGCGAACCCCTTCGGGATCCACGACTTTGCCGGCGAGCCTGAAGGGGCCGGGAACCACACGATTCCCGAGGGGGAAACGCTCGTCCTTCGCTATCTCGTCGTCTTCCATGAAGGGGATGCCGACACGGCCGGGATCGATCGCCGCTGGAAGGCCTGGACGGAGGAGAAGCGCCGATGACTGCCAGGATGCTCGACGGAAAGGCCCTCGCCGGGCGGATCGAGGACTCGCTCCGCGACGAGGTAGCGACGTTTGCACGGATGGCCGGACGCGTGCCGCGGCTCGTGGTGGTGCTCGTCGGCGAGATGGCGGCAAGCGCCTCCTATGTGAAGAGCAAGGCGAGCGCGGCGGCACGGGTGGGGATCGAGGCCGAGGTGGTGCGCGTGCCGGCGACGGCCGACACCGAGGCGCTCGTGGCGCTCGTCGGGGCCCTCGCCCGCGACGAGCAGGGACCGGCCGACGGGATCCTCGTGCAACTGCCGCTCCCGGGGCATGTCGACACGCAGCGCGTCCTCGATGCGGTGCCCGCCGACCGCGACGTCGACGGATTTCATCCGGAGAATGCCGGGCTCCTCTCGCAGGGGCGCCCGCGGTTTGTCCCCTGCACGGCAGCGGGGGTGCAGCGGATGCTCATCGACGCCGGCGTCGAGACGGCTGGAAAGCACGCCGTCATCATCGGCCGCAGCGACATCGTGGGAAAGCCGCTGGCGCTCCTCCTCGCCTCGCGGGGCACCGGCGGCGACGCCACCGTGACGATCTGCCACAGCCGCTCGGAGAATCTCACCGCGATCTGCCGGCAGGCCGACATCCTCGTCGCGGCCGTCGGGAAGCCGGGGCTTGTCACGGCCGACATGGTGAAGCCGGGGGCGGCCGTCATCGATGTCGGGATCAACCGGATCGCCGATCCTGCGGCGAAGGGGGGGAGCAGGCTGGTTGGGGATGTTGACTTCGCCCCCGTGGCCGAAGTGGCCGGGGCGATCTCGCCGGTCCCCGGCGGCGTCGGGCCGCTGACGGTGGCGATGCTCCTGGCCAACACGCTGTTGGCGGCTGAGCTGAGGTTGGGGCAGGGACCGCGGTAAAAATCCCCCTGTCAACCTCCCTTGAACCGACGGGCGGCGGGGACTACCTTCCCGCCCCGCAGAGCGTCACTCGATTCGCCGGCTTGCCCGTCTTGCCGCGTTTCCGCCGCCTGCCCAGGGAGGATCCCGCCAAATCGCGGTCACCCCTCCACCCCGTTTCTTCCGATTCCCAAGAGGCCGCTGGAGGACGTCGTGTCCAACCGAGGCAATGAAACCGACGCCCGCAGGGGGCGGCGGCATGACGGTGATTCAGTGGCAGCGCCCGGACCAATCCCGGCGCCCCCAGGGCCGTCTTCGCGGGGATCAGGAAACAAACCGTCCATGCAATATTTCCTCCGTGCCCTTCGGGATGCCGCGAAGAGTTGGCCGCTCCTGTTGGCGTCGTTCCTCTGCTCCGCCGGTGTTGCCAGCCTCTGGGGCGCGAACATCGCCGCCCTGTTCCCGATCATCGAAGTCACGCTCAATGGCGACTCCCTGCAGTCGTGGAACGGCCGGCGGATCGACGACGCCCGGAAGCGGATCGAGATCAACACGACTCAGGAAAAGGTGATCAACGAGCAACTCGCCTCCAATCTCCTCTCGCCGGAGGAGGCAACGACGGCGCGGAAAACCCTCGACACCGTGACGTTGAGCAAGCGGGCCGACGAGGCGCTCCTCTATTCCTCCGTGAAGCTCGACCCCTGGCTCCACCGCTTCCTTCCCTCCGACCCGTTCACGACGGTGCTGTGGGTGGTGGCGTTCGTGGTCGTCAGCACGTTCCTCAAGCACGCCTTCCTCCTCGTCAGCACGCTCCTCGTGGCGTGGGTGGCGACGAACATCACCCGCGACATTCGTCTGAAGGTGTTCGACAAGGCGCTCGCCGTCGATCGGGCCCAGTTCATGCGCCACGGGTCGGCCGGCTTCATGGCCCAGGTCACCGGCACCTCCGAAATGCTCGCCAGTGGAATCACGAGTGTCTTCGGTGGCGCGGTCACCGAGCCACTCAAGATCTTCGCCTGCCTGGCGGGCGCCTTCTGCATTTCCTGGCAGCTGACGCTCGCCTGCCTCACGCTCGCCCCGGCCGTCGGCTTCATGATGGTGTGGCTCAACCGCCGCATTCGCGGGATCTCGAAGAAGATCCTCACGAAGTCGCTCGGCTTCCACCATGTCCTCCTCGAGGCCTTCAACAACGTCCTCACCGTCCAGGCCTACACGATGGAGGACTTCGAGCGGCAGCGATTCCGCACCTGCACGAAGGACATGCTCAAGACGGGCATGAAGCACACCTTCTACTACGCCCTGGCCAATCCGATCACCGAGGTTCTCGGCATCGGGATGGTGGCGACCTCGATCGCCGTCGGCGCCTGGCTCGTCATCAACCAGCAGACGGAGATCTTCGGGATCACGATGTGCGAGCGGCCGATGACCGTGCCCGGGATCATGGTGTTCTTCGGGATGCTCATCGGGGCCAGCGACCCGGTCCGCAAGCTCTCGGGTGTATTCACCGGGGTGAACGTCGGCATCGTCGGTGCCCAGGCGCTCTACCCCCTCCTCGACACCCCCTCGACGCTCCACGAATCGGCCACCCCCCGCTCGCTCCCCCGTCCGCACCGCGAGATCCGCCTCGAACGCGTCTCCTTCAGCTACGACGGCATCGACACCGTCCTCGATGACGTGAGCGTCTCGATCAACTTCGGCGAGCGGGTGGCGATCGTCGGCCCCAACGGCGGCGGCAAGAGCACGCTGGTCAACCTCATCTGCCGGTTCTACGACCCGTCGAAGGGGCATGTCCTCATCGACGGCGTGCCGCTCACGGAGGTGTCGCTCAAGGATCTCCGCGGCCGGATCGCGCTGGTGACGCAGCAGACGGAGCTGTTCAACGAGTCGATCCTCTACAACATTCGCTATGGCCGTTGGGACGCCACCGAGGAAGAGATCTTCGAGGCGGCGAAGAAGGCCCACGCCCACGAGTTCATCAGCGACTTCCCGGAAGGCTACGCCACGATGGTGGGGCCCAACGGCTTCCGCCTCTCCGGTGGCCAGCGGCAGCGCATCGCCCTGGCGCGGGCCTTCCTCCGCAACGCCGAGATCCTCGTCCTCGACGAGGCCACCAGCCAGATCGACGTCGAGAGCGAACGGCTCATCCACGAAGCCCTCGCCCGCTACGTCGAGAACCGGACAGTGATCATGATCACGCACCGGGCAAGCACGCTCGAACTGGCCGATTCCATCCTCCAGGTGGAGCACGGCAAGGTGACGAAGCGCCCCGCGAAGCAGGCCCTTGCAGCGGCGTGAGACGCGCCGAAACAACGAAGCGCACCTCATCGGACGCTCGTCAGCGAGGGGTCGCCCGTGCTCCGAGAGCCGGCGTAGGATGCGAGCGCAGCCATGGATGGCGAAGCGAAGCAGGCTCCGAGCGAACGGAGGCCACGAAGGCCGAAGTGAGCTTCGGCTGGGGGCACGGGCGATCCCGAAGCCGCGTTTGGCTCTGAGCTCAGCAGCTGAACCCGAAGCCGCGCGTAGGCCCTACGCCTTCGCCGCCGCCAGGCGGGCCTTCCAGCGCGGTGCGTCCTTCGGTTCGAAGCGGGTGATCTCGAAGGTGTCGCGAACCACCTCGCGCACGCTCCGCAGATCGACGCTCCCGTCGCGGGAGAGGAGCTGGACGAGGAGGTTGCCGATCGCCGTCGCTTCCACCGGGCCAGCGAGGACGGGGCGGTCGGTGGCGTCGGCAATCATCTGGCAGAGCATCCGGTTCTTCACGCCGCCGCCGACGACGTGGACGCGTCCGATCCGCCGGCCGAGCAGGCCGTCGAGTTCGTCGAGCGTGCGGGCGATCGCCGCCGCCACGCTCTCGAGCGCCGTCCGCACCACCGCCGCGGTCGACTCGGGCACCGGCTGCCCCGTCGCCCGCGCCAGCGCCCGGATCGCCTCTGGCATGTCGGCCGGCGCGACGAGCGACGGATCGTTGGGATCGACGAGCGTCAGCAGGGGCGGCGCTTCGGCTGCCAGCTGCGTGAGCTGGTCCCACGACCATTCCTTTCCGGCCCGCTGCCAGGCTGCTCGGCACTGCTGCACGAGCCACAATCCGCAGACATTTTTGAGCAGGCGTGTCGTGCCGCCGATGCCCCCTTCGTTGGTGAAGTTCTTCGCCCGGCAGGCCTCGGTGACCAGCGGCCGGTCGAGCTCGGCGCCGACCAGCGCCCAAGTGCCGAGGCTGACGTAGCACCAGTCGGGGCGGGCGCTGGGGGGCTCCTGGGCCGGCACGGCGGCGACGGCGCTGGCGGTGTCGTGCGTGCCCGGCACGATCACGCGCACGCCGCAGAGCCCTGTCTCGGCGGCCACTTCCGGCCGCAGCGGCCCGAGGTCGGTGCCCGGCTCGACAATGGCTCCGAAGATCTGCTTCGGGAGCCCGAAGCGATCGAGCATCGGGAACGCCCAGTCCCCCTTCTGCGGATCGAAGCACTGTGAGGTGGAGGCGTTGGTGGACTCGTTGGAGGGGATCCCGGAGAGGAGCCAGTGGATGATGTCGGGGATCATGAGAAGCCGATCGGCGGCGTCGAGGACGCTCGATCCCGACTTCTGCATCGCGAGAAGCTGGAAGAGCGAGTTGATCTCCATGAACTGCAGCCCGGTGGCGGCGAACATGTCGGCCCGCGACACCGTCTGCTCGGCGGCGGCGAGCATCCCGCGGGTGCGGGCGTCGCGGTAGCAGACGGGGTTGGCCAGGAGCGTGCCGTCGGCGGCGAGGAAGGAGAAGTCGACGCCCCACGTATCGACGCCGACGCTCGACACGCTGTCGCCGTGCCTGGCCGCCGCCATCCGCAGGCCGGTCGTCACCTCCTGCCAGAGGCGGACGAGATCCCAGACGAGCTGGCCACCGAAGGCGACCGGGGCGTTTTCAAAGCGATGGATCTCCTCGAGCTCGAGGAGCCTGCCATCGAATGTCCCGGACACGACCCGGCCCCCCGAGGCCCCGAGATCAACCGCCAGAGCCACGCTGCGTGCCATCGGATGAGATGCTCCTGAATCGAAAGGGGCCGGTTGCTTTGGACTGAAGGTGGTGGGGAGGCATTGTCGGGCTTTCCGGGCGGGGTGGCGAGTCCCTTTGGCCCGCCCGGCGGCGGCAACGCCCTTTCGACCCGGCAACGCCGGTCGACTTTGCCCGGCCCGGGGGCTTCGGGGGGGGCTGGCCGCCCTCGGGGTCGATAATCCTGAGGCGACCTAGCCAGGGATTCCTGAGATATTTAAGCAACGATGGTAGGATTGACGGCCAAGGCAAGTTTTTCGGCCTCCAGCGAGCTTTTTTCACCGTGAGCGGCCACTCTTCCACGCCGACGTTCCCCCCGGAGTCCCTGGCGGCTGCCAGTCGGGCCCTCGAGGGGGCCGAGCCGCCGGAGATCATCCGCTGGGGGGTGGAGACATTCGGCGACCGGCTGACGATGGCGACGGCCTTCGGCCCGGAGGGCTGCGCGATCATCCACTGGCTCGCGGCGATCGCCCCGAAGACGTTCGTCTTCAATCTCGAGACGGGCTACCAATTCCCCGAGACGCTCGAACTCCGCGACCGGATCGCGAGGCGCTACGGGATCGAGGTCTCGCTCGAGCGTCCCGACACCACCGTCGAGGAGTATGAAAGGCTCCACGGCGGCCCGCTCCATGGCCGCGACCCCGACCGCTGCTGCGCCGATCGGAAGATCGCCGTCGTCCGCCGTGTCCTCTCCCGGTTCGACGCTTGGATGAGCGGCATCCGCCGCGACCAGAGCCCCGACCGGGCCGCGTCTCCGATCGTCGGCTTCGACGCGAAGTTCGGCGTCGTGAAGATCTCGCCGCTGGCCAACTGGACGAAGGCGCGGATCTGGGACCTCATCGTCCGCGAAGACATCCCCTACAATCCGCTCCACGACCAGGGCTATGTGAGCATCGGCTGCGCTCCCTGCACCCGTCCGATCCAGCTTGGCGAAGACGAGCGCGCCGGTCGCTGGAGTGGCACGGCGAAGACCGAGTGTGGCCTCCATTCCCGTTCCCACTGACGCTCCCCATGCGCCTCTCCGCCAAAACCGAATACGCCGCGATCGCCGTGCTGGAGCTGGCGCGGAATTGGACATCGGACGAGCCGGTACGGATCCGCTCGATCGCAGCGGCCCATGGGGTGCCGTCGCGGTTTCTCGTTCAGATCCTCCTCCAGCTCAAAGGCGCCGGATTGGTGACGAGCACGCGTGGCGCGGCGGGGGGCTATCAGCTCGCCCGGCCGCCTGAGGAGATCACGCTCGACGACGTCTTCCGGATCATCGAGGGGCCCGACGAGCTCGTCACGGCGGTGACGCAGGACTTGGCCGGGAAGTCGCGGAGCGTGTCGGTGCTCCTCGAGGCCTGGCGGATGGTGGCGGGCGCCGAGACCGAGGCGCTTCAGTCGGTGAGCTTCGCCGACCTCGTCGAACGCTCCCGCTTGGCGACCGATCCGATGTACTACATCTGACGGCTTGTTTTGCAGCCGCGGCTGCCGCATGGTGTTTGTGCCGTGCTGTCGGCCGGATTCAGAAGCGAAGCGAAGGTGTGCTTGGCCGCTGGTTGGCTTCGGGGTCGCCCGTGCCCCCGCGCCGGACGCTCGCTCCGGGCATCCATGCCCTCCGCTCTCTCCGCGCCGCTGTCGCTTTCGCCCTCCTGTCCTGCGCTCACCGGCGAGGCCGGCTTCGGGGGCACGGGCGACCCCTCGCGAGGAGCCTTCGTTGGGCTCGGGGCAGCGGAGGCGTCATGGGGCAGCGGAGGCGCTGCTGTTGGTCGTCGTGGCGGCTTGCCCTCAGGCCCGCTGCTTGCTCCGCGGCGAC
>CAJBCV010000347.1 GCA_903951635.1 uncultured Planctomycetaceae bacterium
CGCACCGATCACCGCCGCCAATTCGACGCCCGCAATCGAAACGTCAGTCGAGGCCTTGCCGGCAGCCACCGTCACCGTGACGAGGTGATCCATGTCGGCCTTCGTGAGCGACACGGCATGCCGCACCGCTGCCGCGGCTCCCTGAACCGTCGCCTGAAGGCTATTGATGGCGGCGACGATTTCGCCCGTCGCCGCCACCATCGCTCGGAGGTTCTTGGCTGGCACTACTTCCCGAGAACTGACCTGATCAGCATGGTGCTTCTTCTGCTAGGAGGTGTCTCCAGAATTGTCGTGCCCACAGTAGATAGCCCTTATTCGGTATGCAATACGTAGCCCACCAGTCACTCCGCCCCCAAGAGCATTGTGTAGAAGTCCAAGTACTTGTCACCGCCCGCAGCAGAAGCACACTCCAAGGCAACTACTCTCGCAGCCGAGTGGTCATTAAAGTCAATCCTGCCAGAACCTCGCCCTTCTAAGAAGCGGGCGGCGATAAACATCGAATCCATTAACTCAGAGCCGCTTCTTGCAACCCACCACAGGCGTTTGCCCTTGATTCCCAGTTCGTGGACAGCGACTTCGCCTGTATCAGGAAGCAACAGCAAAGGGTCGGCCTCAACACAACCAACGCAAATGGTTCCAAGTAGTTCAGCTGGCGGATTGGGAAACCGTATCATGCCGATTTCGATTTTGCTCAAATCCCAGTTGCTAAGTAGCCTTAGCAACTCATTCGAATCGCCCGCGGCTTGCAGTGGATGCTCCCGCTTAGTGCACAGGAAAGATTCCATTGAACGGCTCGCCTCATCTTTAGAAAAGCCGAGTCTTTCAAGCTCTGTCGATGTTGGGGCGAGTGCCGCGAGTTCTTTCACGAAAGCGTCGGGTTCCATATGTCCTTTCCCCTTAGTGGATATGCCAGATGCTGTGCCACGCTAGGTGGATCAACTCGGGCAGAGCAGTAGCAATTCCGCCCTGATCGATATGGTGGTGGATCAGTTTCTGGCCAATGAAGGATTGGTGTGTGGGATTTGCTGCGGCCCAAGCGGCATCAACGAGCGGTGAACGGCCGGCACGAATTGCCGCTGCATTTACTGGGCTGAAGAGTTCGGGATGTCGGCTCATCAACTGACGCCAGAACCAAGGCCCATTTCTGGCAAAGCCAGCTGCGTTCGTCGCTGATCCGGCGGGAGCGCCCGCCATGCTGATCGTATAGCGTGAGTTTATGTAGGAGCCGGGTAGCGGAGCCGAGAGTGAAGCAATCGCTTCCAAGCAATTTCCTGGCCCCGCATTGTGCACCAGCACCCCATCGACCGCGATGCGGTAGACGTGCTCGCCGTGGACTTCGAGATTGTACACGGCCGAGTGGCGGTCGAGGGGCTCGACCCTCGCCACCGCGACCGGGCCTGTGAGCGTGTCGACGTGCGGAACGTGTCAATGACTTTGAGACACCTGCGTGACGAAATTAGTGTCGCTTGGGAGCTGAATCGCGCGTGGGATCGCCACGTTTTCGGGCGGGTTGATCCAGACCTCGGCTGCGGGCTTTGAGGGTCTCGGGATGCCGC
>CAJBCV010000348.1 GCA_903951635.1 uncultured Planctomycetaceae bacterium
ACCCCAGCTCGCGGAGATACTCGAGCGTGTAGATGCCACTCGAGTGGCCGTCGGAAAACTCGATGCTGTACGCATACTGCCCCACCGGCGTCATGCCGGCGATCGAAAGCGGCGCAAGCTCCTGCGGCGAGAGCACCGTCAGCAGCCCCTTCGGCTTCGGCGCCGCCCGCTCCTCGCGGCAGGTGGCACACGGACAGGCGTCGCGGAGGAGCCGCGGCGAATAGGCGCTGCGCACGCCGTCGCTCCAGCCGATCTCCACGCTGCCGTCGGGCAAGCGGCGGATCGACGCGGGAACGGCAGCGGCCGATGGCCGGCCTGTGGATGGATCACTCATGCATCGCTCCTCGGTGACGGTGTTGTGTCGTGACGGCGGTCGATGATCCGCCTCCCCTTCCCCTCGAATCGCGGCAGGCTCCCGGCCGGCACCGCCGTGACGCCGATGCGGAGCCCGAGGCGGAGATGAAGCTCGCGGGCGACGCGGCGCGGTTCGTCGAGCCGATCCTCGATCTCGAGGGCCAGCTCGTCGAGGCTCTCGCGCGAGAAGACCGTGAGCCGGTATTCGACCACCTCGGGGAAGCTTCGCACGATCCCGTCGATCGCCCCCGGGAAGACGTTCACGCCGCGAACGACGAGCATGTCGTCGGCCCGGCCAATCACGCCCCCCTCGAGCTTCACCCACGGGCTCTCCCCCGCCGCGATCTCGGCGGCGTCGGGAAGGCGCGGACGGACGAGGTCGCCGGTGCGGTAGCGGAGGACCGGGGCACCGACGCGGCCGAGCGTCGTGAGCACCAATTCCGCAAGCTCCCCCGGCGCGGCCGGATGGCCAGTCTCGACAGAGAGAAACTCGGGATGGAACCAGGGCTCGAGGAGATCGAGATGCCGGCCATGCCGATCCCCCACCCCCCACGGCCCGACTTCGCTGGCGCCAGCGTGATCGAGGACGTTGGCATCGAAGGCCTGCCCGATCCGGTCGCGCACGGCAGCCACCGATCCCCCCGGCTCGCCGGCCACGATCACCAACCGGATCGGCAGGCTGGCGAGATCGAGCTTCGCCTCCGCCGCCACTTCGGCCAGATGGAGCGCATAGCTCGGCGTCACCATGAGCACCGTGGCGGAAAGACTGCGGGCCATCTCGAGGCGCGCGAGGCTCGACAGCCCACCGGTGGGGATCGCCATCGCGCCACAGGCGAGGACGCCGTCGAAGCCACTCCAGAAGCCGAGGAACGGGCCGAACGACGAGGCGACGAGGACGCGGTCGCCAGGGCCGACGGCGCCCCGCGCGAGGATCGCCCGCCAACATTCCATCCACCAGGTCCAATCGCTGGCCGTGTCAAAGACCGGCATCGGCCGGCCATGCGTGCCGCTCGTGCGATGGCAGCGGACATACGACGACAGCGGATAGGTGAGATTCGCAGGCAAACCGGTGGCGGCGGCCCCGGCGACGAGCTCTTCTTTGGTCGTCACCGGCCAGGTGGAAAACTCGTCGAGCGACTCTGGCAGCGGCCGGGGCCCCCCAAGCTTCGCGGCATAGAAGGCGTTGGCAGGGAGGATCTCGGCGAGGCAGGCGCGGAGCTTGGCGAGCTTGAGCCGGTCGAGGTCGGCGCGCGACGCTCCATGCGAGTCAGGCGTCACGGAGGGAAGCTCGCCGGGGATCGGTGCCATGCGGAGATTATGGCATGCCCGGACGTCGCCGGCTCACAGCCCGGAGGGAGGAGCCCCGAGGCTCGGAATCCCCTGCGTGGGCGCGTTGAAGCGCGGCGGCTCGAGCGCGGAGCCAGGGAACTGGAGCGGGCCGGCGGCGGGGGGCGGAAGCTGCCCTGCGG
>CAJBCV010000349.1 GCA_903951635.1 uncultured Planctomycetaceae bacterium
CGCGTCCTCCTCCCCGCCAAGGGCTACGCGCTGCTCTCGCCGAACTACCGTGGCTCCACCGGCTACGGCGACGACTTCCTCGAGGAACTCGTCGGCCGCGAGAACGACATCGAAGTGGCCGACATCCTCGCCGGCGTCGATGCGCTCGTCGAGCGCGGCATCGCCGACCCCGACCGCCTCGGCGTGATGGGGTGGAGCAACGGCGGCTATCTCACCAACTGCCTCGTGGCGGCGAGCGACCGCTTCAAGGCTGCCAGTAGTGGCGCCGGCGTCGTCGATCAGGTGATCCAGTGGGGCACGGAGGACACCCCCGGCCACGTCGTCAACTTCATGGGGGGCAAGCTGCCGTGGGCAGAGCCCGATGCCTACCGGGCCGCTTCACCGATGTATGCCCTCGACCGGGTGAAGACCCCGACGCTCTTCCACGTCGGCGAGCTCGACGCCCGCGTCCCGGCGGCCCATGCCCGCGCGATGTACCGGGCCCTCAAGACCTACCTCGACGTCCCGACGGAGCTTGTCGTTTACCCCGGCGCCGGCCACGGCCTCGTCAAGCAAAACCACCGCCGCGCGAAGATGGAATGGGATCTCGCCTGGTTCGAGCGCCACCTCCTCGGCAAGTCGGCCGTGCCCCCCGCGGCCCCTGCGGCCCCTGCGACACCGCCGGCGAAATGAGGCCAGCGCGGTTCGCCACGATCGCGAACCTCGGGGCAAACCATCGCGGCGAACGCGTGCGCCGTTTTCTTGACGCCTTTCGAGCGAGGGAGTAGCCTCCCTTGCGTTGGGGGCTGGGCGGTTCATGAGGCTTTTCAGCGCTCCATCATTCTTGTTTCAGCCGTTTCACCTCGTCAGGGAATGACCCATGTCGCTGCAACGTCGATTCGGGCAAGGGGGGGGGGAATAGGGACCTTCGTCGGAAACTCGGGCATCGCCGCGATGCGTGCTCCGTCGAATCCCTCGAATCCCGTAGGTTTCTCACCGCCACCCCAGGGACTTCTGACGCTCTGCTTCTCTGGCAGAGCCTCGCTCCGCCGGGCCAACTGCCGCCAGTTCCCCCCGCGGCCGTGTCGAACGCGCCGTCGTCGCCATCGGCACTCGTCGTGGCGCCCATCGGCCCTCCCCTTTCCGGAGCGGCGGGAAGTCTCCTCTCCTCTCCGGCTGGCCAGTCGCCCGTCGGCACGGGTGGTACGAGCCTCGGCAGCGGTGGCCTGCTCGGGAGCGGGCTGGTCACGGGTCCTTCGGGGGGAAGTTCCTCCTCGGGCGCATCCCCAACCGGCACGCCTTCTGATGCTCCCTATAACGGCGGTGGACAACCTGCCGGCGGGCAGGCCGGCAACGTCGAGGATCAACTCGCACGCACTTTGGCTGAATATGGAAAGGACTGGTATGACTGGGCGAAGCCAGCGATTGACATCGTCTGGGGAATCGGACGCACCGCCATCGATGCAGTTTCACCTCCTGGGTGGGACATGGCTGTACCCGTGTTGGAAGGTGCTCCGCCGGCAGCCAGAGCGGCGATCATCGCAGCCCAGCAGCGACGTGTTGCCCAGGCGATTGCCGAGGACCCTGACGGTACCGGGCCACGGGTGACCCGTGAATTGGAAGAATTGCGACGACTCCAGGAATTGGAAAATAACCCGGCACGCCGTTGATTTGAATCATCAACAAGCAATGACCTGACATCGACTTAAACCTGCGGAAAACCGGATCTCTGATGGCTTTTCCTCAACCCCTCATCGGACGATGACCTCGTGGCCTTGTGGA
>CAJBCV010000350.1 GCA_903951635.1 uncultured Planctomycetaceae bacterium
CTCGCCCGCGTCGGTTACGACCCCCGCTACGGTGCCCGTCCGCTGAAGCGCGCCGTCGAGCGGGTCGTCCTCGGGCCGCTTGCGCACGTCCTTTCGGAAACGCCTGTGACGGCGGGCGCGGGGGTGATCCAGATCCTCCCCGCCGGGGACCGCGTCCGTGTCGTGACGATCCGCGATGACCGCGCCGGCCGGCAGCAGGACGTGGCGGCGGTGCGCCTGGCCGATCCCTTCGATGGGACCGCGACGAAGGCGACGGCCGAGACGCTGAAACGCTGGCTTAACGATCTGGCCGCGGAAGTCGATCAGACCCGTGCCGAGTACGAGCGCCGGGGCGTCGCGGCACGACGCTCGGCGATCGTGGCCGAGACCGCCGCGCCCGACTTCTGGGACGATCCAGTGCGGGCCCGCGCGGCGCTTGCCGAGCTTTACCAGGCCGAGCGAACGAGCGAGGCGCTCGCGGCCGTCATCGAAGCGGCGGAACGGATCGCCGACGAGACGCGCCGCGCCGGCCGGGCGACAGGCTCGGCGGAGATCGCCAGGCTCGCCGGTGGGATCGAGCGCTGCCGACGCCAGGCGACGATCCTCCGCTTCGCGATCCTCTGCGATTCACCCCTCCAGCGTGCCGATGCGTTCCTCGTTCACGATGCCCTCGACAAGGAGGCGCAGGAATATGTCCGCCAGCTTGCCGACAGCCACGCGGCCTGGGCGCGGAGGCTCGGCTTCGAGGTGGTGGAGGTTCACGAGGAAGGGAGCGGCAAGGGGGGAGCCAAGCAGATCGTCCTCCTCATCAATGGCGCGGCAGTCTACGGAATGCTCGAGGGGGAGGATGGCCTCCATGAGTTTCTCCCCGATGCGAAGTCCCCAAGCAAGCTCGTCCGCGTGACGGTGATGCCGGTGCCCGGCCTTGGAGCGAACGGGGAGCAGGTGGAGGTGGTGGTGGGGAGTGGGAAGCGGCCGGAGGTGCGGGCCACGCACCGCCAGACCGGCCAGACGATCACGATCCGACCCGCCGCCGGCACTGCCGATATCGAGCTTGTGGCCCGCGAACTCCTCGCCGCGGAGATGGCACGGCAGGACAGGCTCCACGCCGGGGCTGCGCCGCAGGAGGTCGTGCGACGCTGGTGGCTCGGTGCCAGGCCGACGGTGCGCGATCCGCGCACCGGCGTGTCGTCGGGGCGGATCAAGGATGTCTCGAGCGGCGACATCGATCGCTTCCTCGTCGCCCACCTCGAGCGACGGGCAGCCCCAGGGGGGAGCGCGGAGGCGACGTCATCCGGCGGGGGTTGAAAACGCCTCTTTGAGCCGGGCGAGACTCGCCGGCACGGCCTCGGCCGGGTCGGCCTTCCCCTCGAACTCGAGCGACACCCAGCCTTCGTAGCGGTGGCGGCGGAGCATCGCCGCGACGGCCTTGTAATCGATGTCGAGCGAATACCACTTGCCACCGCCGTCGTACGTCTTCGCCTGCACGAGGCAGCAGCGCGGCGCGAGCTTCTCCATCTGCGCTGGGGAATCGTCGAGGAAGTTCCCGGTGTCGAGCGTCACTTTGAGCCAGGGGGAATTGATCGCCTCGACGATCCGCATCACGCCATCGGCGGTCCGCCCCAGCCCCCAGTGATTCTCCAATCCGAGAACGACGCCGCACTCCTCGGCCCGCGGCAGGAGTCGCTCGATCGACGCGATCACCCAACCGAAGCCCTCCTCGTCGGTGTGGCCGGGGAGATTCGGCTCGATCCCCTTGTTGGCCATCAGCTCGTCGAAGTTCTTCGACGTCCCCCAGCGGCCGGTGTTGATCCGCATCGTCGGGATCCCGAGCCGGTAGGCGGTGTCGATCGAGTTGAGCGTCTTGGCGATGTTGTCGTCGCGGATGGCTTTGTCGGGGTTCACGAAGCCCTGATGCGTCGAGAAGCCCATGAGGGCGAGGCCGTGAGTGTGGGCCCGGGACTTGAGCCGCTGGAGCCGGGCGTTGGACTGGTCATCCCCCATCTGCACTTGGAGAATCTCGACGCCGTCGAATCCCATCCGCGCCGCTTGGTCGATGCAATCCTCGATCGGCGCCGGCTCCGCGCGGAACTGCCAGAAGGAGTAGGTCGAGACGCCAAACCGCACCGGCCGGAGGGGAGCGGCGGGGGTGTCGTCGGCGGCTATGGCACGGGGAACGCCAGCCAGCGCGAGCGACGCGGCGGCGGCGGTGGAGAGGAAGGAGCGGCGGTCGGTGCGGAGGGGCATCGGAAGATTTCCTTTTGGTGAATGGACGAAAGCCTAGGCGTGTGGGAGAACGGGCGTCAACGTTTTCCACGCTTTCTGTTTTGCTCCTGGAGGCCCTGATGCTCGTCGAACGGGTGAAGTATGTGATCTGGGCCGCCGACATGGATCGGGCCGTGCGCTTCTACTGCACGCTCTTCGGCGGCCGCCTCCTCAAGCAAAACTCCGTCATCGCCGAGGTGGAGATCCTCGGGAGCGTCTTGGGGATCCATTCCGGCGGCGAAGGAAAGCGAACCTGGACGGGGCTCTCCTTTCAGGTGCCCGACGTGCTCGTCGGGGCCCGGGAAGTGGTCGCCGCCGGCGGGAGTCTGACGAAGGAGCCGGAGCCGGAGGATGGCCAGCCTCCCCATCTGGCGATGTGCATCGACCCGGAGGGGAACGAGTTCATGCTGTCGCGGAAGCGGGGCGGCTGAACGGTCGTTGGGTGGGCTTGGCTTCAAGCGCGTCGACCATCCATCCGCCAACAATGCTTCGGGGTCGACCGAGCGCCGTCGCCGGACGTTCACCTCGGCCATCCATGGCCTCGGCTCACTCCGCGCCGCCTACGCTTTCGCCCTCCTTTCCTTCGCTTGCCGGCGAGGCCGGCTCTCGGAGCACGGTCGACCCCTCGCTTACCCCGCACAAAGAGCTCGTCGTTGCCATTGCAGAGGGCGAAGCGGGGGCGGCGAACACTCGAAGCGAGCAACCCCGTCACTCACTCCGAAGATACGCGAGCAAATCGCGAATCTCGTCGCGCGAGAGGGTGTCGAGCAGCCCCTCGGGCATGAACGAGACCTTCGACGGCGTCGTCGATTCGAGCTCCTGGATCGTGAAGCGGACTTCGCTCCCGCCGGGGTCGTTGGGATTGGTGGCGACCATCACCATGTCGCCGGCCATGTTCACCGTCCGACCGGTGAAGGTCGTGCCGTCGGTCTTGACGTACTGCTGGAGAGCATACTGTTCGTTGATCACCCGGCTCGGCTCGAGGATGTTCTCGAGGAGGTCACGCGGAGTGTAGCGCCGCGCGGCCGTGGTGAGGTCGGGGCCGCCGCGGCCACCTTCCCCCTGGAAGCTGTGGCAGACGATGCAGGCCGCGGCCGCGAACAACCGGCGACCGTTGTCGGGGTCGGCACGCTTCCCCGCGCTTGTGTCGGTGGCGGGGTCGATCTCTGAGGCGAGGTCTTCGAGGGTCCACTTCTGGACAAACGCCCGCGATGTCGCCGGGAGGACGGCGGCCGGCGTGCGCGCTGTCTCGATCCGCGCCGCATGGAGCGCCTGTTCCTCGGAAGAGAGCATCGCGATCGCTTGGTGGAGGAGCGAGTCGCGGACGGCCCGGGCCGTGAAGCCTCCCTTCCAGTTCGGCACTCGGTCAAGAACGAGATCCAAGAACCGCTCGCGGAGGGCTGGGGTCCAGGTGGGCGACGCTGCCGAGGCGACCAGGGCACGGACGTAGTTCACCTGTTCTTCCTGGGTGCGGGCGGCCTCGAGGAGATCGAGCGTGGGGGGAATGAGTGACGGGCTCTTGAGGGCAGCGCAGAGAGCCACGATCCCTTCGTTGACACGCCGGTCGGGGGAGGGGAGTGCGGGCTCGAGGGTCGCGATGAGCTTCGCTGCTGCCTCCGACGAGAACATTCCGTGGCGCGAGGCGGAGATTGTGAGGATCCGCAGATACCAGGTCTGCTCGTCGGGAGAGAGCGCGGCGAAGTCGAAGCGGGCGAGGCTTTCGAGGATCTCCGCCTGGAGGCTCCTGTCGCCGGCGGTAGCGCGGGCAAGGGAGAGGAGGGCCTGGAGGGCGGTCTGCGGTGAGGCTTCGCCGAGGGCCCGAGCTTTCCAGGTCTCGACCGGTTGCCATTCGATGGCCGCGCGGGCGGCGGCCCGGATCGCCCGATCGGCGTGGCCAAGGTGCGGCCACGCGGCGGCGATGGCGGCGGGGGCGCTTTGGCCATGAAAGCGCTCGAGGCTGATTCGCAGGTCGCGAAGTGCGGTCGTGGCGTCGTCGGGTGCGGGGGGAGTGGTGGCGGCTTTGGAATCGCCGGTGGCGGTCACCCGATAGAGCCCCGACTGCGTGCCACGGCCACCGGTGAGAAAGTAGAGGGCGTGGTCGGCCGGGGAGACGGCGACATCGGCGATCGGGAGGCCTTGAGCGCTCAAGAACGGCTCGGCCTCGGCCGAGTGGGTGGCGCCGCTTGGCTCGAGGTGAATCGCGAACATCCGCCCGTAGCTCCAATCACAGGCGAAGAGGGCTTCGCGGTAGCGGGGCGGGAAGGCGGCGTCGTGGCCGAAGCAGATCCCGGTGGGTGAGCCGGGGCCGATGTCGAGAAGCGGCGGTTGGATCTCTTCCCAGTCTGGTTTCCAACTCCAAAGCATCTCGCCGGCCCGTCCTCCCCAGCCGCTGTCGCTGCCACTGAGAATCTGGCGGATGGCGGTGGGACGGTAGTTGGGGAGGCCGAGATCGTTTTCGAGATCGCTGTCGAAGGTGAACAGATCCCCTTGGCGGTTGAAGGCGAGGTCGTAACCGTTGCGGAGGCCCATGCAGACGACCTCCAGATTCTTCCCGTCGAGATCGGCCCGGGCCACCCAGCCGCCGCAGTAGGGAGTGTCGGTGAAGGGGAAGTCCCAGCTGTCTCGGTTCCAGAGCTTCGGCGTCCGGATACGGTCGCCGGGGAGGCCGTTGCGATCGCCGCTGACGAGCCAGATCGACCGGCCGTCGGGCCCAGGGATGACGGCGTGGTAGCTGTGTTCGTACCAGTTCGCGGCGTCGCCTGAGGCGCGGGGAAACTCGAGGAGCGTCTCGGCGGAGTCGAGGCGGTCGTCGCCATCGCTATCGCGGATGCGGAGAAGGACGTCGGGGCGGAAGCGTTCGGGATGGTGGTCGCCGTGTTGGATGAGGTAGAGCGCGCCGTCGATGAAGGCCATCCCCTGGGAATGCCCCCAGACTTCGGAGACGACCTCCACGACCGGCTCGGCCGTGGAGCCGATCGGTGGCGGGGTGACCCGGAACAGCCGCGGCCCCTGATCGGAGGCGTAGATCCGGCCACGCGCGTCGAAACAAAACGCCACCCACGATCCGAGTTCGCGGGGCACCGACAGGACCCGTTCGACGGCAAACCCCTCGTGGATCTCGATCTTCTCTGCCGGGGTCGCCTCCTCGGCAGCGCCGATCGTCGAATGGGCAAGGAAAGCAACGAGCCCAAGCAGGCACAAGACGCGTGGCATGGCGGAGATCCCGAAGGCTGGCGCTGAAGACTCCCATCCCGGAGAACGGTGGGCCAGGAGTATACTTCCGCCCCATGGATGGAGCGGCTGGCGAAACGCGGAGAATCACGGATGAAGCGATGGGTCGAGGAGCTTGC
>CAJBCV010000351.1 GCA_903951635.1 uncultured Planctomycetaceae bacterium
CCAGCCCAGCGTCCCCGCCATGTCGACCGCCACCACGCCCCCGCCCCACGCCCCCGCCGATCTTGCCGCCCACTGTCTGGCCATGGCCGAGCGGGCCCGGCAGGCGGCGATCGATCTCGGCGGGGCGTCGACGGAGCAGAAAGCCGAGGCGCTGAGGCGGGCCGCCGTCGAGCTCCGCGCCGACACGGCGCTGATCCTCGCCGCCAACCGGGCCGACCTCGAAGCCTCCGCTGGCGCAGGGCTCACCGCCGCTGCGTACGAACGGCTCCTCCTCGACGAGAAGCGTGTCGAGGGGATCGCGGCCGGCCTCGAGGCCGTCGCGGCGCTTCCCGATCCGGTCGGGGAGGTGATCGAATCGTCGATTCGCCCCAGTGGCCTCGCCGTCCGCAAGATCCGCGTGCCGCTCGGCGTGATCTTCTTCATCTATGAGTCGCGTCCGAACGTGACCGCTGACGCCGCGGCGGTGTCACTCGCCGCCGGCAATGCGATCATCCTCCGCGGTGGCAAGGAAGCGGCCCGGTCGAGCCGGGCGATCGTCGAGGCGGTCCGTCGGGGTGTCGCCGCATCCGGCCTGCCGGTCGACGCGGTGCAACTCGTCGACATCGCCGATCGCGCGGCGGTCGGGGAGTTTCTCAAGCTCGACACGCTGGTCGATCTGGCGATCCCGCGCGGCGGCGAGCAGCTCATCCGCCGGGTCTGCGCCGAGGCGCGGATGCCGGTCCTCAAGCACTTCAACGGCAACTGCCATGTCTACGTCGATCGGGCGGCCGATCTCGCCATGGCCCGGGCGATCACCGTCAACGCCAAGTGCCAGCGGATGGGCGTCTGCAACGCCGCCGAATCGCTCCTCGTTCATCGGGACGTCGCGGACGCCTTCCTCCCGGAAGTTGGCCAGGCGCTTGGCGAACGGGGCATTGAGATCGTCGGCGACGCCGGGACGCGCCGGCTCATCCCCGCCGCGGGTGTTGCCACCGAGGCCGATTTCGCCGCCGAGTTCCTCGGGCCGAAGATTTCGGTGGCGGTCGTCGACTCGCTCGACGCGGCGATCGATCACATCAACCGTTACGGATCCCGCCACACCGACGCCATCGTGACGGCCGACCCGAGTGCAGCCGACCGGTTCACCGCCCGCGTCGACACGGCCGTCGCCGTCGTCAATGCAAGCACGCGTTTCAACGACGGCAGCGAACTCGGACTCGGTGCCGAGATCGGGATCTCGACCGACAAGCTCCACGCCCGCGGCCCCTGTGGCACCCGCGAGCTCACCACCTATAAGTACGTCGTCACCGGCACGGGGCAGACGCGGTCGTAGCGGCCGCCCTCCCCGGATGCGTGACCCCTCCGGAGGCAGTTCGATGATGCAGGCGTTCCACCACCGTCTTCTCACGGTCCTCACCACCTCGCTCGCCCTCACCATGCCCCACGCAGCCCGCGCGGCCGACACGACGGCCCCGACGCCCGCCGATCCCTATCAGTGGCTCGAGGAGGTCACCGGCGAGAAGCCGCTGGAGTGGGTGAAGGAGCGCAACGCGAAGGTGACCGCGGCGCTCGCCGACAACGACGCCTTCCGATCGCTCGAGAAAAGGATCCTCTCGATCCTCGACTCGAAGGATCGGATCCCGATGGTGGGGAAGATCGGCAAGCACTTCTACAACTTCTGGCGCGATGCCAAGAACCCCAAGGGGGTATGGCGGCGGACAAGCCTCGAGGAATACCGCAAAGCGCAGCCGGCCTGGGAGACGGTGATCGATCTCGACAGCTTGGCCGCGAGCGAGAAGGAGAACTGGGTGTGGCACGGCGTCACCGTGCTCCAGCCTGACGACAAGCGCTGCCTTGTGGAGCTGTCGCGCGGCGGTGCCGACGCCGAGGTGATCCGCGAATACGATCTCGAGGCGAAGGCCTTCGTGGCGGGGGGCTTCGAGCTTCCCGAGGCGAAGAGCCGGGTGGCGTGGCGCGATGCCGACACGCTCCTGGTCGGCACCGATTTCGGCGCCGGTTCGATGACGACCTCCGGCTATCCGCGCACCGTCCGGGCGTGGAAGCGGGGAACGAAGCTCGCCGACGCGGAGCTCGTCTACGAGGGCGCCGATGACGACATGGCCGTCTCCGGGTTCAAGGACCCGACCCCCGGCTTCGAGCGCGAGTTCTACGTTCGCCAGAAGACGTTCTGGACCAACGACATGTTCGAGCTCCGCGACGGCCAGCTCGTGCAAGTGCCCAAGCCCGAGGACGCCAATGCGAGCGTCCACCGCGAGTGGCTCCTCCTCGAACTCCGCAAGGATTGGGACACCGGCGCGAAGACCTATCCGGCGGGGGCGCTCCTCGCGATCGACCACGAGCGTTTCATGGCCGGCGACCGCGACTGCCATGTTCTCTTCGCCCCCTCCCCGCGGACGTCGCTGGTGTCGTTCGCCCCCACGCGGCACCACCTTCTCGTGACGACGCTCGACAACGTCCGCAACCGGGTCGAGGCCCTCTCCTGGCAGGATGGAAAGTGGATCCGGGAGCCGCTCTCCGGCGTGCCCGATCTCGGCACGGCGAGCGTGTCGGCCGTCGATGATCTCGACAGCGACGAGTTCTTCCTCGTCACGGCAAGCCCGCTCCAGCCCTCGACGCTCGCCCTCGGCGGGCTCCCCGCCTCAGGGTCGCCGAAGGTGACTGGCGTCGAGAAGCTCAAGAGCGCTCCGTCGTTCTTCGAGTCGAAGGGGCTCGTCGTCGAACAGCACGAGACGACGAGCGCCGACGGGACAAAGGTGCCCTATTTCCAGATTGGCCCGAAGGATCTCAAGCTCGACGGATCGACGCCGACCCTCCTCTACGGCTACGGCGGCTTCGAGATCCCGCTCCTCCCCGGCTATGAGGCCATCACCGGCGCAGCCTGGCTCGAGAAGGGGAACGTCTCGGTGATCGCCAACATCCGCGGTGGCGGCGAGTTCGGCCCCGCCTGGCATCAAGCGGCGCTCAAGGAAAACCGGCCGCGGGCCTACGAGGACTTCATCGCCGTCGGTGAAGATCTCGTCCGCCGCAAGGTGACTTCCTCGGCGCATCTGGGGATCAAGGGAGGGAGCAACGGCGGATTGCTGATGGGGAACATGCTCACGCGCCGCCCCGATCTGTGGGGAGGCGTCGTCTGTCAGGTGCCGCTCCTCGACATGCGCCGCTACCACACGCTCCTGGCTGGCGCGAGCTGGCAGGGGGAATATGGCAACCCCGACAAGCCAGAGGAGTGGGAGTTCATCCGCGGCTTCTCCCCTTACCACAACATCGATCCGGCCAAGGACTATCCGCCGATCCTGATCACGACGAGCACCCGCGACGATCGCGTTCACCCCGGGCACGCGCGGAAGATGGCCGCGCGGCTCGAGGAATTGAAGAAGCCGGTCCTCTCGTACGAGAACATCGAGGGGGGCCACGGCGGCGCCGCCGACAACAAGCAGCGGGCCTTCATGGACGCTCTCGGGTGGACGTTCCTCTCGAAGGAACTGAAATAGGCGAGGGCTCTCTGCCGGGTCAGCCGTCGGCGGCCGTCTCGTCGAGAAGCCTCCGCGGCACGCCGATGTCGATGACATGAACGGCGCCGGTGAAGGCTGCGGAGCCGGGGGCATCAAAGCCGATCTTTCGGGCCACGAACGTCGCGGTGGCATCGGCGCGAACGCATTCGCCGGCGGCGAGCCCCGTGTCGCAGTCCAAGCCTGAAGGGAGATCGACGGCGAGGACCCGCGGAGGCCGGCACTCGGGGCCGTGCAGAACGCGTGCCAGATTGATCGCCCGGATCGCCGTCGCCACCGCCCCACGCGGCGCTCCGCTTGAACCCGTGCCGAGGAGGGCATCGACGATCCAATCCGATCCCGCGAGCGCCGCGGACCACGCGTCCATCGGCGATGCCTCGAGCTTTTCGATCGGGATCCCGGCCCGGACGGCGACGGCATGATTGACGGCGGCATCGCTCCGATACGCAGCCGGATCGCAGGCGAGGAGAAGCTTCACCTCGGCCCCGAGGTTTTCCAGATGGCGGGCGATCACGAAGCCGTCGCCGCCGTTGTTTCCGCGGCCGCAGACGATCGCCACCCGAAGGGGTCGGTCGAGGCGATCGCTCGACGCGAGCGACATCAGCAGGTGGGCGGCGTTCCGCCCGGCGTTCTCCATGAGGACGATGCCGGAAAGGGAATACTCCCCGATCGCCCGGAGATCGACGGCGCGGACCTGATCGCGGGTGAGAGGGCGCATCGCCGCTCCTGATCGGGGACTCACACGCGTCGCGGCGACCAGACGACGACGTCGACGCCGCGGGCGAAGTGGAGCAGCGGAGGTACCGAGGGGAGCGACAGGCCGTGCGGGGCGACGAGGCCCGCTGCGTCGATCGATCCGCTGGCCGGCTGGAGCGGCCAGGGCTCGTGGTGGACCTCGCAGCGGAGGAGCGCCCCGGCCGAGTCGAGGGTGTAGAGGCAGTAGCGCTCGGTGAGAAACGCCTCGAGTGAGCCAGGCGCCGCAGTCGTCGGCGGGCCGACGGGGGCGTAGTCGGCATCGAGGCGGATCGTCTCTCGGGCGCCGTACCGCTCGGCTCGATAGCGGAAGCCGGGGCCCTGCCGACGGATGTCGATCGCGGCGTGGTGGTAGGGAAGATGGAAGAAGGTCCGTGCCGCCCAAACGGCGACGGCGCTCGTGGCGTCGAGCGACAGAAACCACACGCCAGGGCGACGGTCGCGCGTCACGTAAAGGCGGAGGTTGAGCTCCGGGAAGGCGGACAGCCCCGGGATATCGGGGAACGGCCGACGCGACACTCCCTCCATTCGGAAGGGCACTACACCCACCCACGACGTGCCATCGAACTGGTCGATTGCGAGTTCCCGGGGCACGAGCGCCCGGAGGAGGGCTGCCGGAACGGGCCAGTGGGCGAAGAGGAGATCGCACCACCGCTGCCGCCATGACCATTCGCCGGCCGGGAGCGGCCAGGGGCGGTGACGCGTATGGTGGAGGGAGGGATGCATGGCGGTCGGCGTGGCGGGAGTGTCGCATGCCGGCGCCGGCGGGGGAAGCGCCCAGCCCGGAGGCTGCTCACCGATCCGCGTAGACCCGCGTGATCTCTTCTTTCGTGATCGGTGCCGGCTGCTCGTCGCTGGTCAGCTGCACCTGGACGCGCTGGTCCCCTTCGCGGCGGCCGCGGACGCGGATCCGGTAGGTGGCTTCCTCGGACGGAGCGAGTTTGGCGAGCGGCTCGAACGAGATCGTGAGGTTGTCGACCCGGTGCGCGGACGGGCCGCGGGCCTCGACCGGCTCCATGTCTCCCAGGAGCGTGGCGACGACGCGGACACCACTGGCCGGCTTCGTTCCCTGGTTGGCGACGTGGATCACGTACTCACTCACCCCGCCGACCTCGATCGGATCCTCGCTGTCGGCCACCTCGAAGGCGAGGGCCGCGAGCCCCTCCACCTCGACGGTGTGGCCGATCTGATCGGAGAGGCCGGCGCCGGTGCGGGCGGCGGCGACGATTTTCTGTGAGCCCAGCGCGATCGGCATCACGACCACCTCGACTTGCCCGGTCTCGGCGGCAGGGAGCTCCTCGAGATTCCACATCACGCGGTGTGTCCGTTCCTCGTAGTAGCCGGCGTTGTTAGCGCGGATGAACTTCATGCCCGGAGGGAGCTGCGCGACGAGCTCGACGCCGACCGCCGGCGCCGTCCCGGCGTTGGTCATCGAGAGGACGCACGTGGCGGGGCGCTGGAGATAACGCCGCGACGGCATCTGCACCGCCAACTCGAGGGTCGGGGCGGTGACGGCGATCTTCACCGTTTCGCTGACCTCGATCTGGCCATCGGCCCGGGCGGTGAGACGGAGGCCGTGGACGCCGGGGCCGGTCGTGGCGAGGACGAGATCGATCGAGCGAGATTCACCCGGCGGCAGTGATCCGACGTCGAACTCGAGCTCGTGGCCGGCGCGGTGGGTGATTCCCTCGGGAATGAGCCCTTCGAGGACGACCCCCGTCGCCACGCCGCTGCCCGGATTCGAGATCGTGATCGTGAGGCGGGACTCGAGGCCAACGAGCACCGGGGCCGGCGTCTCGGCGGTGAGTTGGAGGGCCGGCCGCGTCGCCCGGGCGCGGACCGAGGCATCGGCCCGGAAGCTGACGCTCGCCACGCTCCCGACGTCCCCTTCCTGCATCGGCATCAAGTCGAGGGCCACGCGCGCCTGCCCACCGGGGGGAAGCGTGCCGAGTTGCCAGACGAGGTCGCTCGAGGCGCCAGGCGTCCCGGCGATTGCCGACGCGGGAGTCGGTGCGGCCGGGGGCGTCGTGGCGACCAGCGCCGTACCGAAGGGGACCGAATCGCGGAGCACGACGTCGTTGGCGACGGCGCTGCCGACGTTGCGGACGAGGATCTCGAAACGCGCCGTCTTCCCGACTTGAATCTCGCGGGGGCCACGCTTCTCGACGGCCAGTTGGGGCGTTTGCACCCCTTCGAGTTGGAGCGCGCCGGGGCGTCCCTGGCCGGTGGGCGTCGGAGGGGTGGCCGAGCCCTGTGGGCTGCCGCTTGCTGGGTTCGCAGCGCCGGCCGTCAGGGGGGCGTTGCCCGCAGCGACCGGCGGTGGGCCGATCGGGGGCGCGGCGGCGAAGGGCATGGTGGCCGACGGGCTGTTCCCGGCTCGAGCCGAGGGCGTTGACGACTGGAACACGTGGGCCGGGACCGGAGCGCCGTCGTCGTGCTCGCGGGTCTGCGGATCGGCAAACCCGGTCGCCTTTCCCTCCGAACGGGTCGATGGCGCGGGCGCAGACGGCTGCGGCACGGGGCTCGTTGGGGGAGCCGCGGTGGGGGAAGGGGACGCGGCGAAGGGATGGACTGGCGGGGTGTCGGTCGCCGATCCCGGCGATGGGGCGGCGGGAGCTCTCAAGGGATTGGGAAAGGGATTGGCCACGGGATTGGCCACATCGGGCGGCGGCGGTGACGCGAAGGGCTGGGCTTGCGCCGCAGGAGCGGCGATGTCGCCGAGATCCTCGGGGAGCCGAGCCTCGCTTGGCGGCTCATCCGGGGCGGCCCCGAGGCCGGCTTCGTACGGCTCGGCACCCTGGAATCGCGAGGTATCGTCGGCCACAGGATCGGGGGAGCGATCGGCGGGAAAGCGATCCACGGCGGGCTCGCCTGTGCCCAGATCGGCCTCGTCGGAGGGAAGGCCCGGCGTTCCCGGATCGAGACCGCCGTCGGCGGCCAGGTCGGCGGGATCGTCGTCGAACCGGGGCCCCGGGGCCTCCTCGGTGGGCGCCGCTGCGGCCGCCGAATCGACGAGGCCGAAGGGCTGTGGCGGGCTGGCCTCGTCGCCGAGCGGGGCGCTCGCCTCGGTGGCCGGCACGGAGGTGTCGATCAACTCCGGCTCGATGGGAGGGGCGGCCTGGCCGAAGCGACCGCGGTCGGCATAGCGCCCGGCTGCGGGCGGGGCATCGTCTTCCGTGCTGCCGTAGGAAGTCTGTTCGACAGGACGCGTGGCGAATCGACTGGCCGCGGCAGCGTCCGGAGACGGCGTGAGCGGATCGCTTGACGGCGGAGCGTCGGCTTGTGTGACGGCCGCAGGGGGATCCGCGACCGTCGTCGGGGCAGTTCCGCGCAGCATGCCTCGCACGGCCAGACCAGCCCACACCAAGCCGAATCCGGCGCAGGCACAACCAGCCGCGGTGAGGGCAAACCGCAGGTTTGAGGTCTGCGTCGACACGACGAGATCCTGTCGCGAAGGTCGATCGGTCATCGGTGGAGCCTCTGCGGAGACGCCGTCGCGACACCGGTCGCGCCGGGCGCACCTCGGGCGCGCGGTGGGGAGGTACCACAATCAGGGCACCCTGGAGAAGGTCAACCCGGCGTGGTCGGGCTGAGAACCCGGTGGAGATGGAAGTGGAACTTGCCCAACTTGCCACCGTAGTTGCCCGCCGAGACCGCGAGGAGCTCCGGGCCGACGGCGGCTTCGATGCCGGCTGCCATCGCCGCGCCCACCGTCGCCTCGTCGGTGCCGTCGATGACGACCTCCACCGCCGCGGCCACCCCGGGGAGCAGTTCCGTAACCACCCGACCGACGAGCGCCGGGGAGAAGGCCTCGTTCGTCGATCCCCGCAGCCCTTCATAGCGGGAGCCGACCTTGCTCCCCGAACGGACGGCGCCCCCGGGAAAGGGGGCGATCACCCCGGGGCAGCGCTCGATCGCGGAAACGGCTCGGCGCACCGCGGCGAGGGTGCCGTCGAGCGTTGTCCCTTGGAGGATGAAGTTCCCCCCGCCAACCCCCTTCTCGATCCCGCAGGTTTCTTCGACGAGAAACTCGCCGTCCATCACCGGCACGCGCCAGTAGCGCCGGCCCTCGATGACCTTCGTCTTCTCGAAGCCGTCGCCGAAGTACCGCACATGGCTGCCGAGCGGCGCTCGGTCGGCCGCTCCCGGCAGGCCGTCGAAGACGGCGGACGAGGGGCAGGTGAGGAGGCACTGGGCGGTACGGTTGGCGATCGCCTTGGCGACCCCTTCCGGCGAGAACGAGAAGGCGAGGATCGATGCCCCCGGTCGGCCATCCGGGGTCTCGTCGGGGGGGAGCCACCCCTCGACGCCGATTTCGGCGTCGCAGCCGAGGACGCTCGTGCCGTAGCCGCAGGCCGCGCGGACGGCGGCGTCGCGCCAATGCTCGTCATGCGCGGTGACGATCACCCGCGTGTACCGCAGCCGGAACGCCTCGGCGAAGGTGTCGACGATCTGGGTGGTGCCGATCCGCACGGATCTCTCGCCAGGGGGGATTTCTGCGGCGGATTCAGGTTTCCCCGCCGGTCCGGTTTGCCATATCCTAATCCACGAGTCGTCCGGCGTGCCGGAACGAATCCTTGCCATGCTCCCAGCGACTTGTCCCCTGCGAAAGGATCCACGATGGCCCTCCTCCGCCAAGCCTCCGCCGCTCCGCCGGCCGCGCGCCGCATCGTCAGCCGGCTGCGCTTCGTGCTCTTCGCCTGCCTCCCGCTGGTGGGGGCTGCCCATGGCGCCGACGCGCTCGACGGGGGCGTGGCGATGATCCCCAAGGACGCTGCCTTCGTTTCGGCGACGCTGCGATTGCAGGAGCAGATCGATCTCGTCCTCCGCAGCAACGCCGTTGCCTCGATCCGCAAGTTGCCTGCTGTCGTTCAGGCGTTGGAGCAACTCGAGGAGCAGAAGCTCCAGCCGGGCAGTCCCCTGTCGATGATCGACACGTATCTCCAGCTCCCCGAAAACCAGCAGGCGGTGGAACTCCTCCGCGACATGGTCTCCACCGACACCTTCCTCTATGGCGAGCCGTCGTGCATCACGTTCCTGGAACTCATTCAAAAAGTCCAGCAGGCCCAGAACGCGGCCAACATCATCCAGATGTCGCGGGGTGGCGTGCCGGGCCCCATCGAAGTCGATCGCTTCGAGCTCGATCGTCTGGAAATGGATGACAGCGATGATGATGACGATGACGACGACGGGTCGTCGCTCGACCGTGGCTTGAAGATCGTGCCGGTGCGGCGCCAAGTGGCGGAGCTCGAGGAGTTTGAGCTCAACACTGCCGGGACGGCCGAGCAATTGACGGCCAGGATGGTGCTCCAGGCCCTCGCCGACAATGCCGACAAGATCGTCGTGCCCGACCTCGTGTGGGGCTTCAAGACGGCCAAGCCCGAGGTGGCGACGTCGCAGATCAAACGGATCGAGGTGCTCCTCAAGCTCGTTACGCAGACCTCCCCCGCCTTTGCCGACGCGCTCGATCGCAAGGAAATTGCCGGTGGTGAAGTGGTCACGTTGACACTCGACGGCGGGCTCGTCCCTTGGGGACAGATGCTCCGGGATCAGGACGGTCTCGACGACGACGATCTCGAGAAGGTGCGCCGCAAGCTCGGCGAACTCGACCTCGTCATCGCCCTCGGGCTGATCGGCGACAGGGTGATCCTTTCGATCGGCGACACCGCCGCTCACCTCGAGAAGCTCGTCGTTGTCGAGGCCGGAGGAGAGGGCTTGGCGTCGACGAAGCCGTTCGAGCCGCTCCGCGAGCACCGCAACGAACGGATCACCGGCATTTCGTATGTCAGCGAGGCGCTCGCCCGGGCTGCGGCCCCCTCCGCGGCCGATCTCGAGCAACTCGCCGCGCTCTCCGACACGCTGGCCGACTCGGCCGGGCTTCCCGAGGGCGCTGCCCGCGAGGCCCGGGAGATGCTCGGCAAGATGGCCGACGGTTACAAGCGCCGCCTGCCGATTCCCGGCCCGGCCCTCGGCTACTCGTTCCTCACCGACCAAGGCTACGAGGGCTATGCCTGGGACTGGACCCGCAATGGCGTCCTCGATGGCTCGAAGCGACTCGATCTCCTCGGCCACACCGGGGGATCGCCGCTCCTCTCGATCGTCTCACGGACGAAGACGCCTCCGGATCAGTTCGACGATTTCGTCAGCTGGGGGAGCATGGCGTGGTCGTTCATCCGCAAGCATCTCCTCGTCAAGGCCGACGAGGATGATCGGGAGCGGTTCGAGCAGGCGAGCGAGCAACTCGTCCCCCTGGCCGAACGGCTCGTGGCGACGCTGCGGACGAAGATCCTTCCGGCCGTGGCCGACGGGCAGGCGGCCTTCGTGGTCGACGGCAAGGAGAAGGCAAAGCGGCTGCAGGATTCGATCCCGGCTTCCGCGGAGCCGCTGCCGATCGTCGCGCCGGCGTTCGCCGTGAAGCTCGACGACCCCAAGCTCTTCCGCGACGGCCTTTCCGACCTGTTCGCCCTTGCCGACGATCTCGTCGAGGAGATCCGCACGCTCAATCCCGAATCGGTGCCGGAGGGCTATCGGATCCCCGACCCGTCCAAGTCGAAGGTCGATGGGGGGGCCCTGTGGACGTTCGCCATCCCGCAGGCCGGCCTCGACGATCAGATCGAGCCGACGATCGGCATCGGTGAGAATGTCGCCGTGTTCAGCCTTCTCCCCAAGCAGGCTTCGCGGATGCTCGTCCGGACCACGCAGACGACGGGATCAGAGCTGTCCCGATTCGAGGAGCCGCTGGCGGCGGCGGCTGCCGCCGATGTCGCCGGGTTCGTCGATCTGCTCGAGCCGTGGGTCGAGTACATCGCCCGGGTCGGCGTGCTCCAGCAGCGCAACGGCTTCGTCGACAGCGACGCGACGATCGGCCCGGATGGTGACGACGACCGGATCCGCGACATCCTCCGCCACAGCGCGGTCGTCCTCGACGCGCTGCGTTGCATCCGCGTCACGGTGGGGGAGGCCTCGACCCGATCCGATGCCACCGTCACCCATTGGCGGAACGTGATTCGCGACCTGCCAGCGGAGCGGTAATCCGGGAAATCGGTCGAAATCCCCCTGCCGTGCAACCCCATCCCCATCGGCACGATCGCCCCCGCGGCGCTCGTGCCGATGGTTTTTAAGTCGTTGTCGACAAAGACCTTGCGGAGGTTGGCCGGGTGCCTGGCGAAGGACTCGGCGGCGGCGGTTCGAGCATCCCTCGAGGGGGCGGGCGCTCGACACGCCCGAAAACGGGTGTCACAATTCCTGGTGATTCGCGGTTTTCGCAGTCATCAGGAGTCGGCGTCCCATGAAGTGCACTGGTAACGAACTCGCCCGTCGTGGGTTTCTCTCGGTTGGCGTGGTCGGAGGGCTCGGGCTCTCCCTCGGTGATTTCTTCCGCATGCGCGAGGCGCGGGGCGACATCAAGAACTACGCCAGCCACGAGGGAACGGCGAAGTCGGTGATCTGCATCTTCCTCCCGGGTGGCATGGCCCATCAGGAGACGTTCGACCCCAAGCCGTTTGCCCCGGTCGAGTACCGCGGGCCGCTGGGGAGCATCGAGACGAACGTGTCCGGTATTCGGATGGGCGAACTCCTCCCGCACACTGCCAAGGTGGCCGACAAACTCGCCATCTGCCGTTCGATGACCCACGGTGAAGCGGCTCACGAGCGCGGCACCCACAACATGTTCACCGGCTACAGGCCGAGCCCGGCGCTGCAGTATCCGAGCATGGGATCGGTGGTGGCCCACGAGTTCGGCCCCCGCAACAATCTCCCCCCCTACGTCTGCATCCCGAATCAGCCCAACGAGTTTGCCGGGACGGGCTATCTCAGTTCCTCGTACGCCGGTTTCAGCCTCGGGAGCGACCCGGCCGACGGCAACTTCCAGGTCAAGGATCTGAGCCTCCCCAGCGGCGTCGACGTGCCCCGCTTCGACAAGCGGCGACGGATGCTCGACGTCGTCAACGACCACTTCCGCGAGAAGGAGAAGAGCGACTCGCTCGACGCCCTCGACACCTTCTACGATCGGGCCTACAGCCTGATCAGCTCCGACAAGGCCCGCGAGGCCTTCGACATGACGAAGGAATCGGACGCGATCAAGGACGAGTACGGCCGCAATCAGGCCGGCATGCGGATGCTCCTCTCCCGCCGGTTGGTGGAGTCGGGCGTGCGGTTCGTCACCATGACCTACGGTGGCTGGGACATGCACGACAACATCGCCGGCTCGATGAAGGGGCAGTTACCCGCCTTCGATCAGGGCTTCGCGTCGCTGATCCGCGATCTCGACCGCACCGGCCTCCTCGCCACGACGCTCGTCTGCGTTTGCTCGGAGTTCGGGCGGACGCCGAAGATCAACGCCACCGCCGGCCGCGACCACTGGCCGAAGGTGTTCAGCGTCGTCATGGCCGGCGGCGGCCTCAAGCAAGGGATCGTGTACGGCTCGAGCAACGCCACGGCGAGCGAGCCGGAAGACGATCCGCTCACCGTCGAGGATTGGGCCACCACGATCTATGACCGGCTGGGCATCGTTGCCGACAAGGAGCTGATGGCTCCCGGCGACCGCCCGATCGAGATTGTCGATGGCGGAAAGGTTCGCCAGGGGCTGATTGCCTGACGAGCCAGGCGCGGCCGTTGGCCGGCTGACGCCCGGAGTCCGAGCGCTGTGTTGGGCGGTTGTTCCGTGGCCCCGAGGCCTCGGAGCCGTCGTCCCATGATTGAAGCGGCCCTTTGCCGCGCGCACCCCAGGAGCAGCGGCGGACCCCGTTCCGCCCGGAAAAACGATGCCTCATGCCTGTCGGTCCCGGTCGTCGGTGAGGGGACTGGTGGTGGCGATCCTGACGGCGGTGGGCGCCGCGGTGGCGTCGGACGTGGCTGTCGCGTCTTATCCGCAGTTGAGCATCATCCTGCCGCGCGGAGTGCAGCGAGGAGGGGAGCGTGAGCTGACGCTCCAGGGAGCGAGGCTCAAGGACGCGGAGGAGATCCTCTTTCATCCCCCGGTCGGGCTCGCGGTGACGACGCCACTGGCGGTCCGCGCGATCACGCCGGTGGACGACAACACGATCAAGGCCACGGTCTTCGTTCCGGATGACTACCCGCTCGGCGAGCAACTCCTCCAGATCCGCTGCAAGTCGGGGATTTCCGACTTCCGTTCCGTCCGCATCGGGGCCCTGCCGGTCGCCGACGAGAAGGAGCCCAATGGCTCGCTCCCGGAGGCGCAGGCCCTCGACCTCAACGTCACCGTTCAGGGCGTCGTGGAGAACGAGGATGTCGATCTCTACGCGGTGAAACTCGCCAAGGGACAGCGGCTCGGAGTCGACGTCGAAGCCCTTCGGCTGGGGAGCTACCTCTTCGACCCGGCGGTCTCGATCCTCGATGCGAAGCGGTTCGAAGTGGCGACGGCCGATGATTCGCCCGTGGCCCAGCAGGATGGCGTGCTCAGCTTCGTCGCTCCCGAAGAGGGGACGTACTACGTGCAGGTGCGGGAGACGAGTTATGCCGGCGACGGCAACTGCCGCTACCGCCTCCATGTCGGCACCTTCCCGCGGCCGACGGCCGTCTATCCCGCGGGGGGCAAGGCCGGTGAAATGACCTCGGTGACGTTCCTCGGCGATGCCGCGGGCGGAATCGCCCAAGAGGTGGCCGTGCCGGCGACGGGAAGCGTTTTCCCCCTGTTTGCCAAGGACGCCCACGGGATTTGCCCCTCGTCGATCCCGTTCCGGATCACGCCCTTCGGCAACCTCCTCGAGGTCGAGCCGAACAACGCCCCGGCCGAAGCGACCACCGGCGAATCGACGCTTGCCTTCAATGGCATCGTCGGCACCGACGGCGACGTCGACTGCTTCCGGTTCGCGGCGACCAAGGGGCAGGTGTTCGAGGTCGAGTGTTTCGCGAGGCGGATCCGCAGTGGGCTCGATCCGGTGCTCAACATCCTCAGGGCCGATGGCGCGGGGATCGCTGGCAATGACGATTCCCGTGGGCCCGACTCTTATCTCAGGTTCGAGGTGCCCGAGGACGGGCAGTACGTCATCCGCGTCACCGACCATCTTGGGCGCGGACGCCCCGACTTCGTCTACCGGGTCGAACTCCAGCCGGTGACGCCGTCGCTGACGCTCTCGATCCCCCGCGTCGATCGTTATTCCCAGACGCGTCAGCAGATCATGGTGCCGCGGGGCAACCGCTACGCGGTGCTCGTCAATGCCGCCCGCACGAACTTCGGCGGCGACCTGATCCTCGAGCCGGGAACGCTTCCCGCCGGGATGACGGCGGTGTTCCGCGACATGCCGGGGGCAGTGTCGCAGATGCCGGTCGTGTTCGAGGCGACCGCCGACGCGCCGATCGCCGGGGGTCTTGTGTCCCTCGAGGCCCGCCCCAAGGACGAAAACGTCAAGGTCCGGGGGGCGTTCGAAAACTTCGCCGACTTCGTGCTCGGACAGCCGAACAACGCTGTCTACTACGGCGCCAAGGTCGACAAACTCGCGATGGCGGTCGTCGAGCCGTTGCCCTTCCAACTCGAGATCGTTCAGCCGCAGGCGCCGTTGGCCCGCAATGGCACCATGAATCTCAAGGTGGTGGTGAAGCGCGGCGAGGGATTCGCGCAGCCGGTCACGGTCGAGTTCCCGTTCCGCTCGCCCGGGATCGGGGCCGGGCCGAGCATCACGATTCCGGCCGATCAGACCGAGGGCCTCTACACGCTCAACGCCGACGGCAACGCGGCCCTGGGGATCTGGCCCGTCTACTGCATTGCTCAGGCCGATGCCGGTGGGCCGGCCTGGGCGGCGTCGCAGTTGGCGACGCTCGAGGTGGTCGATCCCTACACGGTGGCGACGCTCGCCCGCGCTTCCTGCGAGCAGGGGCAGGTCGCCCAGGTCGTGTGCACGCTCGAGCCGAAGGCGCCGTTCGAGGGAGAAGCCGTGGCCCGCCTCCAGGGGCTGCCGCCAGAGACCTCGGCGGAGGAACTCAAGTTCACGAAGGACACGACGGAGCTCGTTTTCCAGGTAAAGACCTCCGACAAGACGCCGGTCGGGAATCACAAGACGCCGTTTGTCGAGATGGTGGTGACCGTGGCCGGGGAGCCGGTCACGATGCGTGGAGGTGGGGCGGAGATCCAGGTTGCCGCGCCGACGGCCCCCCCTCCGGCTACCCCGGAGCCGGCCCCCGCGCCCGACGCGTCGGCTCCGGCTCCCGCTGCCCCGCCCCCGGTGCCAGAGAAGCCCCTCTCGCGGCTCGAGAAACTCCGTCTCCAAGGGAAGCCGGCGGCGCCCGCTGCCAAGTGACGACGCTCAGACAAGTGATGACGCTCCGACAAGTGACGACGCTCAGACAAGTGACCCCGTCCCTCCTCCACCCGGCCCTCGCCCTGCGGCCGGCGCCCCTCCATCCTGTGAGGTCCATCGTGATCGCCTCGATCCTCCGCCTCGTCCAGGTTCGTGATCGAGTCATTCCGCTCGTCGGGGCGCTGTACTTCGTGGCGGCCTCCGTCGCCCTGCCCGGAGTCCGCGCCGAGGAGACGGCGGCCCCGGTGGCGACCGGAGAGACGCTCGCCGTCTCTCCGACCTCGATCCATCTCACCACCTGCCGCGATCGGCAGTCGGTGATCGTCCAGGCGACATCGGCCGATGGGGTGACGCGCGATGTCACGGGGCAGGCGACGTTCGTGGTCGAGCACCCCGATCGCGTGGCGCTCGATGGGGCATCGCTCCGTCCGCTTGCCGACGGGGACACGTCGCTGAAGGTGACCGTCGGGGAGAAGTCGCTCACGGTTCCGGTGCATGTCGAGAGGGCCGGTGAGGATCCCCCTTTGAGCTTCCGGCTCGACATCATGCCGGTGTTCATGCGGGCCGGCTGCAACACCGGGAGCTGTCACGGCGCCGCCCGTGGCAAGGATGGTTTCCGGCTGTCGCTGTTCGGATTCGATCCCGATGGCGATCATCACCGCCTCACGCGCGAGTTCTCCGGCCGGCGGCTCAATCTGGCCATCGCCGAAGAGAGTCTCCTGATGGAGAAGTCGATCAACGCCGTCCCCCACAGCGGCGGTGGCAAGATCAAGAAGGGGGACGAGTACTACACCACGCTCGTCCGCTGGCTCGAGGCGGGCGCGGTCAACGATCCCGGCCCGGTGCCGGCGGTCGTCAAGGTGGAGATCGATCCGCCGACGGCGGTTCTCGACGGCGAAGGGGCGACGCAGAAGTTCATCGTTCGCGCCAAGTACGCCGACGGCACCGACCGCGACGTCACGAACCTCACCGTCTTCTCGAGCAACAACGACAATTCGGCGGTCATCGCCCAAGACGGGCTGATGACGGCAAAGAACCGGGGCGAGGCCTTCATCATGGCCCGCTACGACACGCACACCGTCGGCTCCCACGTCATCGTGCTGCCGAAGGGGCTGGTCTTCCAATGGTCGAATCCGCCGGCCAACAACTACGTCGATCAACTCGTCAACGCCAAGCTCCTCAAGCTCCGCATCAACCCGTCGGAGCTGTGCAGCGACGACGAGTTCATCCGTCGCGTCAGCCTCGACATCTGTGGCTCGCTCCCCACGAGCGACGAACTCCAGTCGTTCCTCACGAGCCCCGATCCGGCCAAGCGGGAGCACCTTGTCGACTCGCTCCTCGAGCGGAAGGAGTTCGTCGAGATGTGGGTCATGAAGTGGTCGGAACTGCTCATGATCCGCACCTCGCAGCAGATCAGCTACAAGGCGATGCTCCTCTACTACAACTGGCTCCAGCAGCAGATCCAGGGGAACGTCCCGATCGACCAGATGGTGAGGGATCTCCTCTCGGCCAAGGGGGGGACGTTCTCCAGCGCCGCCACGAATTACTACCAGAACGAGACCGACACCCTGAAAGTGTCGGAGAACGTGGCTCAGGTGTTCATGGGGATGCGGATCCAGTGTGCCCAGTGCCACAACCATCCGTTCGACCGCTGGACGATGGACGACTACTACGGATTCGCCAACTTCTTCGCGCAGATCGGGCGGAAGCAGGGAGAGGATCCCCGCGAGACGATCGTCTTCAATTCCGGTGGCGGTGAGGTGAAGCACCCCGTCGGCGGCCGTGTGATCCCGCCGAAGTTCCTCGGCGGCGACACGCCCGACCTGGCCGGCAAGGATCGACGCGAGGTGATGGCGGCCTGGCTGACCGGCCCCGACAACACATTCTTCTCGCAGAATCTCGTGAACATCGTCTGGGCCCACTTCTTCGGGCCGGGGCTCATCAATGACGTCGACGACGTCCGGGTCAGTAATCCGCCGGTCAACAAGGAGCTCCTCGAAGAGCTCGCGCGGCGGTTCGTCGACTACAAGTACGACTTCAAGAAGCTCGTCCGCGACATCTGCACGTCACGGACCTACCAGCTCTCCACGAAGACGAACGAGTCGAACGCCACCGACGAGCGGAACTTCTCCCATGCCCTCCTTCGGCGGGTGCGGGCGGAGGTGCTCCTCGACATGGTGACGAGCGTTACCGACACCAAGAACAAGTTCTCCGGGCTGCCGATCGGGGCGCGGGCGGTGCAGATCGCCGATGGCAATACATCGACCTACTTCCTCACCACCTTCGGCCGCGCCACGCGGGGGACCGTCTGCTCCTGCGAGGTGAAGATGGAGCCGAACCTCTCCCAGGCGCTCCACCTCCTCAATGGCGATACCATCCAGGGGAAGATCCAGCAGGGGGGCCTCATCAAGCGGCTCCTCGATGGCGGTCAGCCTCCCGAAGCGATCATCGATGAAATCTATCGACGGAGCCTCACCCGTCTGCCGACGGAGAAGGAGAAGGAGGCGATGCTGGCGATCGTCCGGGAGGATGCGAACCCGCAGCAGGCGCTCGAGGACGGATTCTGGGCGATCCTCAATTCCCGTGAGTTCGTCTTCAACCATTGATCCGACACGTCCGGTGGCCCGAGATCCCAATCATGACCACTACGCGTTTCCAGTTCTTGACGGCCGTCATCTTCGGGGCGGCATTGCTCCCCTGCCCGATCGCCGCGGCCGACGACGCCGTGACGTTCGATGACAACGTGTTGCCGGTCCTCCGCCAGCGCTGCGGGAGTTGCCACAACCCCGACAAGAAGGCCGGTGGGCTCGACATCACAACCTACACCGGGCTGATGGCCGGCGGCGGCTCCGGCGGCTCGATCGAGCCCGGGGACGCTTCGGCGAGCTATCTCTACCGTCTCGTCACGCAGGAGGACGAGCCGAAGATGCCCCCTGACTCCCCGCCGATTCCGGAGGAGGAGCAGGCCATTCTCAAGCGCTGGATCGACGGCGGGATCCTCGAGAACAAGGGGAGCAAGGCGTCGGCACCGAAGAAGAAGAAGTTCAACCTCGCCATGAGCGCGTCGCCGACCGAGCGTCCGGCGACGGTGCCCCTTCCGGCCCATCTCCCGCTCGAACCGGCCGTTCATACCCGCTCACTCAACGCCTGCACGTCGATCGCCACGAGCCCGTGGGCGCCGCTTGCGGCGGTCTGCGGCCAAAAGCAGGTGCTCCTCTATCGCACCGACACGCGGGAACTCGCCGGCGTCCTCCCCTTCCCCGAGGGGCGGCCGCAGGTCCTTCAGTTCAGCCGCAACGGAAGCCTCGTCCTCGCCGGCGGTGGCCGCGGGGGGGCCAGCGGCAAAGTGGTGGTGTGGAGCGTCGACAGTGGCCGTCGCATCATGGAGATCGGCGACGAGCTCGATACCGTCCTCGCGGCCGATATCAGCTCCGACCATCGTTTCGTGGCCCTCGGTGGCCCGCAGAAGGTCGTCCGGATCTACTCGACCGAGACCGGCGAGCGGCTCCACGAGATGAAGAAGCACACCGACTGGGTGACGGCCGCAGGCTTCAGCCCTGACGGCGTCCTCTTGGCCACCGGCGACCGTAACGGTGGCGTGATGGTGTGGGAGTCGGGGACAGGGCGCGATTACCTCACCCTCTCCGGCCACACCGCGGCGATCACGGCCGTGTCATGGCGGGGGGATTCGAACCTCCTTGCCACCGGCAGCGAGGACGGCACGATCCGCCTCTGGGAGATGGAGAACGGCGGGCAGGTGAAGAGCTGGAACGCCCACGGGGGGGGCGTCGCCTCCCTCGAGTTCACCCGTGACGGCCGGATTGTCAGTATCGGCCGCGACAAGCAGCCGAAGCTCTGGGCCCAGGACGGCAATCAACAAAAAGCCTTCGATGCCTGTGCCGATCTCGGCCTGGCCGTCTCCTTCTGTGACGAGACCGACTCGGTGATCGTCGGCGACTGGACGGGGGAGATCCGCGTCTGGAAGGCTGCCGACGGCGTCCGGGTCGCCGGCATCACGAGCAACCCAGAGCCGATCGCCGCGCGGATTGCCGCAGCCGAAAAGGCCGTGGGAGAACGGGCCCCGGCCGTCGAGCCGGCGAAGGCTGCGGCGGCGGAAGTCGCCGGGCAGCTTGCCGGCATGCAGCAGGCTTTCGATGGCCTGATGCAGGCGAAGGTGGGGGCCGACTCGCAACTCGCCGAGATGCAGAAGGGGTTTGACGCGGCGATGGCGGCGAAGACGGAGGCCGCCGCGGCCTACTCCCTTGCGACCGATGCCGCAGTGGCCGCAGCCCGCGACCTCGTGCCGCTCGTCGAGGCCCAAGCCAAGTCGCTCGCAGCGGTCGCGCAAAATCCGGCCGATGAGGCGGCGAAGCAGTCGATGGCGCAGGCCGGCGAGAAGCTCCGCCTCCAACGCGAGGCGATCGCGGCCCGCGAGGCCGAATTGATGGTTTCGGCCACCCGCATCGCCGACGGCGAGAAGAAACTCTCCGAGACGGCTGCCCAGCGCGATCAGGCGAAGGCCGTCGCCGACCAGATGGCAGCCAAGGTCGCCGAGATGACGCCCGGCCTCGAGGCCCTCAAGACCTCGGCTGCGGCGGCGGCGACGAAGGTGGCGGAGCTTTCGACACAACTCGACGCCGCCCGTGCCGATCTCGCCCGCTGGCAGGGAGAGCAGGCGTTCGTCCAGCGATACGCCGAACTCACCGGCGTGGTGGCCTCACGCGAGGAGGTTGTCCGCCAGGTGGAAACGAGGGTCGGCGAGGCCCGCGGCAAGATGGCTTCCGACGACCAGGCCCGCCGTGGGATCGAGGCCCAAAAGGCCGAACGCGTCAAGGCGATCGAGGCCCTGACGGCGGCCCTCGCTGCGGCGGCCGGCGAGCATGCGGGGCTGCTCGAGAAGATCGCCAAGCGACAGCAGGAAATCGTCGCCCAGCAGGGAACGATCGACACGATCACGAAGGCCACGGGAATGCTCGAGCAGGCGGCCGTGCAGGCGAAGGCCGCCCTCGATGCCGTCGCCGGAGATGCCGAACTCGCCGCTGCCCACAAGCTCCTCGTCGACACGCTGGCCGCGAAGGCTGCCCAAGTGAAGGGGATGCGAGAGGGGATGGAAGCCCTCGCCGTCGAACGGGCCGGTTGGGAGAAGCAGGCGGCCGAGACGGCGGCGATGATGGAAAAGCGACAGGCTGAGATGCCGGCGCTGGTCGCCGCGGCGGCCGAAATGGACGGGCCACTGGCCGAAGCGGCGAAGGTGGTCGAGGCCGCGGCCGCGGCCGTGACCGCGGCTGAGGCCGAGGCGGCCGGCAAGCAAGCCGAGGTGGAGGCCGCTGTTCGCGATCTCCTCGCCCTCCAGGGAATCCAGGCCCCGGCGCCGACGCCCTGACCTGAGAACTGGCCGGGCTGGGGGGCTCGCAAAGGCTCGCAGCGAGCTGGGTGCTCGCAGAGGGGCTGTTGGCCGGCAGCGGGGCTTCAGGCCTCGGCCGGCCTCGCGATGCCGCGGATGAGGAGGTCCTCACCGAGAGGCGTGACCCCCTCGACGGCGATCCGCTGGCCATTGTCGACGAGCCAGGCCCCTTCCCCGCCGATCGCCGCCGGCGATCGTGATCCGCCGAGGAGCTTCGGGGCCACGAAGGCCCACACTTCGTCGATGAAACCTGCGTCGCGGAGGCTTCCGAAGATTTCCGCCCCCCCTTCGACGAGGAGGTTTGTCAATCGTTGCTCGCCGAGATGACCGAGGAGCGATGCCAGCCGTGCGTCGCGGTCGGCCTCGGCCCCACGCCAGATGCGGCACCCGAGCGAGCGGAGCGTCGCCACCCGGTCTTCCGGTGCCTCGGGGCCGATGGCAACGAGGATCGGCACGTCGCGGGCGGTCTGCACGAGCCGGCTCCCCGGAGGCAGCCGGGCCGTGGAGTCGACCACCACCCGGAGCGGCATGCGGCGCCCCGGAGGCCTGGCCGTGAGGAGTGGATCGTCGGCCAGGGCCGTGCCGATGCCGACGAGGATCGCGTCCATCCGACCGCGGAGTTCGTGGACGACGCCCCGCGACGCTTCTCCCGAAATCCAGTTCGACTTTCCGCTCGCGGCCGCGATCCGACCATCGAGACTCATCGCCCACTTGGCGATCACCCACGGTCGACCCGCGGTGACGAGGCGGCGAAACGGCGCCGTGAGGCGTTCGGCCGCGGCAGACAGCATCCCGCTCTCGACCTCGATGCCTGCCGCCTTCAGGCCTGCGATTCCGCCGCCGGCGACCGCCGGGAAGGGATCGCCCGCCCCCACGACCACCCGGCGGATCCCCGCCGCGATCACCGCATCCGTGCAGGGAGGAGTCTTGCCGTGGTGGCAGCAGGGCTCGAGCGTCACCACGAGGGTGCCGCCACGGGCCGCCTCTCCGGCGGCGGCCAAGGCCACGACCTCGGCATGCGGGCCGCCATGACGCTCGTGCCAGCCCTCGCCGACGACCCGGCCGTCGGCCGCGAGCACGACGGCCCCGACCTGGGGATTCGGCTCCACGAATCCTTCACCGCGGCGGGCCAGTTCGAGGGCCCGCGCCATCGCTGACGCCTCGCGATCCATGTCAGCTGCCGGGGGTCCAGATGGCCTTCTTCTCTCCCTGGGGGGCGGCCTGACCGCCGCCGCCGGGAGTCCAGATCCCGCCACCGGCCGATGCGGCCGGCGCGGCTGCCGAGCCGGGCGATCCGGCGCCCCCGAGCGCCGCCGGGGCGCCGCCGCCACCGGCCCTGGCCGCAGCCAGACCGGGGAGATCGATGCCCGCCTCCATGAGAACCTCCGCGACCGCCTCCATGATCCGGGCGTCGCGCGAGTGCTCGCGGCGGAGATGGTCGAGGAGGCGCATCGTCTCGGTCTGATCGCCGCGCTGGAGGCGGATCCTCAGTTCGGTGACGTCGACCATGCCGTCGTTGGCCTTGAGCTCGGCGATGATCGCTCGCAATTCGGCGATGATCTCGAGCTTGCGGACGCTTCCCTGGGCTCGCTCCTCGAGGAACGAGAGAGCTTCCCAGCGCTCTTCCGGTGTCGCGTCGGGGCGGGCGACGATCGCCGTGGCGCCCCGCTCGGCGGCCAGGTCGAATCCGGCATCCGCCGCCATGAGGAACAGGCCACGAAGTTCAGCCCGATCGAGCCCTTCGAGGGCCACGCGGTGCCACCGCATCGGCGGCACCGACTCGAGCGGGTTGGCCGAGTCGATCGGTGACGCGGCCTTGAGGCCGAGCTTTTCCCGCATCCGCATCCAGGCCGCGGTGGCGTCGGAGCGGCGGCTGGTCGCTTCTCCCTCGACGATCAACGCCTCGACGCGGGGATCACCGTCGGCGATCGCCTGACGGGGTGTCTTTCCGAGCAGTTCCGGAAGGGGCGTATCTGGCCAGAGGGCGTCAAACCGCGACCAGAGCGCTTCGCGTTGCACGTCGAGGAGAAGATCGAGCGGGCCGGGCTCCCCAGGGGGCGTGCCGGTGGCAGGCACGGCGGGGGGCACCATCCGAAATTGCGTCGAGAGGAGCCAGGTCGTCGGCGTCGCCAGCGGCAGCTTTCCGCCGTCCTGGAGACGCTCGAACGTGACCGTCGTCAGCCCCGCGACGACGCCCTCGGCGTCTTGAACATCGGGCTGGAAGCCCTGGAGAACCAACTCGGCTTCGCGGTCGGTCTGGCGGCCGAAGACCAGGAGCGTCGCCAGCAATCGACCCGGCTTGGCGGCGTCGGGGCCGGCATCGTAGACCCTCCACACCGACCGCGGGGGAACGGCGCCGCGTGACACCCACTCCGAGCGTTCGAAGGGGGCGGGCTCGAGCCGGCCATCCTTGCGGAAGCGATCCTCGAGGAGATCGAGGCCGTCACCGGAGGCGACCTCGGCCGGGAGCGGCCCGCCGACGCGGATCAGCGGGATCACCGGGGAGCGGTCCTGATCGGCCTCGGTCTCCAAGGCCATCGCCCGGCCCATGGCCTCCACGGCCGAATCGTGGTCGCCATGGCGGAGCTTCGCCACGGTCGTCCAGGCCTCGGCCGCCTCGTAGGGGAGGGCGAGGAGCTCACAGACGCGGGCCAGATTCGTGAACACTTCCGGGCTCTGCCCCGCCACTTTCTTCAGGCTGCGGAACGTCGTCAG
>CAJBCV010000352.1 GCA_903951635.1 uncultured Planctomycetaceae bacterium
CACGGCCCCGTCATCCGGGCGGAGGCGATCGGGCCTCCGGAGGCGGATGTGTGGGAGGTTGAGCTGGCCTATGAAGGCCAGATGGGTCGCTGTCTGACGTCAGACCCGCCGTCAATCGTACTCCAAGTCAATACGGCATCCGGTGACGTGCAGTGTGTTGATCTGATGTGATTGAAATCGGCGAGCAAAAAGGTGCCAGCCACCAAATCTGGGGCGATGCTTCGCGGGCTTGGAATCGCGCGGTTGGGAGCGCGTTCGTCGGCTGGGCGATGGCGCAAGCCCAGCCGATGCCGATTTCGGGATCGCCGGAGCGATCGCGGGTGCCACGGCCGGCAACGCCGAAGCGGCAGCGGGCTCGGCCTTTTCAGCGGCGGTCTCGAAGGCCGCTAGCGATCTGACGCGGGCGCTGAACGCCGTTCAGACGGGCTTTGTCGACGCCCCGACGGCAGGCTGAACCAAGTCGTTGAGCATGACAGGCCCTCAGCAAGCAGGGCGCGCGATCGTCGTGCCTCACGACGTCCCGAGGAGCCGGCGGAGAGACCGTTTGCAGGCGCTGAGGACGCGGCGCACCGGGCCGCGCTTCACGTCGCCGCCGAGGAGGCACTGCTCGCACACCCCCCGCGCCGCTGCGCGGCTCGCGGTGAGGTCGCCGCCGGTCTGACGGTAGACTTCGTAGTCGAGGAAGATGGCGGTCCGCGACGGGATGGCCAGTGGCGCGTGAAAGCGGAGCGATGTGGCCGGCCGCCAGGTCTCGAGCGCGGGAACGAGCCGGCCGGAGCCATCGTCGAGGAGATCATTGCGGACGAAGACGGCGTCGAGTTTCGGCACCACCGTGACGAGCGAATAGCCCGCCTCCTCCGCGACCAGAACGAGGGCCTTGAGCGAGGCACCGTAGCCCCGGTCCTGCTGCCAGCGCTCGTCTGGATCGTCGGGGAACGTGATCGCCGCGTCGAGCGGGAAGTGGGAGTTGTATTCGACCGTGAACACCCGCGCCCGGAAGCTCTTCAGGATCGCCCGGAACACCCACAGATCGGTCGAGTCGAGATCGATCGACACGTAATCGGGCTCCGGCGGCACCCCGTGCCGCGCGAACACCTCGGCGATGTTGGCGGAGGTGAGAAACTCCCGGTGGAGATTGATGGCAGCGTTTTCATGGCCACCGTCGAGGAGGACCGCCCGCCATCCCTCGTGGAGGACGAGATTGGCGACATTCGATCCGAAGCCACCGGTGAGCGAATCGGCATCAAATCCGAACTCCACCGCCAGCGGCGGCGTGTTGACCGTGCCGATCGCCTTGAAGATCGCCCGAAGGACCCCATCCTGCCCTCCCTGGGAATGGCGGCCTTTGGGAAACTCCGTCGCGGCAAGCTCCTCGACCCATCGCTTCATCCGTGATTCTCCGCGTTTCGCCAGCCGCTCCATCCAAGGGGCGAAAGTATACTCCTGGCCCACCGTTCTCCGGGATGGGAGTCTTCAGCGCCAACCTTCGGGATCTCCGCCATGCCACGCGTCTTGTGCCTGCTTGGGCTCGTTGCTTTCCTTGCCCATTCGACGATCGGCGCTGCCGAGGAGGCGACCCCGGCAGAGAAGATCGAGATCCACGAGG
>CAJBCV010000353.1 GCA_903951635.1 uncultured Planctomycetaceae bacterium
CACCGAAGCTTCCACGGATGATCCCCGACAGGCCGTCGAAACTCTTGCGCATGTCGGTGGCGCCGGCGTGGAGATAGATCGTCGGCGGAGGGGCGATGCTCAGCATGGCGCCGCCTCGCTCGCGAGCGCAAGGACCGCGACCTTCAGGAGATCCTCGCGGTCCTCCGGGATCTCCATCACCACGCCGCCCGCAAAGCGAATCGTCACAGCCGGGCGGCTCGCGACTTCGACCGGGTCGAAGCGGGCCACCGGCGCGGCGGGCGCTGACCAGGCTGCCTCATTCGCCGAGGCGTCGCGCAGCTTTCGCTGCCAGTAATGGAACGTCGCGATCGACACTCCCTCGCGGGCGCAGAATCGGGCCACCGTGAGCCCTGAATCACCGAAGCGGGCCAGCCGCCGCTCCCACACCGCAGCCTTCCGCGGATCCGACTGCCGACCCATGAATCGCCTCCTCTTGGACGGGATCTTCGATCACCGCCTGGAGGCTATCAGGGCATGCAAGGGTGGTTGTGGTGGGCGCACACAGTGCGTCTGCCTCCCCCTGGCCAAGCCCCATGATGCAGTGGAGCACGCGCAGCAGCTGGCCGAGCCTCTCGCTCTGCCGAACGCTTCGCTTCTGCATTGCAAATGGCGCACGTGTGGTGAACGCAAAGTCCCATCGCGAAAAGACGACTCACAGTGTCGCGAGCTACGCAAACACTTACCGTGCCGACGGTTACGCTCTATGAGGAGCTGCTATCCCACCTCATCCCACCTCATCCCATCCGTCGCGAGTCCGCCCGCCCCGGAGTCCTACGCGTTCAAACAGGGCACGGCAAACGGCGGATTCCCAAATATTCCGACAATGGGGTGCTTGCATGCATGCACAGAAACCGTTACAACCCCCATCAGTGGGGTTTCTTGCTGCTTCGACAGCTAAAGCAGGAGGGAAACAATCGATGACTGGGGCCAACGGAAATGAGCGTCGTCAAGTCAGTTAGCTGCGTCCGAGGTGGTCAAAGCAATGGGCGCGATCTCGCTATGCAGCCGGTCGAAAAAGACGAATTCTCGGGATCGGAATGAACGAGGGCGGGCAAACGCAGTGAGTGCGAGTTGCGAGGCCCAATGGATCCGCTTGGTCCGATGACTGGACCGCCCCTGATCAATCGCGGGAGTCTTCCCCATGTGCATTTGATAAATGAGCCAAACGGATTCAGTTAGACGTCCAAGCGCCAGCAAACATTCGCCTAAGAGATTCAGTCCAGTTGTATCCACACAAAACGACCGTCACAGATGACGCGAAACTGTTGAAATCCCCCCGCGAGGGCAACGAGGCCCGCAGGGGGTCCTGAAACCCTCGACCGCCGTTTGGCCGCTGGCATCCGGATTCAGATGCTTATCGGATGCGCTTCCGACAAGATTACCAGCGATTCCCTAGAATCCCGTCTCGCCGGAACGCGTCACGATTCACACGAGGCACCAATACACTTGACTTTCTTCATCGGGAGACAGGAAGAACCTCGAATGGGGTTACCCCACGTGTACGGCCGCGTAAGCGTCCGGGGTCTAATATAAGGCGGCCTATTCGGCGGCGAAGTCAACCACGCTCATGGGACCGGGCAAGCTATTAGAACACCGGTGGTTAACAGCGCCCTTTCAGATTGCTGGAATTGTCCTGACAGAGCAGGAGCCACCGAGGCCCTCTAGAGAATGACATTCACAACAGCTATAAACTGCGGACGTTCTTGAGATTCTCGCGCGACGATCAGACTAACACCGTAGATTAAGGAAGAACAAATGGCTACCGGAAGCTTCACGGGATACGCAACGCCCTTGGCGTTTGGGCCTTGGGTAACTGCAATTGGCGGACTCGGATACGCCGCGAGTGTTCGAATCGACGTGCAACCGGTCGGCGATACCGTAATATTCGGAGAAGTGAAGTTTTTCAACGAGGCGGGCGTCAAGGAAACAATCCAATTCCAAGGAACCGCGCTGTTCAAGACAGGCGACAGCCTTCAGAACATCGACGTGCGATTCAAGGGTGTCCCAACGGGCTCCGGCGTCGACGGAACGTGGCAAGCATACAGTTCCCGGGAAATGCCCACAAATATTAGCACTGGAAGGCCCGCTAGTATCATCAGAGGAGTCCGTGGCCTCTCGATTCACATTGGCCTGAATAGCGTTGACCCCTCGCACTACAACAACTGGGACGGACGGCTCAAGAACTGCGAAAACGACGCAAAAGATATGGAGTCCATCGCCAGATCAACTGGCTTCCAGACAACCACACTTCTTACGAGAGATGCCACGGCGAGCAACTTCTCTCGCCAGATGGCGCTCGCGGCAGAGACGTTGCAGCCTGGGGACTTTCTATTGCTGACATACGCCGGCCACGGCGGACAGATTCCGGACGTGAACGGAGATGAAGACGATGGCAAGGACGAGACTTGGGTTCTGTACGACAGAATGCTAATCGACGACGAGCTTTATTCCATATGCGGAAAATTTAACGCCGGCGTTCGAATCGTAATGGTTTCAGACAGCTGTCACAGCGGGACGATGGCAAGAGACCCTTCATACGCCGGGATTAATAGTCGGGCCATTCCCGACGATGTAATCGAGGCGACGTATCGTGATTACCAAGGCATCTACGACTCGATCACCTGGGGATGCATCGGGGGAGATAGAGCCGAAATGACAGCATCCATAATTCAGATCTCCGGCTGTCAAGATAACCAGACCTCTGGGGACGGAACGAATGGCAATGGTGTGTTTACCGAAAAGCTAAAGCAAGTGTGGGACGGCGGGTCCTTTAGTGGTACCTACTTCGAGTTCTGTCGCCAAATTCGGCTTCGTATGCCGCCAAATCAGACGCCAAACTTCTATACGGTAGGAGTGAAGGACAGTTCCTTTGAGAATCAAGTTCCTTTTCGTATATCCTCTGACCCCATTCGCATTTCGCAGGGCGGATCCAATGATCATGCCGCTGCCTCGAATGATGTCGATAATCTAAGGCGTGCAGTTAGCCTCTTGAAAGATGACCTCTGCGCTTCATTGGATCGGTTTACCGACAAGGCCCGAGAAAGTCGGTGTCTATATCCAAAGTTTCCGTGGGGGTGAGCTTTAGGGAGGTAGGTTTTGTGGTCTCATGTCACCAGGAGATTGTTTCGATGGGAACGAAAGAGATTGTGGCGGAACTCAAGGCGAGCATGGCAGCTGCGATTGACCGATTCGCAGACAGCTTGCTTTCGGATATTGTCGGACAAGACGGCAGGTCCGAAGCGACAGCAGCAAAGATTGTCGACCTCGGACTGCAAGGCCAAGACCTTAAGCAGCTCTCGCCCGCGGCACAGCGCCTCACTAAAGACGAGATGCTCGCATATTGGAAGGGCAACCCTTCCACCGCAGTTGAGCAGATCACAATTCATGACCTAAAGGTCATCAAGAACGCCCTTTGGGATTCCTTCGAGAAATACGACCCCAGCAATCGCGACACATACAACTGCTGCTGCTGCTGCTGTGCAGTCGCAGTCGCTGATCCACCACGGCCGGTTGCGTGACAGTGCGACCAACTTATCTTTAATGCAAAGGTGAGGCGACTGGGGCTAGTGCGAGCCCCAGTCGCCGCCTTCGCACTGTTTGGGACAATATCTAGGCCTAGAAGAACGAAACATCATAAAATCTATGGACTTGAGTGCCCCCGCTTCGTATCGCTTGCTCCCAATGCAGATCATCTCGCTTGATGACGGTGCAATATTAAAGCGGGGATCTTCCGAAATTCGGATTATTGGAAAGGGCGTCGACGCTGCAATTGACGTAATTTACAGAATCACGACGTCATGCGATGCCTCTCTCGCTGATCTGATCTCCGCATTTGCGCCGGCACTCCACCCCAGCGTAGAAAACCTCTTAACAATCCTGAGAGAACAGCGATTTCTTGTAGAAGCCACGGCGTCCGATCAATTCGTTGCATGCGAAGCGGATTTATCCATGTTTCTCTGGGATGTGGGCATAGATGCTGGAGTTCTTGCTGCCTCGCTTGCGGGGAAACGTGTCGTTGTTGCTGGCATCAACCGTGTCGGTGCCGAAGTCGATCGCGTTCTGCGTACTCTCGGGCTGAGCGACTGCTCAGTGATTAGCGTCCCAGCCTTAGATCGCGACGAGTCTACGCAGGGGGCTCAGGCGAATGATATATGGGCAAGTCGCGACCCACTAACATACGCCACGGCGGACAGCGAACTTCCTGATCTGGTTGGCTCGCATCCTTTAGATTGTCTAATCGGCGCATCGGAGTACGGAGGGGGTCATTTCCTGAGACCTCTGAATGCCTATGCGGCAAGAACTGGGGTGCCGTTTTTTCCAGTTTACCAAAAGGGTCTAGTTGGGTATGCGGGCCCACTGTTTGTGCCCGGAAAGACGGCGTGCCTCGAATGCGCGAGGGCGAGGCAGAATTCCCATATGGAGGATCCCGCCAGAGATCGACTTTCCGAGTACAGCTCAAAGTGCGGCGCATCATTTGATGGCGCCTTTGATGTCTTCTCGAGGTCACTTGGTGCTCTCGCAGCGGTCGAGATTGTCAAAGGTCTAGAGCATCTTCCTGGGGCCAATGTTGGGAAATTGATCCGAACATGCTTTTGGGCCCCGACTGTGTCGACTCATCGGATTCTAAGAGTGTGGAATTGCAGTATATGCAGCTCACTAAACACTCTATCAGCTGTTTCGCTAGCTCCTGAGTCGGCGTCCACCGAGAATGCTTAGCTATGAGTGTGCAGGGCGAGCCTCGTATTCGCTCCCGATTCAGCGACTTTGTCGACCCAGAGTTCGGGATTGTTGGCCATGTCCAAGAGCTTCTGCGGGAGCCGGGGGCCCCTAGCTTTTTTCATTTTGGCAGCCGAGCGTGCAACACCTCTGCCTTTTCGCAATATCGGAATTTTCGCGACGCTGGTGGAGCGTCGGCGAATCGCGACACCGCCCTGCTGAAGGCCGTCGGGGAGGCCGTCGAGCGATATTGCTCAGCACTCTACTGCAGTGATCGCCTGACGCTGTGCGCATATAGGGATATACAAGCAGACGCCGTTAGGCCGAGCGACTGGGCGCTGTTCTCCGATTCTCAGTATAGCTCTGATGGGTTTCCCTGGAAACGATTTCAGGACGATACTCTGGTGCGCTGGTGCCCTGCAATCGACGTTGAATCACGCAGGCAAACACTTGTTCCCGCAAGCCGGGTCTATATGCCTTATTTCTTCGATGAGGGCATTGGCGAGGTCGCGATTGATCAGCCCATTTCTACTGGGCTCGCTTGCCACGAGTCCCTCGAGAGGGCCCTTGTGGCTGGTGCGTGTGAAGTTATTGAGCGTGACGCGATAATGCTATGTTGGTTGACGAAGTATGTGCCGCGTCGAATCGATCACAAATCACTCGGCGAGCAGAATCGCGATCTCGTGCGCAGGTTTCAAGACGCGAAGTTCATTGTGGACGTTTTCGCGATCACAATGGACCATGGCATTCCCGTGTGCATTGCAACCATTCGGGGTGATATCCCGTCGCTCCCTGGATTAGTAGTTGCGGGAGCCTGCTCTCTGGATCCCGACGAGGCTGTCAGGAAGAGCCTTGAAGAATTGGCCCACACCAACCTGCAGTGCCGATTGCTGCAGCGCCGCCTCGGCGCGTTGACGGCTAGTTCGCCGGATTTCCCAGAGGTACGTGATCAGGCGGGTCACCTTCGCTTTTATCTTGATCCTCGAAACGTTAAGTGCGCGAGCTATCTATTCGAATCCTCTGACAAAGTTGACTTCCGTGAGATAGAATCCCCAAAGACGGGCACTCCAGCTGGCGACTTAGAGGTATTGTGCAAACGTATAACTGGTACGGGCAACCGCATTCTCGCCGTGGACTTGACAACGCCGGATGTTCAGGAGATCGGGCTATTTGTAGTGAGAGCGATGATTCCCGGATTTCACCCCCTCCACTTAGGGCACGGCAATCGTTCGCTGGGAGGCAATCGCATCCGGTCCGCGCTGATGAGGGTCGGCAATCGCGAAGGTGATCAATGGCTTCGGGTAAATCCGTACCCTCACCCTTATCCCTAAGAATCGATAAGAGCTAACGTCAACGAAGACCGGGTGAACAATGCTGAATTGGGACGAAGTGCGTATCCCGAATGGGAATGAGGGTGAGGTGTGGAAACAATTCCACCAGAACACCAAACAGACGGACCTTCACGCCATGCCCTCGGAAGAGGCTGTTGCTGTGAAAATGTTACAGATGTTTGAGTGTTTTGATGATTCACGTGATGCGGCTGTGGCCCTAGATTCGGGGCGCGATCTACTGTCTGACTCACTGCGAAATGCCCTCGAGCGACGGAAATCGTTCGCTTCAAGAGTTCGAACGCCACTTGATCTAAGGTCGCTCAGTTGTATCCTACGATACGCCTATGGTTTCAAGAACAGAATGGCAAACGGTAGGCACGCGCGCTTTGTTCCATCGGCTGGTGCGTTATATCCACTTGAGATCTATGTCCTTGCGTCAAGTGTTGTTGGGTTGGATAGCGGCAGCTATCGTTATGATGTCGTTAAACATGCACTGGTGCCCATGCAGCCCGGCGTGAGCGCCGATAAGGCGTGCAGCGCTTTCGTTCAGCGAAAAGAGGCGAGCGCGGCATCGGCCATAGTCGTTGTTTCTTCAGTGTTTGAACGTGTCGTTTTCAAGTATGGCGACCGCGGGTATCGTTATTGCTTAATTGAGGCAGGGCATGTCGGGCAGAACATTGCGATCATCGCATCTGACATTGGCGTAAACTGTCTTAATGCCTGTGGGTTTTATGACGAGATTCTCGATGCGTCGTTTGGATTTGATGGGATATATCAGTCGTCTATCTACGCAGCGATCCTTGGTGCGTCTTGAGATGTCTAGGTGGCCCATGGCTCGCTTTAAGAGCCGGACCCTGTGCGTATCGACGAAGGCAATACAGCCAAGGGAGCCGCACTGATAAAGCAACACCTTTTCTGTAAATCGCCGTTTTCAGAGGTGGGTCATCTGGCTTCCATGGTCAGGTAGGCACGTTCAGTTTCCCAGTCATCGCTGATTTCGGAGAGGACTGCGGAGGCAAGTCGGAGGAGCGAGGCCTCGTTGGGGAAGATCGTGGCGACACGGGTGCGTCGCTTGATTTCCTTGTTGAGTCGCTCGAGGCCGTTGGTCGTGCGGAGGCGTCGCCGATGGCCGGCAGACACGGAGGACCGTGATGGCCTCGGGAAGATTTGCCTCGATCCAGTCGGCGAGCTGCGGTGCGGCCTTCCGATAGCGGGCGACGACGTCTTGGAGTCGCCGCTGAGCCTCAGCCGAGTC
>CAJBCV010000354.1 GCA_903951635.1 uncultured Planctomycetaceae bacterium
CGCTCGCTCCTCTCCAAGAGCTCGGCGGCTCCGGCCGAGTCGTTCGGGATGCAGAACGAGACCCGCTTCACCTTCCCAGCGGGGAAGTACACCACCGACGGCTTCGTGCTCACCTGGTACGACGGTGGAAAGATGCCCGACACGACCGCTTGGCCGCTCGACGGCGCCGACGGGAAGCGGATTGCGCTCCCCGACCAGGGCTCGATCTTCCTCGGCGAGAAGGGGGCGATCCTCCTTCCCCACGTGGCGATGCCGACGCTCCTCCCCGTCAAGGACTTCGCCGACACGAAGATCGAGGCCGCCCCGGATGGCAACCACTACCACCTCTTCGTCGATGCCTGCCTCGGCGGCGCTCCGACGACCTGCGGCTTCGACTACGCCGGCCCGCTCACCGAGACCGTCCTCCTCGGCACGCTCGCCAACCGCTTCCCCGGCGACGAACTCCGCTGGCAGCCGGCAGCGATGACGATCCCCAACCACGACAAGGCCAACGCCCTCTTGCGGCGTCACTACCGGAAGGGATTCGAGGTCGACAATTTGTCGTGAGCCTCGCTCGGCCCTACCGCGTGGTCTTGCGTCCCACGAAGCGGTAATAGGGAGCCCGCAGAAAGGGGACGTACGGGAGCTTCGCCATCCCCTCATCGAGCGACACGCGCTCGAAGTGCCGGGTGAGATAGGCGAGGTGATCGGGGCTGGGGTGGACGTTGTCGGTCGAGAACCAGATCGGGATCAGCGAGCGCGTCAGCCACGAATGACGCGATCGCCCCTCGGGGACATACTTCCGCGACACGTGGAAGTCGACGACGCCGATCGTGCCGCCGTCGCGGAGGATCGACTTCGCCTGATCGATGGCGGCGAACCAGTCGGGGATCATCGTCAGCGAGTAGGAGCAGGTGAGGAGGTCGACCGGCTCGGCGGGCTTGAACGTCGTCGCATCGGCCACGACCGTCTCGACGTTTTTCCATCCCCGCGCCTCGATTCTCCGCCGGCACTCCTCGAGGAGTGGCTCGCAGAGATCGACGACGTACACCTTCCGGCACTTGGAAAGCCACGGCGCGGCGTCGAGATTCGCCCCCGTTCCGCCGCCCAGATCGACCCACACGCTCCCCTCGGCCGGCGCGAGACTCGCGAGCAATTCCCTTCGCCCCTTGAGCAACCGCTCACGGAAGCCGTCGTAGTCGGCGGCCTGCCCCTCGTAAAAACTCTTCAGCCGATCGGCATGCGTCGCCCCCTTGATCGGGGTAAAGAGCATGTGCCAGAGAACGCGGAGATCGGAGGAGAACGACATCAGGAAACCTCGGTCGTGAGCTGGGTCGATGTTCTCAGCGTACCGCTTCGCGACCCTGACGGGCAGAGAAGCACATCCACCCCGCGGCTGCGGAGGGGAAAGGAAGGGACGGTCACGGTGACTTGCCGACGTCGAGGCTGACGAGCGTCTTGTCGTCGCGGAGGTAGAGCCGGCCGCCGGCGAGGGCGGGAAGCGCGCGGACGCTTCCCGTCAGCGGGCGGGCCGACGCGAGAACTTCGGGGCCCTTCGGCGACGCCTTCACGAGTTTCACGCTCCCGTCATTGCGGACGACGATCAGCTTCCCATCGGCCGCCAGGAGCGTTCCGTAGCCAAACCCCTTTTCGATCCACACGACCTTGCCGGTGGCCACGTCGACGCACTTCAGATCGCCAGGCGGGCCATCCTCGCGGCCGTCGAGGCAATAGGCATGGTCGCCGACGACGACCGGCGTGCAGTACTGCGTGGCGAGGCTGTCGACGCCGTCCCACACCGGCTTCACGTCCCGGCCATCAAACGCGGCATAGACCGAGCCGATGCCGTACGACGCGGTGACGAGGAGGTGACCGGCTTCCCCGAGCACCGGCGTGGCGGCGTTCACCGTCGGCCCACGCATCCCGAAGGGAAAGTTCCAGGCGATCTTCCCGGTGGCGGGATCGAGGAGGAGGCACTGGTAGCGCGTCACCATCACGACCCGCGGCGCCCCGTCGACGTCGATCGCGACCGGCGCTGCGTAGCTCGCCGGCTCCGCCGTCGCCGCCCACACCGGCTCACCGGAGTCGAGGCGCAAGGCGACGACGCCGCAGTCGGCCTTCTTCCCGGCGACCTTCGTTCCGCCGACGTTGACGATCACGAGCCCTCCGGCCACCACCGGCGTGCTCCCGGCCCCGAAGTATCCTTCCTGCGCGGCATACTCCTCGTGCGTCCGC
>CAJBCV010000355.1 GCA_903951635.1 uncultured Planctomycetaceae bacterium
AAGAGCCGCCTCGGCCTCCCCGTGACCAGCCCGCTCGCCGTCGACGCCCTCGCCCTCCAGGTCCTCGCCAAGGCGCCGCTCCACCCGATCCATCACTACCTCATCCATCTCTGGGACGGCTCGCGCCCCGCCGAGGCGCTCCGCTCGGCGGCCTCCTGCGGCCAGTCGGCCCCCGGAGTCGCCCACATGTGGCACATGCCGGGCCACACCTTCTCCGAACTCCAGCGCTGGCAAGACGCGGCGTGGCAGCAGGAGGCGGCGGCCCGGGTCGATCATGCCCAGATGCTCCGCGCCCACCTCTATCCCGATCAGATCCACAACTTTGCCCACAACAGCGAATGGCTCGTTCGCACGCTCAACCATGTCGGCCGGGTGCGCGAGGCGCTGGCCATCGCCGCGAATCTCGTGGCGATGCCGCGGATCGCTCGGTCGAAGGAGGTGAAGCCCGATCCGGCGCAGACCTTCGATGAGAACGGCAGCGCCTGGCAATACGGCCGCGACCGGCTCTTCGAGACGATCCTCCGCTGGGAACTGTGGGACGTGGCGGCCTGCCTCGCCGACACCCCCTACCTCGAGCCGGGGCGCGACTTCGACGACCAGTGGCGACGCGAGCAACTGCTCGCCCTGGCAGGCTACGGCCGCGGCGACCGGGATGCCGGGCATGCGGCGCTGGAACGACTGGCCGCGATCGAGGCCCGGCTGCGGACCGAGCGGACCGACGCCGCCACGAAGGCCGAGACCACCGCCCGTGGAAACAACCAATCCGCGGCCGAGATCTCCAAGGCGATGGCCGACGCGATGCAGCCGTTCTCCGAGAAGCTCGAGGCCCTCCGTCGCCCGCTCGCCGAGCTGCGCCTCCGCGATCATCTCGCCCATGGCCGGACAGAGGAGGCGAAGCCACTTCTTCCGGACGTCGGCGACATCGACAAGCCACGCCTGGCGTCGATCCACCTCGCCCTCGGCGACCCCGCCAAGGCGTGCGAGATCGCCAAGGGGCTGGCCGACGCCGAGAAGCACCAACTCGCTCCCTGGGCCCTCCTTGCCTGGATGCAGTGGAGCGCCGGCCGGCGCGACGAAGCCCTCGCCACCTTCCAGGAAGTGCGAAAGCTCGCCGGCCACGCCGACACCGATCTCCCCACCCTCCGTCGGCTCGCGCCCCTCGCCGAAGCGGCCGGCGTCGCCGGCGACTGGCGAACGCCCGCCCCTCCGGCCACGGATACCGGCGTGCGCCCCGATCTCGCCACGCTCGGGCCGGCGCAGTGGCAGGCCTGGCAGGCCGGGGATTGGAGCGCCGTGAGCGTCGCCGGGGAGCCGGTCGCGGCGGCCTCGCTCCGCGGCCGGCCGCACGTGGTGATCCTCACCCTCGGCCAGGCCTGCACCCACTGCAATCAGCAGGTGAAGGCCTTCGTCGACAAGGCTGCCGCCTTCGAGAAGGCGGGGCTTCCGGTCGTGATCGTGAGCACCGACTCACCGACCGAGATCCGGGATGCCGGCGAGACGCTCCCTTACCCCGTCCACTCCGGTACGGATGGCGCGGCCTTCCGCGCCCTCGATGCCTGGGACGATTTCGAAGGGAAGCCGCTCCATGCCACCTGCTTCATCGCCGCCGACGGGCGGATGCGCTGGCAGCACGTCGGCTACGAGCCGTTCATGCTCCCCGACTTCCTCCTCGAGGAGTCGCACCGACTCCAGACGCTCCCCGAAAACCCCGAGTGCCTCCAGCGACGGTGATCCCGCTCAGGTGATCGAGCCGTTGCTCTCGCCATCGGCGCCTTCGGCGTCTTCACCGTCGACCTCGTCCTCGTCGGCAAACTCCTCGTCGTCGTCCCACGGCCAGAAGAACATCTGCACCTGGCGAAGGACGATCGACTCCTCGCCGTCCTCTCCCTCCTCCTCGTATTCGACCTGGAAGAGGATCCCTTCGAAGCTCTGCAGGTTCGAAAGCGCCACCTCGCTGAGGAGCACCGTCTTCTCGTCGATCCGCTCCGCGGTGACGAAGCCGTACGGGCTCATCTCCCCCTGCACCTCGACATGCTCGGCATCGTCGAAGACGTCGGATTCGCCCTGGATGTGGAAGTGGGGCATCGGAGGGGATTCCTTTCGGTGGAGGACGGGTGCCGGAGGGACGAGGCAAGAGCATACAGCGCCGGGGGACGACGCCAACGGCGCGGCTTGGCGCCAGGGGCATTCCCGCCTCCCCTCGCCCGTCTCACAGCGCCAGGCTGGCGTAGGCGAGGAGCGATGCGAGGACGACGACGCAGCCCCCGAGGGTGGCTCTTTCCCGGGTCACCGGGGGCATCGCGAGCACGAGCGTCAGGATGAGCACGGCCACAACGCACTCCACGCCCAGCACCTTGGCGCTCGCCTGCTGCGCGGCCCTGATGGCGAGGAACAGTCCTCCGATCAGCCCGCCGCCGGTCGCTCCCTGCCACGGCTTCCCGCGCCCCAGACGAAGCGC
>CAJBCV010000356.1 GCA_903951635.1 uncultured Planctomycetaceae bacterium
GATCCGGTCGTGCGGGCCGATGAGGAAATGGTGGGTGCCCGGCTCGAGCCAGCGGATCGCTCCGCTGGAGGGCCTGGTGGCGGGAGGAGCTTCCACCGCGGCGACAGCCGGCTCGGCAGGCGGCGCGGCAGCGGGCTTTGCCGACTCCTCCACGAGGAGCGTGTCGATCGTCGGCTGCTTCGTGACCTGCGTCTGGATCCGCACCAGCCGCGCGTAGATCCCGTCGGCGGCGAGGAGCTCGGCGTGGGTTCCCTGCTCCGCGAGGCGGCCGCGGTCGAAGGCGAGGATCCGGTCGGCGTTGCGGAGCGTGGAGAGCCGGTGGGCGATGGCGATCGTCGTCCGCCCGCGAACGAGCACCGCGAGCGCTTCCTGGATCGCCTTCTCGGCTTCGGCGTCGATGTTGCTCGTTGCCTCATCGAGGACGAGGATCCGCGGATCGTAGAGGAGCGTCCGGGCGATCGAGAGCCGCTGCTTCTCGCCGCCGGAAAGCCCCGCGCCGTGCTCTCCGAGGAGGGTCTCGTAGGCGAGCGGCTGACGGCAGAGGAAGTCGTGGGCGCCGGCGGCCTTCGCGGCCTCGAGCCCCTGCTCGAGCGTCGCCTGCGGCCTTCCGTAGGAGAGATTCTTCCAGATCGTCCCGCGGAACAGGAACGAATCCTGGAAGACAATCCCGAGGCGCTCGCGGAGCTGTTTGGTGGAGAGCCTCCGGATGTCGATCCCGTCGATCTCGATCGAGCCCTCCTGGGCCTCGTAGAAGCGGCCGAGGAGATTGACCAGCGTCGTCTTGCCCGATCCCGACCGGCCGACGATGCCGATCATCTCCCCTGGCGCGACGTTAAACGAGACGTCCCGGAGCACCGGCTGGTTACGGTCGTAGCCGAAGGTGACATTCCGGAAGCGGATCGCCCCTTGGGGGTCGTCCCAGGCCTTTGGATGGTTCGTTTCGGCGATCGACACCGGCGTGTCGAGGAGCTCGAGGACGCGCTGGCTCCCGGAGAGGAAGCTCGTCAGCCAGGTGGTGAAGTTCGAGAGGGCGCCGAGCGGCGCGTAGAACATCGCCAGGTAGGCGAGGAAGGCGATCAGTTGGCCGAGCGACATCTCTCCGGCGATCACGTCGCGGCCACCGACATACCAGACGATCAGGCCGCCGAGGCCGAAGACGATCTGCATCGCCGCGGAGTAGGTGGAGTTGGTGTGCTCGACCCACAGCCGCCAGTTGGAGAGGTGGTCGCTGGCCGTGGCGAACTTCTCCCGCTCCCGCGGCTCCTGGGCGAAAGCCTTGACGACGCGGATCCCCGAGAGCATCCCCGAGAGCGCGGCCATCTGCTTGCTCGAGGCGTCCCACAGCCGGTAGTGGCGCGGGTAGACATGCCGCCAGAAAACCCACGAGCCGAGGATCACCAGCGGCACCGGGATGAGGGTGAAGAGGGCGAGCTTGGGGTTGATCCAGACGAGCATCGCCCCCACCCCCACCAGCTGCACGATCTGGAGGAGGAAGCCCCCGGTGATCTGGTGCATGAGCCCGTGGAGCACCTCGCTGTCGTGGGCCACCCGGCTGATCATCGATCCGACCTGATGCCGGTCGTAGTAGGCGATGGAGAGATCCTGGAGCTTGTTGACCATCTCCTGGCGGAGCGTGCCGGTGAGGCCGGTGCCGATCGCGTTGGCAAGCCGCCCCTTCAACACGCCGACGATCGAGAGGAGGATCCGGGAGAAGGCCAGCGCCAACACGACCACGAGCAACGCGGTCTTGAAGTCGGGGAGCGCGTCGACGCCGGTCTGCTCGAGCGCCCGGGCGGAGAGAACGTCGTCGACCATGTACTGCTGGAGCTTCGGCGGCACGAGTTCCGCGACGACGCCCAGGAGCGTCAGCAGACACAAGCCCACGGCCCCGCGCGCATGCGGGCGGAGAAGTTCGCTGACGCGGGCCAGGATCCGCCCCTTTTGCATGCAGCGCGGACACGACTCCTCGCGGGTCGTCTTCCGCAGGCCGCAGGAGGCACAGCGGGGGGGATCGAGCACGGCGGCGAGTTCATCGTCGGCGGGCGACGTGTCTCCAGGCGCGGCTTCTGCGGCGGGCCCGGCCACGAGGGGGGCGCTGGCCGCGGCATCGGTTGGCGCCGCAATCCCTCCGCTGACTCCGGGAAACGACGCCGGGAGCTCGATCTGCCCCTCGGGGGTGCGCGGGCATTCGCGCGCTTGTTCGAGGGCCCGCGACACCTTGTGAAAGCGGGTCGCCAGGGCATTGGAATAGCGGAGGAGATCGACCCAGTCGCCGTCGGTCTTCACCTGAAGCATCCCACCGCCGACGCCGGAGCTGGTGCGCACCTGCGCGACATTCGTCCACGCGATGACGCGCAGCACCTTCCCGGACCCGTCATCAGCCTTCCGAGGGGGGGCCACCAGGGAAGCCCCTTCCCCCGCCGGCGAAAGCCCGTCACGGACCACCGAGAGATGGTCAGGGGTGACAAAAAGCCACTCCTGCCGCGGCTCCCCGTCGAGCGACACGTCGGTGTCGATCGAGACGAGGACGGGGCGGTGGTTGAGCCCGGCGGCGTCGAGCGCGGCGCGGGCTGCCGGGGGAAGCGTGCCCGCCACGACGCGCGTCGGGGTGGAGGTTGGCGTGGCTGCGGTCACCGGCGTATGCTCCCGGGGTCGTTCGAGTGACGATTGGGTCAATGGTGTCCTTTCCATTTCCGGGGCGGAGAACGTTCATGCGATACGCAGGTGGGCCGATCGTGGTTCGTGGGCGCGGCATCATGGCCGCGGTGATGGTCCTCGGCAGCCTCGTGGTTGCCGTTGGAGCTACCGTCGGGTCGGTTCGGGCCGACGAGGCCGGCTTCGAGCCGCTCTTCGATGGCAAGAGCCTGGCAGGTTGGAAGGTGAACGAGAACCCCCAGAGCTGGAAGGTCGAGGACGGCCAGATCGTCTGTCACGGCCCGCGCAGCCACCTGTTCTACGTCGGTGCCGATGCGGCCAAGCCGGCCGATTTCAAAAACTTCCACTTCAAGGCTGACGTGATGACGAAGCCGAACGCCAATTCGGGCATCTTCTTCCACACGAAGTTCCAGCCCGATGGATGGCCGGCTGACGGCTACGAGATGCAGGTCAACAACTCGCAGGGGGATCCGGTCCGCACCGGAAGCATCTACAACGTCGTCAAGAACTTCGTCCCGCCGGCCAAGGACAACACCTGGTTCACCGAGGAGGTGATGGTGAAGGACAAGCAGATCACCGTGACCGTCGACGGGAAGGTGCTGTTCGAGTTTGTCGAGCCGGACGGTGTCACGGGGACCCGCAAGCTCTCCAATGGCACCTTCGCCCTTCAGGCCCACGATCCTGGCAGCGAGGTCCGCTACAAGAACATCCGCGTCAAGCGGCTGCCGTGAGCCCCGATTTCGGAGGCCACGCCAGACTGTGAACGCAGGGGAAGGGGGCGTCCGGTGGCGCCCCCTTCTTCATGCGCTGAGGGTGATCGCATCCGCTTCCGGCGACCGGCGGCAGCGCCACCATGGTGCGGCGGAAGACGCCGTGGGAATGTCATGTTGACGCAGACCGCCCTGTCGGCGTAACTTTTCTGAATCGATTCTGACAAAAGACAATGAACATTGTGATGATTCACACCGCAAGGGGACGCCAGCCATGAGCACGCTGCAGTCGGCAGGGATCCGCGATGACATCACGCAGTGCATCGGCCGCACGCCGCTGGTGCGCCTCCGCCGGGTGACGGAAGGCTGCGTCGCGGATGTCATCGGCAAGATCGAGAACATGAACCCGCTCTGGAGCGTGAAGGATCGGATCGCCGCGGCGATGATCGACGCTGCCGAGCAGGACGGCCGCATCGGCCCCGACACGATCATCGTCGAGCCGACCAGCGGCAACACCGGCATCGGCTTGGCCTATGTCTGCGCCGCCCGCGGCTACAAACTGCGGGTGATGATGCCGGAGAGCATGAGCCTCGAGCGTCGGCGGATGCTCAAGGCCCTCGGTGCCGAACTGGTGCTCACGCCGGCCGCCGAGGGGATGCCGGGAGCGGTGCGGCACGCCGAGGATGTCTCGAAGTCGAGCCCGCAGTATTTCATGCCGCAGCAGTTCAATAATCCCGCCAATCCCGAGATCCATCGGCGGACGACGGCCGAGGAGATCTGGGCCGACACCGATGGCAAGGTCGACATCCTTGTCTGCGGCGTCGGCACCGGGGGCACGATCACCGGCTGTGGCGAGGTGCTCAAGGCCTACAAGCCCGGCCTGAAGGTCATTGCGGTCGAGCCGCTCAACAGCCCCGTGATCTCGCAGAAGCTCGCCGGCGAGCCGATCAAGCCGGGCCGTCACACGATCCAGGGGATCGGCGCCGGGTTTATCCCCGGGGTGCTCAATCTCAAGGTCATCGACGAAGTCGTGAAGGTTGACGACGAGGATGCCAAAGAGATGACCAGGCAGATGTCCAAGCGCGAGGGGCTGATGTGCGGCATCAGTTGCGGCGCTGCCGCCTGGGGCGCGATCCAGGTGGCCCGTCGCCCGGAGAACGCGGGCAAGATGATCGTTGTCGTTCTCCCCGATCTCGGCGAACGCTACCTCTCGGTCCCGGGGCTGTACCCGGAGTGAGTGGTTGACGAGGTGTGTGCTGAGCTTCAGCCAAGGCGGTTCGCGGGTGTCGAAGCTGTGCGTGGTGCCGTCGGCCGGGGCGGCAAAAGTCTCGTCGCCCCGCATGGCTTTAGAAAAGTCACGCGAGCCGTTCGAAGCGGTAGGCGCGATCGGGGACTCCTCGAGCGTTCGCCGACCCCGGCCTCGTCCTCTGCTCCGTCAGGAAGCCCGCCACACAACGCTTTGCGTTGCAGCGAGGGGTCGCCCGTGCTCCGAGAGCCGGCCTCGCCGGTGAGCGCAGCCCGGAGGGCGAAAGCGATAGCGGCGCGGA
>CAJBCV010000357.1 GCA_903951635.1 uncultured Planctomycetaceae bacterium
CGATCCATCCGAACTGGAAAGCCGCTGACGGTAGCAATCAGCCCAGAGGGGCTCTCGTAATGCCCGTGGAAGGACCGCTCTCAAGCCCCTTTTTCACCCACGGATTCTGCCGGGGAGCCTGATTTATAAGTCCTGACAAAACCTACCCGAGCGAAATTCCCCACCGCGTTGCGGTGCGGAAGCAGATGATGGCTGCGGCGATCTCAATTCAGACGTGCTGAATGCTGGGGAGTCGGTCGTAGCGGACTCGGATGCGGCGGAAGGCCTTGGTCCAACCGATCGTTCGCTTGACGATCCATCGCATTCGCCCGAGGCTGCTTCCGTGATCCTCTCCGCGACGAACGATGACGGGCTCGATGCCCTTTGCACGCAGGGCGTTGCGAGTCGCCTCACTGTCGTATCCGCGATCCGCGAAGAGGACATCCGGACGCCTGTGTGGCCTGCCTCGCTTGCCGGGCACTCGGAGGAGATCGGCGACAACCGGAAGTATTTGCCCGTGACCGGTGATCGCCCACCACCGCCATCCCCTTGCGGAAGTCGTTGGTACATTTTTGATCGCTTTAATAGTGCCGACGAATTGAACAAGATTAAGTATAAGAAGCGGTGACCTCGGCGCGTATTTTTGGGAGGCGTCGTATGCTGGCCAAAGTAAGACTTGGGCCGACGAAGTCGCGGCTGCGTTTCCTGCGTCAGTTAGTGATGGCCTGTCGTCGGGGCTTGTAGAACTCGTAGAGTATTCGAGGTGGATTTCACCAGGCCGGCTGGCCCGGTCCTTGCGAGGAGACGAAATATGCGTTGGGCATTCATGGCCGCGGCCGTGGCGATGGCGGTGCCGGCGTTCGGTCAGGACGATACCGAGGAGATCAAGCCGTTGAGTGTTGAGCAAGCAACCGAGCTGGTCGCCACGACGAAGGGCGCCCTGTTCCTCGACCGCGGGACTATTCTCACCCCAGAGACTGCAGAGATTCTTGCTCGGCACGATGGCGCGCTTTACCTCCGTGAAATCGACGTGCTGACACCGGAACTCGCCGAAGCACTGGCAAAGCACAGCGGAGAAATCAACTTTGAGGTCTCGACACTGACGAAAGAAGCCGCCGAGGTGCTCGCAAAGCACAAGGGTTCGCTGGTTATCAGTGGGCTGACGACACTGTCGGAGGGAGTTGCCGAGGCTCTGGCGACGCACGACGGCTCGGTTGGCCTCCACAGCCTGAATACCTTGTCGCTGGAGGACGCCGAGGCGTTGTCGAAGCTCAAAGACTGGCTTGTTTTGCCGAGCCTTTTGACGCTCTCGCCAGAGGTTGCGGAGGCTCTGGCAAAGCACGAAGACGCACTTATCATCGGCGAGTGTACGGATCTGTCGCCGGAGTTGGCCGAGGCCTTAGCTAAGCATGATGGACTGCTCAGCCTGAAATATCAGACATCACTCACTGACCAGGCAGCCGCCGCACTTGCGAAGCACCGTGGCTGGCTCACTCTGGACATCGGCACTCTCACGCCGGGAGCCGCTCTCGAACTGGCGAAGCATGAGGGAAAGCTCGACTTTTCCGGACTGAAAACTCTCTCAGACGATGCCGCATCGGCGCTGGCGACGCATCGCGGCGAGCTGAACCTCTTTCGCCTGGAAACGCTTTCGGCAAAGGCGCGGAACGTGTCAATGACTTTGAGACACCTGCGTGACGAAATTAGTGTCGCTTGGGAGCTGAATCGCGCGTGGGATCGCCACGTTTTCGGGCGGGTTGATCCAGACCTCGGCTGCGGGCTTTGAGGGTCTCGGGATGCCGC
>CAJBCV010000358.1 GCA_903951635.1 uncultured Planctomycetaceae bacterium
CCCTGATCGAGCCGCTCGATCTCGGTCGCCACGTTGTAGAACGTCTCGGCCCGGAGGAAGTAACTGTCGCGAGGCCGCGCCAGCGCCTTGGCCAGTCGGACGCACTCGCCGAGCGGGGAGTGGCTCGCCCGGGTGGCGAAGGTGAAGTTCAGGCTGCCCCCCTCCGCGTTGAGCCCGGAGGCGACGGCGATCGCCTCGAGGAGTGTCGACTTGCCCGCGCCATTCTCGCCGATGAGAAACGTGACCTGCGGATGGAGCGGCAGCACGCTCAAGGCCCGGACGGCGGGGAGGTTGAAAGGATAGCGCTCGGCGTCAGCGATGCGATCGCGGAGCACCTCGAGGTGCAGCAGGTACGGCCCAGGGGTGCTTTTTCGCCGCAAGGTGAGTTCCGGGAGGGGTGATGCCGGCGGCAGGGGATAAGATGTCCTGGCAAACCATCGAAGAAGGGCTGTCGATGCCACAGAGCAACTGGCCGGCGTGGTGGAACTTTGAGCTTGAGTTGTGCGCTCACCTGCAGGACAGGATGATAGACCGTGGATTCTCGGAAGCCGATCTTCGCTTGATGATGGAAGACGCCGATGGCCTTCGGGTCGGTTCAAGGGGCGGAAGGTGGGTCATCGCGACGACGCATCTTGGCGATGCCTGGGAAGTGGTGGTGGAGCCGGATGAGGTTGATCGGGTGATCATCGTGATCACAGCCTACAAGGAGACGTCAACATGAAACGAGTCTCACTCAAAGTGACGTATCGGCGCGGCCGGCCGATTGCTGCCTACCTGCAACTGCCGCGACAGCAGGGTGATTCGGTGGCATCGACCGAGCGTATCGACGAGGTACTGCTTGTCGATCGCTCGGCTGACGGGCGACCGATCGGCGTCGAGATCACCGATCCATCGCAGTTCGATCCGGAACTTTTTGCGAACCTGCTCCGGTCTCTCGGTCAACCGGAGATCGATCGGGAAGAACTTCTGCCGCTTGCGGCAGCCTGATCTCCAGCGGGGCCCTGCCCGCCTCACGCCGCGTCAAAGAGCCCCTTGAGATAGCCGGCGGCGAAGAGGCGGCCGAGCATTTCGTAGCCGGGGGTGTCGTTGCTCTCGCCCGACATGCTCGGAGCGTGGTCGGGGCGGACGGTGCCTGCGTAGCCGATGGATTTCAGCGCCCGGAACACCGCCGGCATGTCGATGTCACCGTCGTCGTGCCAGGTCTCCACGAAGTCGTCGGCCGTGCCGCGGACATTGCGGGCGTGAACGAAGGCGATCTTGTCACCGAGGGCCGCGATCCCGGCGATCACGTCCTCACCGGCCGGATGGAGCGAGCCGACGCAGTAGCAGATGGCGTTGGCGCGCGACGGGACGAGCTTCGTGGCTCGCAGCAGCGCGGCGTTGGTGTGCATGATCCGCGGCTGGCCGGCAAACTCGTCGAGCGGTGGATCGTCGGGATGGAGCGCGAGCCTGATCCCGCACGCCTCCGCCACCGGCACGACTTCGTCGAGGAAGCGGTGGAGATGCTCCCAGAGCTTATCAGCGGATGTCCGCACCGAGGGGAGGCCGTCGGCATCGGTGACCGTCGGCCGCGATGTGGCGCCGATGTCGGCGAGCCGGAAGGCGGTCGCCTTGGCGCCACCACGGGCCGGGGCGACGGCGCTGGTCCGCTGCCAGTCCTCGTCGGGCATCCAGTTGTAACAGAGCACCTCCATGCCATGCTCGGCCATGTGGCGCAACAGCGTCTTGATCCCCGCCACCTGCTCGTCACGGTTGGGAAGGCCATGGACGAGGCCGAGGTGAGGGAGTTTGCGCTCGACGTGCGTGCAGCGCATCCCGAAGGAGGCGATTCGGCGGCAGGTGGCGGCAAGCGCGGCCGGGTCGAGCCCCGGATAGGGAATAACGATGTCGCTGACGCCGACCTGCGCGGCCCACTCGAGGTGCCGGTCGGTCGGTGGACTTACCACCATCGAAAGCCGCATCGACGCTCGATCCACCATCGCTCACTCCTCGGACGCGGGCTGAAGACAGCGTGCCCGTTGCCGGTGAATCCGACGTCGCCCGCTGCCGACCCCGCGGCGTTCCATCCGGACATCCGGTCGGAGCAGACGTCTCAACGGCTGCGTCCAAAGAGTCGCCCTGGGGGTCTTTCCGGAGGGCGAGTTTACCGAAGTCCTGCCAGTCGCAGGGCCCACCGAGGCATCCAGTCCGGTATCGCGGGGACGGGAAACGCTCCCATCCGGCCGATTCTCATCCGGATCGGGACCTGCCCACGACCGAGAGCCCCGAGCACGCCTTGGAGCGCCGGCAGTTGCCTCCGCAGTCGCCACGCCGAACGGACGGAATCCACCGTGAGGCAAATCCCACCACCATCGGCCGTGATCGTGATCGGACGACCGTCACAGCTGCCACTGAGGTGGCCCTCGATCTGCAGGGCAGCCATCGGCGTCGGACCGCTGTCTGCCTTGGCGGACATTTCACGTGCCCAGATCGCGGGTGCGGATCTTCATGGTGCCGTGAAGGATCCACTCGGCATGCGTGGCCGAAGGACCGGTGCCGCTGGGGATTTTCACATGCATGTTGTCGAACTCGTAGGTGATCTCGGCCTTCCGACCTGTCAGACGGTCGTAGAGCCCGATCGCAAGGTCAGACCAATCGAGTTGGTTGTCATTCGCCATGGTGTGCGGTTCCTAGGAGAGAGTCTGAAGCGTCCTGCTCAGACAGCATTCGACGCGGGACAACTCTATGGCCTCCAGATCGTTTGACCAGTGGAAAGGGCCCACCAGCGTGCCTCCGACGAGCCTTCACCGCCGGCATGAGACTGTTTTTGTCACCGGGGCGACGGGGTACGTCGGGGGGAGGCTCGTGCCCGCCCTCCTCGAGGCCGGCTACCGCGTTCGATGCCTCGTCCGGGCACCCCGGAAGCTCGATCAAAAACCGTGGCGATCGCACCCCGCCGTTGAGATCGTCGCCGGTGACGCCTCCGCGGAGGACTCTCTCGCCGGTCAAATGGCCGGAGCCTCAGTGGCCTATTACCTCGTCCACTCCATGGAGTCGACGGGCGGTGCGTATGCCGAGCGAGATCGGACGTTGGCCGCGTCCTTCGCCCGCGCCGCCGCCCGGGCCGGAGTGTCGCGGATCGTCTATCTCGGCGGCCTCGGTGAAATGGGCCCCGATCTGAGCGTCCACCTCCGATCTCGGCGCGAAGTCGAGTTGGAACTCGCGGCAACAAACGTGCCGGTGACGACCTTTCGTGCCGCGATGATCATCGGAGCCGGATCGGCCTCCTTCGAGATTCTCCGTTATCTCGTCGAGCGGCTGCCCGTGATGGTCACTCCGCGCTGGGTGAAGACGGAATGCCAGCCGGTTGCCATCGAGGACGTTCTCCACTGGCTTGTTCGCTGCCTCGAGGTGCCCCAGTCGGCCGGATGTACGCTCGAGATCGGTGGTCCGGACGTCTTTCCCTATCAGCAGTTGATGCAGATCATGGCCGAGGAGCTTCACCTCCCGCGGCGGCTGATCATGCCGGTGCCTGTGCTCACGCCGCGATTGAGCTCGCTGTGGATCAACCTCGTCACGCCCGTGTCGTATCGGATCGCCCGGCCCTTGGCCGAGGGCTTGAGAAACCGGGTCGTGCTCACCAACGACGATGCTCAGCGGCTCATGCCTCACGCGGCGCTCGGGGCTCGGGAGGCGATCGAGAGGGCGCTGCGAAAGGTCGAGGCCGGGGCGGTTGAGACGAGGTGGAGCGTCGCCGGCCCGATCCCGGGCGACCCTTCGTGGGCCGGTGGCACCGTCTTCTCCGACCGCCGGTCGGTGGAAATCGACGCCGATGCGGCGAGTGTGTTCGCCGCGGTCTGCCGGATTGGCGGGGGGAACGGCTGGTATGCCGGCGACATGCTCTGGCGACTGCGGGGCTGGATGGACACGCTTGTCGGTGGGCCGGGGTTGCGCCGTGGCCGGCGTCATCCAGAAAACGTCGAGTTCGGCGAGACGCTCGATTTCTGGAGGGTGGTCGGCATTGATCGAGACCGTTCGCTCTCGCTCCGGGCGGAGATGAAATTGCCCGGAGAAGCGAAGCTCGAGTTCGAGATCCAGCCGGCCGGCGGTGTGGCCGAAGCTCCCACCGAACTCAAGATGACGGCCCTCTACAGGCCGAGGGGGTTGATCGGGATTCTCTATTGGTATGCCGTCGTCCCGCTTCACGAGATCGTCTTCGGTGGGATGCTCCGCGGCATTCGGAAGACGGCCGAGGCGATGCAGCGGGCGAAGTCTGTGAAGCCGCCCGAGCCGGCCAACTCCGCCGAAATGCTTCCGGGGTATGGCCGGGCGCGGTTGTGGCTGGGCATCTCCGCGGTTGGCACGATGGTGGTGCTCAGCGTGGCGGGGTTGGTCGTGAACGCGAGCGGGCGGGTCCTGCCGGCAGCTGACGCCCCCGTGGCAACGCAGCTCGTCGGTCTGCTGGCATTCGTGCTCCTCTACGTGGCCATCCAATTTCCGCTGGATCTCTGTGGAGGATTCCTGCTCCCGCGACGTTTTTCACGCGCGCATCCGCCGCTGGGAAGGTATTTGGCGGGCTTGGCCCGCGGAGTCGCGGTGCATGCCACCCTCCTTTCTTTGACCGCGGTCGCGATGTTCGCTGCGGGACGGCTCGGAGGAGTCGTCGGCGTGGTCATGGCCGGGGCTGCTCTCATGCTGCTGCTCCTGCGCGGCCGTGTGCTGCTCGCCTCGGCCGCTGCGCCGCTCGAGGTGACGCCCAGCGACGAACGCTCGACCGGCGCGGAGGAATCCGTCGCCACCTTCGTCGCCGAAAGCCAGGACGAGGGATTCACCGGTGGCATCGTCGGCGTGCTCGTGCCGCGGCTCCATCTGCTGCCCATGAAATGGCGAGAGATGCTCGAGCCCGCTCAGCTTGCGGCGGCTTTGAAGCGGCGAAGCGTGGCTGTCGGTTCCGGGAGTTGGCTGCGGGGCCGGCTCTTGGCACTGGGCTTCACACTCACCGGTATCACGGTGGCCGCCTGCTTGGTGGGTGGCGATCGGCTAGGTACGGCATCCGGCACCGTTGACTTCAGTCTCTGGTTCACGCTCTGGTCATTTCTCGGGCTTCTCCTCCTCCCGACGCCGAGCCGCCGTGGCGTCACGGAGGTCGATGAGCGGGTGCTCGGAACTGGCTGTTCCCGCGGGAGCATGGAAAGTGCGATTGCCGCACTCGACGACCTGCAGGACCGAGAGCGGAATCGGCCGCCGTGGGTCGAGACGATCTTCCATCCGGTGCCGAGCGTCGCCCAGCGGCTGCGCGGCCCGCACTCGCTGGGCTTGCACGGCTTCTGGGATGCAGCGCGAACGAGCGTCTTTCTCAGCGCGGCAGGGCTCGGCCTGCTGGGCCGCGCCGTGCACTGCAACTGCGGCAGGCCGGCGCTGTGGGTCTTTCTTCCCGGCGACTGATTTCGGAGGCGCGGTCAACTGCCGTCCGCGATCGCCTCGGCGAGGCGGCGGACGCTCCACGGCGCTGAGCCCTCCGCCTTGTTGTTGATCGTCACGAGGACCGTCCGCCCCGACCGCGCCTGGGTGCGCACGAGCCGGGCGAGGCTGTCGCGCGTCTCGAGATCCTCCTCGACGATCCGGTCGAAGGGGAAGTATTCCTGTTTCGCTCCCTCGTATTCCTTTCCGGCATGGAGATTCCAGCGGACGACCAGCGGGCTCGGGAGGGGAAAGCGATCGATCCGCCACACTCCGGCTTGGGCTTCGATCGGCGGCATCCGGGCATGGGCCGCCAGACATGGCATCGCACCACGGTCGAGGAGCCCTGCCGCGAGCGCCTCGCAGACGAGCGCGGGATCACGGATCTCGAGGGCCAAGGCCGGCCCGTGGGGAAGGTCGTCGGAACACGGGCGCGGCAGCGCCGCCACGAAGGCTACGAGGCGGGCGACGAGTTGCGGCACGTCGGCGAGGAGCGATCTTCCCAAGGGGGGAAACTGGAACACAACCGCTCCGAGCTTCGCTCCCAGGCCGGCCACGGCCGGGGAGACGCAGACCGCCGCCGCCGTGGCCGCGTCGAGAAACGTGGGATTCTCGCTGCTGACCAGTCCCGAGCCGCCGAGCCGTTTGAAGGGATCGGTGACCGCGGCCGGCGCCTTGACGACAAACCGGAAGTCATCGGGCACCGCCGCCGCGTAGGCGGCGTATTCGCTGGCGAGCAGGGGGGCGTAGAACGTGCGATCGAGACTCACGCTGCCGAAGAGGGGATGCTGCGCGTAGGCTGCCAGGCCCCCGCGTGCCAGACGCTGTTCGCTCTCCGGCTTGCCGTGGCGTGGCGCGTAGACGAGGCCCGTCCAGCCTGGAAACGACCAGCTCGACGTGCCGAGATGGACGTTCGCCGGGAGCCGGGCGGCGAGGGTGTGGGTCTCCGCGGCGACCGCTGCCGGCGCGACCGGCTCGGCGCGCGGGGACCGAGCCGCCGGGGATTCCGGAAGTGGGTCGTCGTCGAACAGCGACCGCTGTTTTTCGCCTGCCATGGGCCTCGCGTCCGTTCAGCCCGGTTCGGTCGGCCGACTCGAGCCGATCGCCGTGACGAGGTCGTCGGCGATATCGAATCTCGTGTCGAGCCGGGTGACGCGAAACACCTCGCGAATCTTCGCGTCGACATGGCACAGCGTCAGCCAACCACGGGCACGCTCCACCCGGCCGGCCAAGACGACGAGGCGGCCGAAGGAATCGCTCCCGAAGTAGGTGACCCGGGAGAAGTCGATCACGAGGCCATCCCCGGCGAGGGCATCGGCGAGGGGCAGGAGCCGGTCCTCGAAGAGGGACGTGGCCCGTGCCCCGAGCACGCGTTTGTCGAGGAGGGTCGCCACGGTGACGGTGCCGAGGCGGCGGAGGTCGACCGTGGGGGACTCGGGGAGTACGTCGCTCATCGGGTGCCTTCTGGGGCGCTGTTCGGGAGTTTCTCTCCGGGAGGAGGATACCTGTCGCGATCCTCTGGAGGTGGGCAGGGGGGCAAAAAACGCCAAGAAAAGCGTTCCGCGGGTTCCCAAAGATGACGGGGGTGGCTTACCCTTGGAGGGCCAAGAGCGGGAATTGTTGTCTCACCAGAGCTGCCGCTGCCGATGCACGCCGTGTTCCTGGACCAACTGTCGCGGTCGTGGTTTCCCCTGGCGAGAGGTGGGGCTTTCCGGACACTCGTGGTGCTGGCACTCGCCGTGCTGTCAGGCGCCATCTTCGATCGCTTCGTCGTTCGCCGGTTCCCCGGCGATCCGGTCCGTGCAGCCGATCAATCTTCCGCCGCTGGCACTGAGCACCCGCTCGGTGATTTCTCCCCGACGCCGGCCGATGTGCTCTCTCCGCTGCCCGCGGCGTCGCTCGTCGTCGACCTCGATCGGCAGTGGCAATCGGTTGCCCGGATCAGCCGGCCACTCCTGCTGGGGAGCCGGAACGTGGCCGAGGGGAGCTGCATCTCCCGGATGGAGCGCAAGGATCTCGAGAAGATCGGGCCGCGCTTCTCGGTCGATCTCGACGGCGGCCCCGGCACGACGATCTCGATCCTGCTTGAAGCGGGGAGGGCGTCGATCCGTTCGGCCACGGCCGACTATGCGTGGCACCAATCGCGGCTGGTCACCCATCTGGAGAACCAATCGGCGCTGCACACGGCGGCGCTCAACGGTGCCGACCGGTTTTTTCAACAGACCGCACGACTCGTCGAGCGTCTCGAAGGGCTCGAGCCCAGCAGCAACGGGGCCTGGCCCGAGGATCTCGTGGCCGCGCTGCCGCCGGCCGACGCCGACACCTGGCCGGGCTTGTGTCTGGCGAGGCTGTCGTCGGCCATCGAGCGCCGCGATCTCGCCGGCGCCCGCCGCTGGGCCCACGAGTTGTCCGGCGCCGCGTGGCGGATCGTCGATCTCCACCGCTGGACGGTGTTCCTCTCGGAAAACCATCTCGAGGCGCTCCGCTTCCAGCGGTTGTGCCGTGGGTGCTTCGAGGCAGCCGATCGGCAGGGAACGCCGTACGTCGTCGGAGCCACCCCGTCCTCGCTGCCGGCTGGAATGCTCACGCTCCATGGCCGCGACAATTATCTCGAAGTGGAGCGGCAGGCGGAGCAGGTCTTCGCAGTCTCCAAGGAGCTCCTTGCGGCCCTCCAGACCGAACAGCCGGTGGCCGGCCCGGCGCTCCTGGTTCCCCCGGCGCTCCTGGTTCCCCCGGTGCTGCGGCCGACGTTCCTTGCCTACTTCGCCGCCCTCGGGGAGCCCAACCGCTCGATGCTCGTGCAGGCCACGCGGACGCCGTATGAAACGAGCTTTCTCTTCAACTCGCTCTTCCGCGCGATGCAGGCCGGCACCGCGGATCAACAGTGCGAGGTGCTCCGCCGCTTCGACCGGATCACGCCACGGGCTTCGCTTGAGCGGTTGATGGGGGTTTTCGTCTACCGTGGCCATTTCTTCGCGGGCTTCGATTGGTCTGACCGCTATGCCGACACCCTCCACGCCGAGCCCCTCACGGCACCCACGGCGAGCGATGCCGAAGCGTTCCGTGCGGCCTGCATCGAGGCTCGGGATGCCTTTGCAGCCCGTTCCTCCTACGGCCCCACGCTCACGCTCCGCCAGTCGCTCGAAAGCGGCGTCATCGACTGCGTCCGCGCCACCGACATGGCACTCACCCGCTACCGCAACGACGGCCGCAGCGGTGTCGGGCATGTCCGCTGGCTCACGGGGGGCGCGGGGCACACGGTGCCGGTGTTGCTGAGCACGAGCGACGGCAGGCGGCCGCTGCTCCTTGATCCGCTCCTTGACGATCCCCAGCCCGAGGTGTGGCCCGACGCCTACATCGCTGGGGCGACGTGGCCGGAGGTGTTGGCTGGCCAGCCGCCCCTCCAGGGAGCGGAACTCTACGTCCGGGGCATCGACAGCTATATCTGGGCGCAGGGGTTGTGCATCGAGGGGCCCGACGCCGGTCGGCTCGTGAGCACGAGCGTGCCGTATCTCTCCGGTCTCGCCCGCTCCCCGAAAAAGGCCGTGACGACCGCACCCGTGCCCTGAATCGGGGGACCGTCCGGCGCCCCGGGAGCGATCGGCCGTTCCTGCCCCGCTCTTGGGCAGGCCTTCGGGAAACCGCGCATACTGGTTCGCGCCTCAGGCGGGCTCCGGAGAGTTGCCCGAGGTTCCCGCGCGAGCCTTTTCCCACCATGACGACTGCCCTTCCCAAGCCCTCCCGCCAAGCTCTCGAGCAGCGCGTCACGCCCGGCTTGCACGAGCGTTTGGCGGCGCTGGCCACGCGGCTTGCCGGCGAGCTGCTCGTCGATGACACGACGCGGACGATCTACGCCACCGACGCCTCCGAGTACCAGGAGCGGCCGTTGGCGGTGGCGTTTCCGAGAACGGACGCTGATGTCGGCGCGATCATCCGGTTCGCCGCGGCCGAGGGGGTGGGGATCATTCCGCGCGGTGCCGGCACGTCGCTGGCCGGTCAGGTCGTCGGGGGGGGGATCGTCGTCGACACCGGCCGCCACATGAACAGGATCGTGGCGATCGACGTGGGGCGGCGAACGGTGCGCGTTCAGCCGGGGGTGGTCCGCAATGCCCTCAACCAGGCCCTCGCCCCTCACGGCCTGTACTTCGGCCCCGAGACGTCGACCGCTTCGTGGGCGATGATCGGCGGAATGGTGGGGAACAATTCCTGTGGCTCGAACTCCATCGCGTGGGGGACGACGCGCGACCATCTCCGCGCCGCGCGCGGCTTTCTCGCCGACGGTTCGGAGGCCACCTTCGCCGCGGAATCGGCCGCCGAGTTCGCCGCCCGCTGTGCCGGCCCAGACACGCTCGAGACGCGGATTCACCGCGGCCTTCGCGACCTCCTTGGCGACGCGGCAGTCCGGGCGGAGGTCGAGCGGAGCTTCCCCAAGGCGGCTGTCACCCGGCGCAACACCGGCTACGCCCTCGACGCCCTCATGGACGCCGACTGCTTCGACCCGGAGAGTCCGCATCCCTTCAACGCCTGTAAGCTCGTCGCCGGTTCGGAGGGGACGCTGTTTGTCGGGGTGGAGTTCGAACTCGGGCTGATCGACCTGCCGGCGCCGGGGGGCCTGCTCGTGGCCCATTGTGCCAGCGTCGACGAGGCTCTCCGTGGGGCCGTCGTGGTCATGCACGAGGGGAAGGGGGCGGCGGTGACGGAAGGGGCCGTGCTTTCCGGTTGCGAGCTGATCGATCGGAAGATTCTCGAGTGCACGAAGGGCAACGCCGAGCAGACCCGCAACCGCAGCTTCGTCGTCGGCGATCCCGGTGCGATCCTCGTCGTCGAGATCCGCCATGGAGATCGGGCGGCGATCGAGCGGGCGCTTGCGGCCACCGAGCGGGCGCTTGCATCGGCCGGGATCGGTCACGCCTATCCGCGCCTCTTCGGCGACGATGCCAACAAGGTGTGGGAGCTGCGCCGGGCCGGACAGGGGCTCGTGCAAAACATCCCCGGCGACAACAAGCCGCGCGAGATCGTCGAGGATACCGCCGTCGCGATCGACGACCTGCCCGCCTACATCGCCGACTTCGACCGGCTCCTCGCGGAAAAGTATGGTATCGACTGCATCCACTACGCCCATGCCGGCGCCGGCGAACTCCATCTCCGGCCGCTGTTCGACCTCCGCACGGTCGAGGGGTTGAAGATGTTCCGCGACGTCGCCACCGACGTCGCGCATCTGGTGAGGAAATACCGCGGGAGCCTCAGCGGCGAGCATGGCGACGGCCGGCTTCGCGGCGAGTTCATCCGCACGATGGTCGGGGATGCCTGCTACGCGCATCTCGTCCGCGTGAAGCGGCTGTTCGATCCGCAGGGAATCCTCAACCCCGGCAAGATCGTCGACACCCTGCCGATGGACACGCAGCTGCGGATCGTGCCAGGCGAGCCGGAGCCGAGCCACGAGACCGTGTTCAATTTCGACGCCGTCCAGGGGGTGCTGCGGGCGGCCGAGAAGTGTGGCGGCGTCGGGCAGTGCCGCAAATCGGCCGCGATGGGGGGGACGATGTGCCCCAGCTACATGGCGACGCGCGACGAGAAGGACACGACCAGGGCCCGCGCCAACGTCCTCCGCCAGGCGCTCGCCTCGACGGCCGGAAGCCCGGGGGCCAATCCCTGGACGACGCCGGCGCTCGCCGAGGTGATGGATCTGTGCCTGTCGTGCAAGGGCTGCAAGAGCGAGTGCCCGTCAAACGTCGACATGGCGAGGCTGAAGAGCGAATGGGAGCAGCATTGGATGGACGCGCACGGTGTCCCGCTGCGGACGAGGCTCATCGCCGACACCGCTCGGGCGATGCAGTGGGCTTCGCGCGTTCCTTGGCTCTACAACACGCTCATCAGTGCCCCAGCGATCTCGGGTCTGCTCAAGTGGGGGATCGGGTTCGCGGCGGGCCGGTCGCTGCCGCCCGTCCACGGCAGGACGCTCTCGCGCTGGATGCGGGGCCGACCGAGGCGCCCCGGCCGGCTCGGCCGCGTCCACCTCTTTTGCGACGAGTTCACCGACACCCTCGACGCCCCGGTAGGGATTCGGGCCGTCGAGCTCCTCGAGGCCCTCGGCTACGAGGTGGTGATCCCCGACCACGTGGCCAGCGGCCGCCCGCAGATCTCGAAGGGTCTCCTCCGCGAGGCACGGGGCCTGGCGATCGAGAACGTCCGCCGGCTCGCCGCTGTGATCACCGACGAGGCGCCGCTGTTGGGGATCGAACCGTCGGCGATCCTCGGCTTCCGCGACGAGGTGCCTGATCTCGTTCCACGCGACATGATCCCCGCCGCGCGGCAGCTGGCTGGGAGAGCGCTGCTCATCGACGAGTTCCTCGCCCGTGAGGCGGCGGCCGGGCGGATCGGCCCGGAGTCTTTCACCGATCAGCCGCGCACGATCCGCCTCCATGGGCACTGCCATCAAAAGGCGCTGGCGTCGATCCAGCCGACGGTCACGGCCCTGTCGGTGCCGCGGAATTACTCTGTCGAGCCGATTCCCAGCGGCTGCTGCGGCATGGCCGGCTCTTTCGGCTACGAGCGCGAGCATTTCGACGTCTCGATGAGGATCGGGGAGCTCGTGCTCTTTCCGGCGGTGCGGGATGCGGCGGCCGACGTGTTGATCGCCGCGCCGGGAACGAGTTGCCGACACCAGATCAAGGATGGCACCGGTCGTACGGCCCTCCATCCGGTGGAGATCCTCCACGCGGCGCTGCGATCGTCGGGGTGATCGGCCGCCGGAGGCGTGCTACCATTGCGATTCGGCGCGTCGAGACGGGCGGCGCCGGCGTTCACCGGCGGGGCATCCGAGTCCTCAGCCTGTCAGCCTGTCAGCCATGCCAGCCACGCCAGCCATGTGTGTTGTCGCCGATGGAGATCCAACAACCGCCGTCACGCCACCCGGTCGTCCTCGTCTTCGCGCCCCATTACTGGCCGGCGTTCCGGGCGGGGGGGGCGGTCCGCACGCTCCGCAACATGGCCGCACAACTCGGCGACGCGATCGATTTCCGCATCTTCACGCGCGATCGCGACGTCGGTGACAAGGCACCGTATGCCGGCATCGAGCCGGGCCGGTGGGACGACGTCGATGGCGTCCGGGTGATGTATGCCGGTGATCGGCAGCGGGGCGTTTCGGGAATAGCGCGCATGATCCGGGACGTCGATCCCGACGTCGTCTACCTCAACAGCTTCTTCGATCCGAATTTCTCGCTCCAGCCGCTGATGGCAAGGCGCTTCGGCATGACCGGCAGGAACGTGCCCTGGGTGATCGCCCCGCGGGGGGAGTTTTCCAAAGGGGCGATCGCTCTCAAGCCGTGGAAGAAGCGGCCTTACTCCGCCTTCTGCCGGGTGTTGTCACTCCACAATGGGGTCATCTGGCAGGCATCGAGCGATCTGGAGCGGGAGGACATCCGTCGGGTGATGGGGACCGGCTCGCGGATCAGGATCGCGGCCGATCTCACCGAACAGGTGGGGCCGCTCCCCGGCGTTCAGCCGGAGCGTACGGGGCCGATGCGGGTCTGTTTCCTCTCCCGACTGTCGCCGAAGAAGAATCTCCTCTACGCCATCGACGTCATCCGTCGGGTGCGTCAGCCGATCTGCTTCGACATCCTCGGGCCGCGCGAGGATCTTGCCTACTGGGAAACCTGCCAGCGGGCAATCGCCCAGGCGCCGGCCGGATGCACGATCGAATGGAAGGGGGAGGTGCCCCACGAGGATGTCCGCAAGACCCTCGCCCGCTACGACCTGATGCTCTTCCCCACCCTCGGCGAGAACTTCGGACACGTGATCTTCGAAGCGCTCGCGGCAGGCGTCCCGGTGTTGGTGAGCGACCAGACCCCGTGGCAGGATCTCGACGCCCGGGGCTCGGGGTGGGTCCGTCCGCTTGCCGATCCCCAAGCCTTCGTCGCGGTCCTCGAGTCGGCCGCAGGGCGCGATGCCGCGGCGCGGCGGGCGGCGGCGGTGGCGGCGCATGCCCACGCCCTCGAGGTGTCGCGTTCGGCGGCCGTACTCGGCGCCAACCGCGGTTTGTTTCTCGACGCCGCCCTCGACGCGGCGCCGGCCGGGTAAGGCTGCGACACACGCCCGGCAGGCCCTGGGGGATGGTATGCTCCGGCGCCGTTGGGGGCGACTGGATCGATGTGGGCCCGCGGCCCCTGCCACCCCCCGTGAGTTCCATTCCCGTCCGAGGAGTCTTCCCATGCCTCGTCTCCCTGCCCTGTTCGCCATCGTTCTCGCCCTCGCCGCCGGATCGCTCCGTGCCGCCGACGACTACGACTACGACCTCGTCCATTCGTCGGTCGGCTTCAAGGCCCGCTTCCTCGACATCAGCTGGATCCAGGGTCGCTTCAACGACGTCTCCGGGAAGTTCTCCCTCGATCGGAAGGAGCCCTCGAAGTCGACGTTCTCCCTCACGATCAAGGCCGACAGCGTCGACACCGCCAACGCGGCCCGCGACGAGCATCTCCGCCAGCCCGACTACTTCGACACGAAGCAGTTTCCGACGATCGAGTTCCGCAGCACCGCCGTGAAGGCGATTTCCGACGGCTACGAGGTGACCGGCGACTTCACGATGCACGGCGTCACCAAGCCAGTGACGATCAAGCTCGTCGGCGGCAAGGAGATCGAGGCGATGGGGAAGAAGCGAGTCGGCTTCGGCACCGAGCTGAAGCTCAAGCGGAGCGACTTCAATTTCGACAAGGGGCAGATCGGTAACATCGGCGATGAGGCGATCATCGTCATCGACTGCGCCGGCCAGCGGGACTGACCCCGTGCCCGACCTGGGAATCGTGGTCCGCGCGGTGCTGGGCGCGTTCGCGGTGGCCGCAGCGCTCGGCGCCGTCGGCGCCGGGATCTCACGGCGCGAGCCGGCCCTCGCCGCGGTGGCGGTGATCGTGGCCTTCGTCTGGGGAGTGGTCGCGGGGCTGTGCTTGCTCCGCGCCCTCCCCGCGTTGCCGCCGACGACGGGGCTCGACCGCTTCCTCGTCATCCTCCTTCCGGTCGCCCTGGCGATCGAGGCCGAGGCGGCTGCCCACTGGCTCGGTGGATTCTGGCTGACCGCCGAGCGCGGGTGTGTGGCCCTGCTGGCGGTGCCGGTGCTCCTCCATGGATCGGTGTGGCTGGAGGATGGGGCCCCGGCGGTGGTGATCGCCGCCGCCGCGCTCTTCTTCTGGGCATCGTGGGAGGGGATCACGGGAGAGGTGCGCGCCAGTGGAGACCGGGTGGCTGCCATCGTGACGGGCTTGGCGCTGATCGTTGCCGGGCTGTCGATCGCGATGGCGGGATGGTTGAAGGGGGGCCTTGTGGCGCTGCCGCTGGCCGGGGCACTCGCCGGGGCGCTCGTGGCCGAGTGGCGAGGATCGCGGGGCGGGGGCGGGCATGCCTCCTCCGGGCTTGCGGGGCTCACGGCGGCGGGGATCGTGGCGCTTTTCGGCCTCGTCGTCGTGGGACGCTGTTTTGGGCGCTTGGGTTCACCCGCGGCGCTCCTGGTGCTGCTAACGCCGCTGTTGGCCGTGATCCCGGCAGCGATCGGGCGTGGCCTGCCGGGTTCTCAGGCCGGCCGTCTGATGGGCTCCGCCCCCTACCGGATCCTCCTGGCGCTTGTGCCACTGGCGATCGTGTTGTGGGGGGCGAAGGCCGACTTCGACACGAGGATGGGGCGGCTGCTCGGGGGATCCGCACCAAGCGCGACGCGCGGCGCGGCGTCAGCCGATGCGGAACTCGAGGGCGTGCCAGCCGTCGAGTTCGGTCATGATCGGCTCGGCGGCGAGGTGCCTGCGGTAGAGCGCGGCGATCTCGGGAGCGTCGGCGGAGAGGAGTCCGCTCAGAACGAGTCTCCCGCCCGGCGCGAGCCGGCTGCAGAGCTCGTCGGCATGCGCTCGGAGCACCGGGGCGACGATGTTGGCGAGGATGAGGTCGTGGCGTGGGGCTCGAGGCACTCCGTCGAGCGTGGCTGAGACGCGGATCCGGTCGGCGACGGCATTGAGGGCCGCGTTGTGGCGGATCGCGTCGTGGACACGCGTATCGCTCTCCACCGCCTCGACCCGGGACCCTTGCAGCGCGGCGGCGATGCCGAGGATTCCGGAGCCGGCGCCGAAGTCGAGGGCGCTTCCCTGGGCGCCAGGATCGCTCGGCGCTCCCCCGGCCAGCGCCGCCAGGCACAGCCGGGTGGTCGGATGGAGACCGGTTCCGAAGCCGGTGCCAGGATCGATGACGAGCGTCGTACGACCGATCGTGGATGGCGCGTGGGTCTCGGCCTCCCAGGGGGGGACGATGCGGCCGAAACCGGGGATGTCGATCGGGCCGTGGCCGGCGCGGAACTCGGCCTCCCAGTCGTGGGTCTCCTCGCGGCGGATGGCACCGACCTGGCAGCCGTCGAGCGGCGCGAGGATCGCGGCGGCCGCGCGGGCGCCCGCCTCGTCGCCGAACCACAAGGCGGCGGTGATCGTGTCGCTGGCCGCCACCCAGTCACGGTCGGGATCGCCCTCTGCGGCGTCGAGCACCATCGCACTCGTGGTGAGGCCGGCCGCAAACGCCTCGTCGACATCGAGCGAGCCCTCGTGGACACCGCACAGGCCCGTTCCGTCGAGCAGTTCCCAGACGAGGAGGAGAAAATCGTCGCGCGAGAGCCTCTCCGCCGGAACGACTGCCACCTCGCCGGCGATCGTGACATCGACGACCCAGCAGGGGTCGGTGGGCGTTTTCATCGGGGTTTCCAGCGGTAGGAAGGCCGTGACGCCCCCTGTCGAGGAGCGTAGAATGAAGCGTTCAGCCCGTCGGCCTCCACGCCGCTCAGGCTCGCCCGGGGGAGTGACCATGGTACGAAGCTTTCTGTCTCTGCGGGTCGGGATCATCGCGCTGCTCGTCTCGGGCCTGCTGGGGGGGGCGCGAACGGCGCCCGCCGACCCGACGAGCCCGTCGTTTGCCGCCGACATCAAGCCGCTCCTCTCCAATCGCTGCCTCCGCTGCCACGGGCCGGACGAAAGCACCCGGATGGGAGGGGGCGAAGGCGGCCTTCGTCTCGACACCTTCGCCGGGGCGACGGCCGATCTCGGTGGCCACGCGGCGATCGTCCCTGGAAACCCCGCCTCGAGCGAACTGATCGCCCGGATCACATCGACCGATCCCGACACGGTCATGCCCCCTCCCGACGGCGGCGAACGGCTCTCGGAGGCGCAGATCGAGGCCTTCAGGGCCTGGGTGGCCGCCGGCGCGAAAGTCGAGCGGCATTGGTCGTATGTGCCGCCGGTCCGCCCGGAGGTTCCGGCCACAGCCGGCGCCGCACCGGGACGCAACCCGATCGACGCCTTCGTGCAGGCCCGGCTTGCGCGGGAGGGGCTCGCGCTCCAGCCCGAGGCCGACCGGGCGGTGCTCGCCCGTCGACTTGCCCTCGACCTCGTCGGCCTGCCGCCGACGCCGGAGGAGGTCGATGCCTTCGTCGCCGATCCTGCCCCGGATGCCTACGAACGGTACGTCGACCGGCTGCTGGCCCACGACGGCTACGGCGAACACCAGGCGCGGCAGTGGCTCGACCTCGCCCGGTACGCCGACAGCGCCGGCTACGCCGACGATCCGCCGCGCTCGATCTGGGGATTCCGCGACTGGGTGATCCGGGCCTTCGACGCCAACATGCCCTTCGACCGGTTCACGACGCTCCAGTTGGCCGGCGATCTCCTCCCTGGAGCCGGCCCCGACGAGCGGATGGCGACGGCCTTCCACCGCAACACGATGACCAACACCGAGGGGGGAACGATCGACGAGGAGTTCCGGAACGTTGCCGTCATCGACCGGGTGAACACGACCTTCGGAACTTGGATGGGGACGACGATCGCCTGCGCCCAGTGTCACAGCCACAAATACGACCCGATCTCGCAGGAGGATTTCTTCAGGATCTATGCGGTGTTCAATAACACCGCCGATGCCGACCGTGGCGACGACATGCCGGTGCTCGAGTTCTTCACGCCAGCGCAGACGGCGGATCGGACGCGGATCGCCACCGCGATCGCTGACGTCGAGAAGGTGCTCGCCACCGACACCGCTGCGATCGTCGCCGCTCGAGAAGCCTGGGATCAGGCGTTCCCACGGGCCGTCGCGTGGATCACGGCCCTCCCGACGGCCGCCTCGGCGGCGGCTTTCCCGGCTGCGGAATCGGCCGCCGCGGCCGCGACGATCGATGCCGACGGAACGGTCCATCTCCCCGCGGTCGGCCCGCGCGGCGGGGCGCGGATCGAGTTCCCGGAAGGCGTTCCTGCAGGGATGCCGATCGCGGCCCTCCGACTCGAGTTTCCCGGCGACGCCGGGCTGCCGGGAGGGTCGTCCGGGCATGCCGGCAATTTCGTCCTCACCGGGATCGGCGCGCGGCTGGAGCCTGTCGATGGAGCGGCGCCGCCGCGGGGAAGGTTCGTGCGCGTCGAGCTCCCCGGCACCGACAGGATCCTCTCGCTGGCCGAGGTGGAGGCCTTCCGCGGTGGCGAGAACATCGCCCGTGGCAAGCCGGCAACGCAGGTGTCGACGACGCACGACGCCCCGGCCGGTCGGGCCGTCGACGGGGTCACCGAAGGGGGCTTCTTCGTCGCCAACTCCGTCACTCACACCGCCACGCAGGCCGATCCGTGGTGGGAGGTCGATCTCGGTGCCGAGGAGCCCCTCGATCGGATCGTCGTCTGGAACCGCACCGATGGCGGCGTCGGTACGCGCCTTGCGGGAGCGCGGGTGATCCTCCTCGACACGAACCGGCAGCCGGTCTGGGAGACGGCCCTCGAGAAGGCGCCGGAGACGAGCGTGGCGCTCGGGCCGGCGGTGGGGCGAGACGTGCCGCTGGCCGTGGCGTTTGCCAGCCGTTCGCAGGATGGATTCCCGGCGGGGAAGGTGCTTGCCCCCGCCGATGAGAAGCAGGAGCTCGATGGCGGCTGGGCGCCCGGCGGGGCTGCCCCGGCGACGCTCGTCGTGGCGCCGGCGGAGCCGGTCGCGGTGAAGCCGGGGGAGCGGCTCGTCCTCTCCCTCCGCGAGCGATCCAAGCACGACAACCATACCATCGGCGTCGTCCGCATCGCGCTCTCCTCCGAGCCGCGCGTCAAGGAGTGGGCCGGGGTGCCGGCCGATGTGATCGCGATCCTCGTCAAGCCCGCGCCAGAGCGGAGCGACGCCGAGAAGGCCCGCCTCGCCGACCACCATCGCCGCGTCGTGGCCACCGAGACGGCGCCGGCCCGCGAACGCTTGGCGGCCCTCTCCGGCGAGCTTGTGGCGATCAAGCCGGCGAAGGTGCCGGTCATGGAGGAGCTTGCCACCGAGAAGCGCCGGGTGACGAAGATCCAGCATCGGGGCAACTGGCAGGATCTCGGGGCCGAGGTGGCGGAAGGCGTTCCCGAGGCCTTCCAGTTGCCCGTGGCCCCGTCGGCGGCCGGGCGGATCGACAGGCTCGCGCTGGCGCAGTGGCTCGTCGATCCGGGCAATCCACTCACGGCGCGGGTGACGGTCAATCGGCTTTGGGAGCGGCTCTTCGGCACCGGGCTGGTGTCGACGAGCGAGGAGTTCGGCAGCCAGGGGGATCTCCCCAGCGATCCAGCGCTCCTCGACTGGCTCGCCGTCGAACTCGTGGCCCGTGGCTGGGACACCAAGGCGATCCTCCGCGAGATCGTCACCAGTGCCACCTACCGGCAGACATCCAAGGCCGACCCGGCGGTTGTGGCCCGCGATCCCGACAATCGGCTCCTGGCCCGCGGCCCGCGCGTCCGCCTCTCCGCCGAGGTGATCCGCGATCAGGCGCTCGCGGCCGCCGGGCTCCTGTCACGGAAGAAGGGGGGCCCGAGCGTCAATCCGCCGCAGCCCAACCTCGGGCTCTCGGCAGCCTTCGGGGGCGGCATCGACTGGCAGACGAGTCAGGGGGAAGACCGCTGGCGGCGGGCGATCTACACGACCTGGCGACGGAGCAATCCCTATCCGTCGATGGCCGCCTTCGATGCCCCCAATCGCGAGGTCTGCACGATCCGCCGGCCGCGCACGAATACACCGCTCCAGGCGCTGGTCACGCTCAACGATCCGGTCTACGTCGAGGCGGCTCAGAGTCTGGCCCGGCGGATGGTGCGGGAGGGGGGATCGACCGATCCCGAGCGGGTGATCCGCGGATTCCGGCTCGTGCTTGCCCGCGAGCCATCCCCCGTCGAGATCGAGCGGCTCGTCCGGCTCCATGCCGAGGCGCTCGCCGATTACCGCCAGGCGCCGGAGGAGGCGCGGAAGCTGGCGACCGAGCCCCTCGGAGCCCCACCCGCCGACCTCGGCGATCTCCCCGATCTGGCGGCGTGGACGGTGGTCGCCAACGTGATTCTCAATCTCGACGAATCGTTCATGTGCCCGTGAGCGGAGGAACCTGCCCCATGGATCCGATCCTCGAACAAAAGCATCTTGCCACCCGCCGCCACCTTCTCGGTGGCATGGGAGGGGGCATCGGTGGACTGGCCCTGGACGCGCTCCTCGGCCGTACGGCGCCGTTCGGCCGCGCGGCGTGGGGCGTCGAGAGCGAGGCGAACCTCGGCCACGACATCCCCGCGGATCCGCTCGCTCCGCGGGTAGCGCATTTCACCCCCAAAGCGAAGCGGATGATCGTCATCCACCTGACCGGTTCGCCCCCCCATCTCGATCTCTACGATCACAAGCCGGAGCTCGTGAAGCATTCCGGCGAAGACTGTCCTGCCGACACGATTCGCGGGAAGACGTTCGCCTTCACCAGCGGCACGCCGAAGCTCATGGGGACGCCGCGGAGCTGGAAGCGCTGTGGGGAGAGCGGCATGGAGCTCTCCGACGCGATCCCCAATCTCCAGCGCGTGGCCGATCGGCTGTGCCTCGTGCGGAGCATGCACACCGACCAGTTCAACCATGCCCCCGCGGAGCTTCTCCTCTACACCGGCGCCGCCCGCTCCGGCCGGCCGAGCCTGGGAAGCTGGGTGACCTACGGCCTGGGGAGCGAGAACCAGGATCTTCCTGGCTTCGTCGTCCTCATCTCGTCGGGCGTGCAGCCCAACGGCGGCACGAGCAGCTTCGGGTCGGGCTTCCTTCCGAGCGTCTATCAGGGCGTGCAGTGCCGTTCCCAGGGGGATCCGGTTCTCTATGTCTCCGATCCGCCCGGCATGGATCGGAAGACCAGACGCCAGAGCCTCGATGCCCTCAAGGATCTCAACGAGCTTCAGGCGCGGGAACTCGGCAATGCCGAGACGCTCACCCGCATCGCCCAGTACGAGCTCGCCTACCGGATGCAGACGAGCGTCCCGGAGGTGATGGACATCTCGCGCGAGTCTCCCGCGACGCTCGAGGCCTACGGAGCCCAGCCTGGCAAGGCGAGCCTCGCCAACAATTGCCTCCTCGCCCGGCGGCTCGTCGAGCAGGGGGTGCGATTCGTCCATCTCTTCGACTGGGGCTGGGACTTCCACGGCACCGGCCCCGGTGAGGACATCCGCGACGGATTGACGAAGAAGGCGGCGACGTTCGACAAGCCGGCTGCGGCGCTCATCGAAGATCTCGAGGCCCGCGGGCTCCTCGACGACACGCTCATCCTCTGCACGGGTGAGTTCGGCCGAACCCCGTTTCGTGAGGGGCGCACCGCCGGGGGCGACGTCCTCGGCCGTGACCACTTCCCTGACTGCTACTCGATCTGGATGTGTGGCGGTGGCACGAAGCCGGGCTTCGTCCATGGAGCGAGCGACGATCTCGGTTTCAAGCCGGCGGTCGACCCGGTCCATGTCCACGATCTCCAGGCGACGATCATGCACCTTCTCGGCTTCGACCACACGAAGCTCACGTGGCGCTTCCAGGGGCGCGACTACCGGCTCACCGACGTCCATGGCTCGGTCGTCCGGTCGCTCCTGGCATGAGGGGCATTCTTGGCGTGGCGATGAACGCCCGGCGACAGTGGCTGACGCTGGTGGTGATAGCGGCCGTGGCGCTCTTGGGGCCAGGGACTCAGGGCGTTGCCGACGGCGCGGGGGCTCGGCCGAACGTCCTCTGGTTCGTCGTCGACGACATGTCGCCCGACCTCTCCTGCTACGGCGGGCAACGCATCGCCACGCCACACATCGATCGACTGGCCCGCGAGGGGACGCTCTTCGAGCATGCCTTCACGACGGCGCCGGTCTGCTCGCCGAGCCGCTCGGCGCTGATCACGGGGATGGTTCAGACGGCGATCGGCGCCCATCACCATCGCAGCGGCCGCGGTGTCCTCAAGATCGAACTCCCGGCGGGCATCAGGCCGCTGCCGGCGATCCTCCAAGATGCCGGCTATCACACCTGCATCGGCGACGGCCTCGGCGCGGCCGGCGACGGCCGTCTCGGCAAGACCGACTACAACTTCCAGTGGGATCCGGCGATCTACGCCGGTCATGACTGGGGCGGTCGGAAGCCTGGGCAGCCGTTCTTCATGCAGGTGATGCTCCCGGGGGGCAAGCTCCGGGGCGAATCGCTCGAATCGATCCGGGCACTCTCGAAGCGTGCGATCGACACGTTCGGCGCCGCGGTTGGGCCCGATGACGTGGAGCTGCCGCCGTACTACCCACGTGATCCGGTGATCCTCGAGGATCGCGCCGCTTATCTCGATACGGTCCGGTTCACCGATGCCCATGTGGGACGGGTGCTTGCGCGCCTGGAGGCCGAGGGGATCCTCGACGACACGGTCGTTATCTTCATGACCGACCACGGCATCAGCCATGCCCGCGGGAAGCAGTTTCTCTACGACGAAGGGACGCGGATCCCACTGGTCGTCCGCGGCCCGGGGATTCCCCGCGCTGTCCGCCGCAGCGATCTCGTCGTGCACATCGATCTGGCGGCGATCACGCTCGGGGTCGCCGGTGTGGCCTGCCCCCCGGGGATGGAGGCCCGCGATCCCTTCGCGGCCGGCTACGAGCCGCGCGAGGCGGTGTTTGCCGCCCGGGACCGCTGCGACGAGACGGTCGATCGGATCCGCTCGGTCCGCACGCCGCAGTGGCTCTACGTGCGGAACTTCCACCCCCGCCGCCCCCTGCTCCAGCCCAATGCCTACAAAGACGGCAAGGCAATCGTGAAGCGGCTCCGCGAGCTCCACGACAGTGGCGCGCTCGACCCGGTCCAGGAAGCGCTCCTGTTCGCCGATGAGCGACCGGAGGAGGAACTCTATGCCTGGCCGGAAGACCGTCACCAAGGGCGCAATCTCGCTGCCGATCCGGCCCATGCGGCTGACCTGGCCAGCCTCCGCCGCCGGCTGGAGGGCTGGATGGCGGCCTGCGGCGACCGTGGTCCAGAGCCGGTGGACATGTACGACAGCGACATGGCCGTCTACCTGGAGCCGGGGAGGCCGGAGGTGGAACGGAACATCACCACGATGAAGGCCTGGGGCGCTGCCGGGAAATAAGTAGCCGTTCGAGGTACGGCCCCCTTGCATCAACCCCCCTGATGTGGGTTACTGGTAGTCCTGACGGGTGGTGGAGTGCAGGGGCATTCCGTCGCCGGGTCTCCAGGAGGCCTCACCATGGGCACCACATCGACGAGGGGAAAGCTGTTCGCGGCATTCGCGCGCCGACTGGCGTATGTGACCGACGGCCAACTCGAGGTTGCTTGCCAGGCCCTCCGTCGAGACCCGTCGAGGGGACTGGCCGAGATCCTCGTCGCCCAGGGGGCGGTCGACCCGAGGAATCGAAAGCTCATCGAGGAGGTGATCGAAAGCCAACTCGCGGCACACGCGGGCGACGTGGAGGCGTGCTTCGCAGGCATCCTCGACAAGGGCTGGGTCCCTGCAGTGCTCCTCGCCGACGGGGCTACTGCCGCCACGCCCGCCGGTGAGTCGATGGCGACGCAGTCCCCGAGCGTCGTGTGGAGCCAAGAGGACGCCGATGCGCTCACCGAGACGGTGACGCTTGGGAGCTATACCTCCGGCGGAAGCCGCTACGAGCTCCTCGAGCGGAAGTTCTGGGGGGGGATGGGGGAGGTGTGGCTGGCCCGGGATCGCGAGCTCAATCGGGAAGTGCTCCTCAAGCAGGTCCTTCCGCAGATGGCCAACAACCCGCAGAGCCGGGGAAGGTTTCTGCGAGAGGTGCGCACCGGCGCGAATCTCGAGCATCCGGGCATCGTGCCTGTCTACGACATCGGTCAGCATCCCGGCGGCCAGCTCTTCCAGGTGATGCGGTATTTCAGGCCGGGTTCGCTCCACAAGAAGATCGCCGCCTACCATCTCGCCCATTCCGACGCGATCGACGAGCTCGCCTTCCGGACGCTCCTGGGGCATTTCGCCACCGCCTGCCGGGCGATCGACTTCGTCAACAGCGTGGGAAAGGGCATCCTCCACCTCGACATCAAGCCGCAGAACATCGTCACCGGCGAGTTCGGCGAGACCCAGATCATCGACTGGGGGCTCGCGCAGATCACCGACGCCGACATGCTCGAGAAGATCCACGAGGAGAGCGGCACGCTCGCGAGCGGATCGGCGCACGGACACTCGGGCACTCGCGATTCCGGCGGGAACTCGGCTTCGCTCGATGCGATGCCGAGGGGCCTGCGCGGGACGCCGGCCTATGCCGCCCCGGAGCAGTGGACCGGGGATCCGAAGGTGCTCGGGCACTGGAGCGACGTCTACGGCCTCGGCGCCACGCTTTTCGAGATTCTTGCCGGCAAGGCCCCCTTCGACCGACTCGTACCGACGATCCGCGAAGATGCCGAGATCGGCAACCTCCACCGGACCCTGAAGCCGTGGGTGCCGCCGAGCCTGCGGGCAATCTGCCGGAAGGCGATGGCCGTGAAGCCGGGCGACCGCTACGCCACGGCGGCGGC
>CAJBCV010000359.1 GCA_903951635.1 uncultured Planctomycetaceae bacterium
ACCATGTCGCGGACGCCCGCCTCGAGGAGTTTTTTTGGGATCGGGAGCATCCCCCACTCCGGCATCCCGGGAGCGCCGACGGGGCCGGCGTTGCGCAGGACGAGGACATGGTCGGGGGTCACGGCGAGGGCGGGATCGTCGAGGCGGGCCTTGAGATCGGCGTAGGAGTCGAAGACGAGGGCCGGCCCAGAATGGACGAGGAGACGCCGGTCGGCGGCGGTCGGCTTGATGACGCAGCCATCGGGGGCGAGGTTGCCGCGGAGAACGAACGTGCCGCCGGCCCGGTCGAGAGGCTTGTCGACCGGGCGAATGACCTCGTCGGAGAGCACCTCGGCCCCGGCCAGGTTCTCTCCCAGTGTTCGGCCCGTCACCGTGGGCACATCGAGATGGAGCTTTGAAGTGAGGCGCGAGAGGAGGGCGGGGACGCCCCCGGCGTCGTGAAAATCCTCCATGAGGTATTCGCCGGCCGGACGGAGGTTCGCGATCACCGGCACGTCGCGGGAGATCCGGTCGAAGTCGTCGATGGAAAGGGGGACGCCGGCCCGCCGGGCAAGCGCGATGAGGTGGACGATGGCGTTGGTCGATCCACACAGCGCCATGTCGGCGATGACGCCATTCTCGAAGGCTTGCGGGGAGAGGATCGTGGCGGGGCGACGGTCTTCCCACACCAGCCCCACCGCGCGGCGGCCACACTCGGCGGCAAGGCGGGCATGGGCCGAATGCACGGCGGGAATCGTCGCCGAGCCAGGGAGTGCGAGCCCGAGCGTCTCGACGATCGCGGCCATCGTCGAGGCCGTCCCCATGGTCATGCAGGTGCCGGGAGAACGGGCGATGCCTTCCTCGATCTGCCGCCAGGCACACTCCGACAGGCAGCCGGCCTGACGCTCGGCCCAGTATTTCCAGACGTCCGTCCCGCTCCCGAGGCGCGTCGCGCGAAACCGGCCGGCGAGCATCGGCCCGGCAGGGAGGAAGATGGCAGGGAGATCGACGGAGATCGCGCCGAGAAGAAGCCCTGGAACGGTCTTGTCGCAGCCCCCCATGAGCACCACGCCGTCGATCGGTTGGCTCCGCAAAACCTCCTCGACTTCGAGCGCGAGAAGATTGCGATGGAACATCGCTGTCGGCTTGACGAACATCTCCGAGAGCGAAAGGACCGGGATCTCGACCGGAAATCCCCCCGCCTGCCAAACACCCCGCTTCACCTCGTCGGCGCGCTCCCGGAAGTGGGTGTGGCACTGCGCCAGATCGCTCCAGGTGTTGAGGATCGCGATCACCGGTCGGTCGCGGAGTTCATCGCCGGCATACCCCATCTGCGCGATCCGGCTGCGGTGGCCGAAGCTCCGCAGGTCGTCCGGCGCAAACCAGCGGCGGGAGCGCAGATCCTCGGGCGACTTCGGAGCGGGCACGGCGGAATGCAAAGCCATCGGAGTTGGCCCGGGAGGATGAAAACCCAAAACGGGCCCGGCAGTGTAGTCTTCCGATCGCCCCTCCGGGAAAACGTTCCTTGCCTCCACTCGTGATCCTCACTGTCGCGTTGCTGCTCGTCGTCGCCGGCGTGCTGTGGGCGCGGCTCCATCCGTTCCTCGTCCTCATCGTGACGGCGCTGGTCGTGGCGGCGCTCACCCCGCCCGACCGGCTCGGCGCGGCCGCCGACCTCTCGATCGGCCGCCGGGTCGCCGAAGGATTTGGAAGGACAGCCCACGACATCGGGATCCTCATCGCCATGGCCTCGATCCTCGGGCAATGCCTCATGGAGGCCCGTGGGGCGGAGCGGATCGTGGCCGCGATCGAGCGGCTCGTGGGGCGGAGGCGGGCGTCGCTTGCCTTCCTCGGAGCCAGCTTCCTTCTCGGCATCCCGATGTTCGCCGAGGCGGTCTTCTATCTCCTCCTCCCGCTGGCAAAGGCCTCCTGGCGCGAATCGCGGCGGCATGGAGTGCTCCTCGTCCTCTCGATCGTCGCCGGGGCGACGATGACCCACTCGCTCGTCCCGCCCACCCCTGGGCCGCTGTTTGTCGCCGACGAGATGGGGATCGACATCGCCCTGATGATGCGGCAGGGGATGATCGTCGGCGCGATCGCGGCACTTGCCGGCTACGGATATGCCGCGTGGGCCGACCGGCGCTTCGCGATCCCGCTGCGGACGGCCGGCGACGGGGGGGCCGGCACGCCGACGCAGCCACTTCCGCCGCTGTGGGCTTCACTCCTCCCGATCCTCCTCCCGGTGGTGCTCATCAGCGCCGATTCCGCCGTCGACTCGATCGCCGCGATCCCGGCCTCCGTCGCCCGCATTGTCCATGTCGTCGGCGACAAGAATCTCGCCCTCACCGTCTCGGCTGCCGCCGCGATCCTCCTCCTCGCCTGCCGGCCGGGGGCGAGCCGGGAGAAGGTTCGCCAAGCCGTCGCCGCCGCTGTTCTCGAAGGGGGTGAGATCATTCTCGTGATCGCCGCCGGCGGGGCCCTCGGCGCCACGCTTCGCCAGGGCGGCATGGCCGAACTGGCGGCGGCGGCGGTGCCGGCCCACGCCCTCCTTCTCCTCCCGATCGCCTGGGGGTTGACGGTGCTCCTCCGCGCCGCGCAAGGCTCAGCCACGGTGGCGATGATCACCGCCGTCGGCATCATCGCGCCGATCGCCGACGCCGCCAGCCTTCCCTATCACGAGGTCTACGTGGCCCTGGCGATCGGCTGCGGATCGAAGCCTGGCATGTGGATGAACGACAGCGGCTTCTGGGTGATCTCGCGGATGACCGGGATGACCGAGACGGAGACGCTGAAGACGGCGAGCGTCATGGTGGCGATCGAGGGCACCGTCGGGCTTGTGGCCACGATGGCCCTCGCCGCGTGTTGGCCGCTGACGTGAGCTTCGGCCGAACGCGCCGCGCTCGCGTCAGACCAGTTCGCGGATCACTGTTCCGCCGTCATCGGCGAGATACTGCGGCCGCCCCTGGTTGTCGGTGAGCGTCGTCGACTGGACGTCGATCCCGAGGTGCTGGAAGAGGGTGGCGTAGACGTCGCCGAAGGTAACGGGGCGAGCGATCGCCTCGGCGCCGATCCGGTCGGTGGCGCCGATCACCTGTCCATGCCGCATGCCACCACCGGCGAGGAAGGCGCCGTTGACCTGCGGCCAGTGGTCGCGGCCGACGATGTTGCTGATCTTCGGCGTCCGACCGAACTCCCCCCACACCACGACGGCACAGTCGTCGGAGAGCCCGCGGGCGTGGAGATCCTCGACGAGCGCCGAAAGCGCCTGGTCGAAGACGGGGAAATCCTCCGCCTCGCGTTTGAAGATCGAATTACCCGGGCCGCCGTGCCAGTCCCACTTGCTGTAGTTGAGGGTCACGACGCGGACCCCGGCCTCGATGAGGCGCCGGGCGGCGAGCATGCTCTGCGGTACCCGCGGGGCGCCGTTCTCGTCCATGAACACCGTCGGATCGCCGGTGCCGTAGCGCTCGACGACGCGGGGATCCTCCCGGGAGAGATCGAGGGCGTCGGCGAGGGCCGACGACGTCAGCAGCCCCAGTGCCCGCTCGGTGAAGGCGTCCATCCCGCGCATGTTCGTCGTCACGTCGACGTCGCGGCGGAGCCGATCGACGCTTTCCAAGAGGCCGCGGCGGTCGTGGAGGCGGTCGAGGGAGATCCCCTTGAGGACGAGCTCGTCGCGGGCCGGCCCGAGCGGCCTGAAGGGGGAGTGAGCGGCCCCCACGAACCCGGCCCCCGGCTCGTTGTAGGGCCCGTGCGTGCAGGGATAGCAAAGGCTCACAAACGGCGGCGCGGTGGGGGTGGCGGCCCCGAGGAGGCTCGAGACCATCGAGCCGAACTGCGGCCAGCCGCCGGCCGGCTTGGCCTTGCGGGTATCGCGGCCGTGGAACACCTGCGCCGCGTCATGATCGGCCTGATTGCCGACGAGCGAACGGATGAGCGTGTACTTGTCGGCGATCTTGGCGAGGTTCGGAAAGGCCTCACAGATCTCGATCCCGGGAACGTTCGTCGCCACCGGACGCCATGGCCCGGCAAACTCCGCCGGCGCCTGCGGCTTGAGATCGAACATGTCCTGGTGGGGCGGCCCTCCCACGAGGTAGATCATGATCACCGACTTCGGGCTCGAGCGCCGCCCTGCCACGGCGTCGGCAGCGAGGATCGAGGGGAGCGACCAGCCCCCCGTCACACCCCCGCCGAGGGCGGCAAGGGACCCGATGCGGAGGAGGCTGCGGCGCGAGAGGCCGTCGCAGAATCGCTCCGCGCGTCCGCCCGCGGCTGGTGGTCCGTAGATATCGAGCATCGCTTCTCCCCTGAGCGTTCCCCGCGGCGGAGAAAAGCCTATCCGCGGCGCTGCTCGGCAGCCAGAGCAGCCGCTGGCCTCACGCCTCGCCACGCAGAAGCTTCGCCAGCGGAGCGCCGGAGGAGAGCTTCATCGGCCGGCCCACCGGCGTGGCCACTTCCCGGGCGAAGTCGATGCCAAGGGCGGCGAGGACCGTCGCGGAGAGGTCGGGAATCTCGACCGGATC
>CAJBCV010000360.1 GCA_903951635.1 uncultured Planctomycetaceae bacterium
CGGCCCCCAGCCGTCTGAGAACAGAGATCGAGGCCAGCAACAACTGCCCTTCGACGCAGGCGTGGCCATCCCTACACTCCCGCCCCCGCGGGCCGGGCTACCGCCCCCCCGCACTTACCGCGCGCCCCCACCCCAGACGAGGAGACCGGACGTGGCCGTCGAAGGATACGACCTGGTGATGATCGGCATCCTCGCCGTCGCCGCCCTGCTCGGGTACTTCAAAGGAATGGTCTGGCAACTGGCCTGGATCGCCGGGATCGTTGCCAGTTCGTTCGTAGCCCTGCGGTTTGCCCCGCAGTTCGCCCATCTGTTCGGGCAGCAGGCCCCGTGGAACAGGTTCCTCGCCATGCTGGCGCTCTACGTCGGCACGTCGTTGGCGGTGTGGATCCTCTTCCGGCTCGTCTCGGGATTCATCAACGCCATCCATCTTTCCGCCTTCGACCACCAGCTCGGGCTGCTCCTCGGCCTGGCGAAGGGGGCGCTGCTGTGCATCGTCATCACCTTCTTCGCCGTCACCCTCGCCCCCGACTACCGCCACCAGATCGTCGCCAGCCGCAGCGGCCGCTTCGTGGCCGAACTCATCGTCCGGGCCGACACCTATCTCCCGAAGGAGATCCACGACACCGTCGAGCCCTTCGTCGACCAGTTCGAACGGCAGTTCGCGCAGCCTGGCATGGGCAGCACCGACGCACCGGCCAACGGCTCGCCGCCGGGCGGATTCGGCGTGCCGGCAGGCCAGGCGGCCGGGCAACTGGCCGGCGGCGGGTTGTCGCTGCAGACGCTCATCGACGGGGTCAGTTCGGCAGCGGCCTGGGCCGGGTCGGAGCAGGGGAGTGGTGCGGTTCATCAGGCGGGAGGCGCCCTGCCACCGGGGAGCGCCTGGTTCGCCCCACCGGCTGGCCAGATGCCGGCCCCGCCCACCGCGCTCCCCTCCGGCTTCCAACCGATCGCCCCGGCTCCCGTGCCGGCGCCCCCCCGACCGACCGGCAGCCGCTACAGCAACCAGGCGCCGGCTGGCTACCCCGTCGGCGCCCAGTCACCACTCCCGGTACGCTGATCGCGCGCGAGCGAGCGACGCGGGGGACGATCCTCGACCGGCGCCTTTTCGAGACCACGGTCGCGCGGCGAAAAGCCAGGGCAGGGGCGGATCTCTGGCAACGGGGCCGTGGCCGAGAAAAGGGCGTTTTCCCCGGGAAAAAACGACCCTGAATCGGACATAAGAGACATTATCGGACGTTGGGGAGAGGGGAGAAAGAGGCCGCTTTTCAGGCGGAAACCTGATCGGCCTCGAGGAACCTTCCCATCGCCCGGAACTTCCCGTACCGGGCATCGACGAGCGCCTGAGTCGGGTTCGTGAGGAGCTCCTTGAGCGTCCGCACGAGGAAGTTCTTCACTCGACTGGCCATCTGCCGCGGATCGCGGTGCGCACCGCCGGGCGGTTCCTCGATCACCGCATCGATGACTCCGAGCGAGCGGAGATCGTGCGATCGCATCTTCAGGGCCCGCGCCGCCTCGGCCTTGTGCTCGGCGCCTTTCCAGAGGATCCCGGCACAGCCCTCCGGACTGATGACGCTGTAGTAGGCATGCTCGAGGACGGCCACCCGGTCGCCGACGCCGATTCCCAAGGCGCCCCCGGAGCCACCCTCACCGATGACGACACAGACGACCGGGACCGGGAGGGTCGCCATGAGGAACATGCTCTCGGCGATCACCTGGGCCTGGCCCCGTTCCTCGGCGCCGACGCCGGGATAGGCCCCGGGGGTGTCGATGAGGCAGATCACCGGCAGGCCGTACTTCGCCGCCAGGCGCATTTTGCCCATCGCCTTGCGGTAGCCCTCGGGATGGGCGCAGCCGAAGTGGCAGGCCTGACGCTCGGCGAGCGTTTTCCCTTTTTGGTGGCCGACCACGAGGACCTTGTGCCGGTCGAGCTTCGCAAACCCGGTGAGCATCGCCGGGTCGTCGCCGAAGGCCCGGTCGCCGTGGAGTTCGACGAACTCGTCAAAAACGAGCGAGACGTAGTCGCTCGTCTTCGGCCGATCGGGATGGCGGGCCACCTCGACGGTCTGCCACGGATCGAGGCTGCCGAAGACCCGCTTTTGGATCTCGACGAGCTCGCGCTTCAACCGGCGGAGTTCCTCCTGCTGCAGCGCCCCCAGCGGCGCGGCCTCCAGGGCGGCGATCCGGTCCTCGATCTCATAGATCGGCTTTTCGAGGGGAAGCCGGTGCAGGCCACGGGACATGGGGGCGCTCCGGGCGCGGAGGTGGGAAATGGGGCGGTCGAACCCGGGAGTTTCCCATGGCCGCGCGGCAGGAGTCAATTCGAAGTTGAGGTTCGAATCGGACGGCGGCCGGAGCCCCGTCGGCGGGCCGCCAGGCGTCCTCTGGCCGATCAGCCGGGGCCGGGGTCGCGCTCGAAGAAGCGCAGCTGCTTGAGCTGCCGAACGACCTCGTCCATCGAGGCGGGCCGCTCGGCAGGCTTCTTCGCCATCATCTGCCGGATGAGCTTCGAGGCCGCCGGTGTGACGTTCCGGTTGGCTGCCTCGACGAGGGGCGCTGCGGCGTAGATGTGCTTGCCGAGGAGGTCGTTCTGGTCGGCGCCGGTGAACGGCGGTGTGCCGGCGAGCATTTCGTAGGCCAAGCAGCCGAGGGAGTAGATGTCGGAGCGGAAGTCGAACGGCTGCCCGCGGATCTGCTCGGGGGCCATGTAGCTCGGCGTCCCTTGCGCCTGCTTCTTCGTCCACAGGAGCCGGGCGAGGGCGCCGGGGGGCTTGCCGGCGATGGCGTAGTCGAGGACCCGCACGTCGCCATCGGGGGCGACGAGGACGTTGGCCGGCTTCACGTCACGATGCACCCAGCCCTTGCCATGGAGAAAGCCGAGCCCCTCGGCGATGCCGGTGAGGATCTTCACCGCCTTGGGCATCGTCCGCTCCCGCTCGCTCGCCGACGTGATGCCGCGGCGGAGGTTGGGATGGGAGAAGAGGTCCATGACGAGACAGGGCATCCGCTGGTGCACCTCCAGCCGGTGGATGCGGATGAGATGCGGATGGACGAGATCCTGGCCGACGCGAAGCTCGTGCTCGAGCTGACGGCGCTGCGACTTGTCGGCGACGAACTCCGGCATCAGCACCTTGACCGCCACTTGCCGGCCTTCACTCGTGTCGAAGGCGCTCCACACCTGGCACTGACGGCCGAGACCGAGCTGCTGCTGGAGATTGAGCGGACCGAGCCGATCGGGAGGTTTGGCCATGGTGCGTCGCTACGGGGCGGACAGTCAGGATGGAGTTGCTGGAGGGGTCGGCCGGGTGCGGGCAGGATCGATCTCGATCGACACGAGCACGAGCCCCTGAGGAGGCGCCGTGGGGCCGGCTGCCGGCCGATGGCGGGCGGCGAGCACCTCGGCCATCCACTCGGGAGCACGGCGACCGCATCCGACCATCACCAGCGACCCGACGATTATCCGCACCATGTTGTGGAGGAATCCATTCCCCTCCACCTCGGCCCAGAGTTCGGCGTCGGGAAGGTCGTCCCCTCCCCGACGCCGGAAGAGGTCGAGACGGTGGATTGTGCGCACTTTCGAGAGCCGGGTGGAGGGCGTCGTCTCGAAGCTGGTGAAATCGTGCTCCCCGACGAGCGTCGTCGCGGCCGTCGCCATCGCGCCGAGATCGAGGCGGGTCTTCCACCGCCAGACGAGATGCCGAGATAGCACCGGCCGCCACGCGGCGTCATGGATCCGGTAGCGGTAGACCTTGCTCACTGCCCCCCACACCGGATCGAAGCCCGCGGCGGCCTCCTCGCCGTCGATCACCGTGATGTCCGGCGGGAGGCGGGCGTTGAGGGCACGAACCCAGGTGCGGGCCTCGTGGGGCGCCTCGGTCGCGAACGACACCACCTGCCCCATGGCGTGGACGCCGGCATCGGTCCGGCTCGAGCCACGGGGCAGGATCTCCTCGCCGCTCACCGCCCGGATCGCCTCGGCAAGGGTCCCCTGCACCGTCGCCCGCCCGGGCTGCGCCTGCCACCCGGAAAACCGGGTGCCTTCATAGGCCAGCGTGAGGCGGATGGTGCGCGTCATCGACGCACCGGCACCCCGCCCTGCGCCGCCATTCGCGCCGCCAGATGTTCGGCGATCTGGACGGCGTTCGTGGCAGCCCCCTTGCGGAGATTGTCGGAGACGCACCACAAAGCGATGCCACAGGGGCTCGAGTCGTCCTCGCGGATCCGTCCCACGAACACCTCGTCGCGCCCGCTGCAGTCGCGGGGAAGCGGATAGAGCTTGGAGGCCAGATCATCGACGACCACGATCCCAGGCGCGTGCTCCAGGAGCCGGCGGGCCTCGGCGGCGGAGAGCTTGCGCTCGGTCTCGATGAGGATCGATTCGCTGTGGCAGTTGGCCACCGGCACGCGAATGCAGGTCGCGCAGACGCCGATCGATTCGTCACCGAGGATCTTCCGCGTCTCGTGAACCATCTTCAGTTCCTCGCTCGTGCTCCCGCCGGGACGGGGGGAGCCGATCTGCGGGATGAGGTTGGCGGCGATCGGATGGGGGAACACCGACTTCGTCTCCCCCCTGCCCTCCAGCCACGCCGCCGTCGCGTCGCGGAGTTCGCCGGTCGCCGCCAGGCCGGCGCCGCTCACCGCCTGATAGGTGCTGACGATGACGCGTTTCACCCGCGCCGCGTCGTGGAGCGGCTTCATCACCATCACCATCTGCGTCGTCGAGCAATTCGGGCTCGCGATCAGCCCCTTGTGCCGGTCGATGTCACCGGGATTGACCTCCGGGATCACCAGCGGCACGTCGGCACGCATGCGGAAGTAGCCGCTTTCGTCGACCACCACCGTGCCCCGTTCCACGGCCCACGGGACAAACTCGGCGGCCACCTCGTCCGGCGTGCTGCCGATCGCGATCTGCACCCCGTCGAACGACTCCGGGCGGAGCACTTCGACGTCCATCGTCGCTCCCGCGACGGTGAACGGCTGGCCGGCCGTCCGCGGTGACGCGAGGAGCTTGATCCGCCGGGCAGGAAACTGCCGGGCGAGGAGCGACTCGACGATGATACGGCCCACGGCGCCGGTGGCGCCAACGACTGCGATGGTGTCGATCATGGAAAACGTTCCGGGCTGGCGCCGCGGAGTGAGAGGAGGGAAACGAAGGATCAGTGACGTGAGCGGTCTGCCGGGAGTTCCCAAAGAATCGAACGCCAGGTCGTCGCCGGCACGAAGGCGAGGTTGGCGGCGATCATCGCCAGGGCGAACTCCATCATCCCCATCGCCACGCCGATGCCGAGGTGGACGAAGATCCCCATGGCGATCGCCAGACGACGGGTGAGCCGGGGCCAGACGAGCGCCGGGTAGGAAACCTCCCAGAACACCGTCGAGAGGGTGAGCAGGTTGACGAGCAACGGATGCCGCGCGAGCCAGGTGATGTCGAGCGTCCGGTAGCGGCTGTTGGCAGCGGCCCCCCACAGGGCCGTCCCCTCCCACCAGCTCGCGCCGAGGAGCTTGGCGATTCCCGAAAAGAAGTAGACCACGCAGAGGTGAACCTGGAGGAGACGCAGGGCGATGTTGGCCGACACCGAGGGCTCGTCGCCGGAGGTGGCAAAGCCGAGCCGACGGTCGAGCGACAGCACCGCCCCGGCCGGCCCGATCGCCACCGGAATCAGCAGCATGCCCAGGGCATCGTCGAAGCCGAACACGGTCAGCGGCGTGCGGTTGACCGCCGCGAGGAATCCGACGAGCGCGACCCACGCCGCCACCGGGGTCGCCAGGCCGGCCGCGAGGCACACCGCCGCGATCAACGTGATCAGGACGAGCACCCGCACGGCCGTCGGCGATGAGAGAGCGAAGAACCAACTCCACTGCCAGGGCTGGTCGTTCATTCGCCACACGTCACCGTCGCGGAGCCAGCCATGGGGACCGAAAAACGCGTCGACGTCCAGCAGCCACACCGCACAACTCCAGGCCAGGAGCGTGCCGGCGACGATCCTCACGATCGCCAGAGGGAGCGGGTCGGCGGGGGTGAACCAGAACCGATCCCAGGCTTCTCCCCAGGCGGCGAACCACCCCGGCTCGGCAGCGCTTCCCCCCTGCCCTGCCCGTCGGATGGAGCGGCTCATCGGTTCGGCTCCGCGGAGGAGGCGAAGGCATAGACACCCAGCGGCGTCTCGACGTCGGCCGCGGAGCGACCGGCGATTGAGTCTTCCGGCGCCGGGAGATCGAACTCGATCATCGTCAGTTCGACCTCGACGCCGCCGTGCCGCCGCAGCAACTGTCCGGCGACCCCCATCACCAGCGGTTGCCACTGCGGCTTCGTCTCGCGACGAACGTCGGCGGGGGCGTCGGCAGCGGGGACGAGCCCGGCGATCTTCTCGGCGATCATGAACCGGCGGTGGTAGAGGAGCCGGGGGCGATCGAGGGCCGGGTCGGGAAGCGAGCCGGAGCGAGTCGTCCCGTCGGGCATCCGCATCGTCCAGCGGATCGCATGCCCCGGGCCGGGATCGGGCGCGAAAAACCGATAGCCATGGCCGAGGTAGAGCGCCCCGACCAGCGGCCGAAGCGGTTGAATGAGCCGCGTCGCAAGCGCGCTTGACGGCGCCGGCCCGGCCAGCGGCGGCGCGATCACAAGCGCCAGGTAGAGGAGGATTCCCACCGTGGCGGCAGCCCGACCGAGACGCGTCCAACGTGGGCCGGCGGCGGGGCGAGAGGGAATGGCGTTCACGCGAGCGCGGCCGGACCACCGGCACGTCCATCAGGATCGGGGCGATCGATTCAGATTCACTCTACCACCGTCGGGAGTTGTCCACTCCGGATGGGCAATCACGATCGTTTCGGCCGCTCTTCCCCCCGGACTTGCGGCGGAACCGCGGCGGCAAAAAAAAGCTCCCGCGCGGCACGGGCCGCGCGGGAGCGAATCTCACCAGTCAGGCCGCTGGGCCCGGCGGATCAGCGGATCGAAACCTGGGCGTCGGCCGAGGCGGTCCGCTGGGCGGGGTCGAGCGACAGTTCCACCGACTTGCCGGCGACGAGGTCGATGGTCTTCGAGACCACCTGCTCTTTGCCGTCGACGACGGTGGCAACCTTGATCTCGTAGTTCTTCCACGACTGGCCGTCCTTGAGGGTGCTCGTCTCGAAGAGACGGACAGCCCCGCTCGACGACGTCTCGTTGCCAGCCAGCCAGACCTTGGCGTCGGCGGGCACGCGGAGGGTGAGGCTGGTCTTCGGAGCGGCGACGGCGGTGTCGAAGGTGACGGTCGAACGGTCACCCGCGGTAAGCGTGACCGACTTGGTCTGCTCGCTGGGGGTGCCGTCACGATCGACGACCATCTTCACGACGAACTCGTAATCCTTGCCGGCCTCGAGGCCGCGGGAGACATAGCGACGCAGCGAACCGGTCGCGGCGGTCTTGGCTCCATTGACGAACACCTCGGCATCGGCCGGGAGGTTGACGACGAGCATCGCACCGTCGGCCGGCACGGTCTCGACAGCAGCACCGGTCGTGCTCGACGGGGTGCCGATGATCTCGCCACCGCCGTACGACGGGGTGCCGTAGACCGGGGTGGAGTACGAATCGCCCATCACCCGGTTGGTCTCGACCGGATAGCCGGTCGAGTACTCGCTGCCGCTGGAGTAGGCCGGAGTGGAGTAGCCGCCGTACGAGCCACCGCCGTACGAGCCACCCGAGCTGCCACCGGACGAACCGCCCGACGAGCCACCGTAGGAGCCGCCCGAGCTGCCGCCGGAGGAGCCACCCGAGCTCCCGCCCGACGAACCACCGGAAGAACCACCGGAGCTACCATGGCGGTAGTAGGACCGCATCGCCTTCTTCTGGGCATGGTGGGCAAACAGGCCACCGTGCGAGCCACCCGACGACCCGCCGTAGGAGCCGTACGAGCCATAGGAGCCGTACGACCCGCCCGACGACCCACCGGCGCCATAGCCACCGGAGGAACCGCCCGACGACCCGCCGTAGGAGCCACCCGAGCTGCCGCCGGACGACCCACCCGAGGAACCACCGGACGACCCGCCCGACGACCCGTAGGAGGCGCGGTAGCGGTGGTGCCAACCGGCGTGCGCATCGCAGGCCGTCGCGGCGACTGCGAGAAACGTGACAATTCCGGCAAACTTGCCGCTGTGACGAAGGACCGACATCAGGATCTCTCTCCGGTGAATGGTTGGATGGTGAGGAGAATCAATGTGAACTGGAAGGGACCGCCCCGCGCCCGGAACCCGCTGACCGGGTGCCGTACCGACCGCATGTGGCAAAGATAATTTGCCGGTCGGGCAAAGCAAGCAGTTTAGGAAAGCGGCGTCGGGTTTGACGACAGTCCTTGCGAAAGCTGGGATGATTGTAGAGTTTGTGCCGGATCTGGATGGGGTAAATACCCCCCAATCCTCCACGCTTCCCGCTGCGGCAGGATCCCGCGGGCGTTCTGGCCCCCCCCCGCGGCCTTGAGCGTGGGGGCAACGGCCCGGTGATGGGACGGCCTCCAGAACGCCTTCAGGAGGGGAATCTTGAGGAGGGGAATTCGGCGCGGATCGCCGGGGCGACTTTCCCTCAGCGGGCGATCCCCTCGATCCGGACGTCATCCGCCTCGAGCGTCCCGGTGCTCCCGAGCATTCCCACCAGAGCGATCGCCTCGCGGGCCCAGACGGGAACCGTGAGCGTTCCCTGCACGTGCTTCCAGGGAAAGGTCCCCTTCCCCACCGGCAGCATCGCCCGTGACGACCGGCTCCGCCGTTCATCGAAGAATTGAACGCCGAGGGCCGGCAACTCCTCCGGCGAATGGCCTTCCCGAATCGATTCCGCGCGGACCTCGAGGGTCACCGCGAGCCGCCCGATCACACGACCATCGACGGCAAACCCCTGAAAGAGCTGCGCAGGCCTCCCCTTGTCCGCATTCTCGAGCCGGAGGAAACGCTTCCCCTCAGGAGCGTCGGGGGCCTCGACCAAGGCCATCTGCCGACCGTAGTACCACGACATCGGGACCTCCGCGTCGGGGAGGAGTTCCTCGAAGCCGCCATTGCCGATCGCCGGCCGCGTCCCGTCGGGCTGTACGACCCGCGTCTCCTCGGCCTCGCCGGTCATCGGCACGAACAGGCTCGGCACGAGCGACTCGCGCACCATCTCCCCGTCCCGTTTCGTGAGCAGGACGAGCATCTGGTCATACCGCTCGCCGACGGGGATCACCATCCGCCCCCCTTCGGCCAACTGCTCGACGAGCGGTTGGGGGATCTCCTCGGGGGAACAGGTGACGATGATCTTGTCGAACGGGGCATGCTCCGGCCACCCCTGAAACCCGTCACCGATCTTCGTGATGACGTTCTTGTAGCCGAGCCTGGCGAGGATCCTCGCGGCCTTCTCGCCGAGCGGCTTGTTGATCTCGATCGAGTAGACCGTCTTCACCAGCGGCGACAACACCGCTGCCTGGTAGCCGCTGCCGGTGCCGATCTCGAGGACACGATCGGTGGGCCGCGGCTCGAGTCGCTCGGTCATGTAGGCGACGACGAACGGGCCGGAGATCGTCTGCTTCTCGCCGATCGGCAGCGCCATGTCGACGTAGGCGAGATGTCGCTGCGGCGGGGGGACGAACTCGTGCCGCGGCGTCGTCCGCAGGCTCTCGATCACGCGGGGATCGGTGACACCGCCGGCGGTAATGTCCTCGAGGGCCATCCGCTCCCGCAGAGCCTTCATCCGTTCGGCGGTGGCATCCGGGGGCGCGCCGCCGGCCATGTCCAAGAGGAGCATCAGCGCCACTGCCACTGATCCCACTGCCACTCGCTTCATGGCCGCCCCCCGTCACGGTCAGCCCCGGACCGTATCGTCGTTGATCACTTCGCCGCTTTCGATGCCGATTCGATCCCGATCAATTCCATCTCGAAGACGAGCGCCTCTCCCGGCTCGATCACCGGGGGCGAGCCTTCGTCGCCATACCCGAGATCCGGCGGCACCCACAGCCGCCACTTCGACCCCACCGTCATCAGCGGGAGCGCCTCCTGCCAGCCGGGGATCACCTGCCCGACCGGGAACCGGAGCGGCCCTTGGGCGGGGTCACTGGCGTCGAATTCCTTTCCGTCGAGATGCATCCCACGGTAGTGGGTCGCCACGACGTCGGTCGGCTTCGGCTTCGGGCCGTCCCCTTGCTCGAGGACTTCATACTGCAACCCGCTGGGGAGCGTCACGACCCCCTTTTTCCCCTTGTTGGCGGCGAGAAACGACACGGCCTTGGTCCGGTTCGCCTTCCCCTTCTCCACCATCTGCTGACGGAAGGCCTCATTCTCCTTCTGCATCCGGGCTTCGAAGGCCTGGAGGGCGGCCTTGAGTTGCTCGTCGGGGAGCCGCGGCGGGGTGCCACTGACCGCGTCGGAGAGCCCCTGGGCCAGCGCCGCAAAATCGAACGGCGCCTTCTGGGCACGGAAGTCGGCCGCGATCTGACTGCCGATACGGAGGCCGAGGGCGTAGCCGAGCGTCCCCTCCGGCGTGTCGAGCGCTGCCTCGGCCGGCGGTGCCAAAGGTTGGGCGGCGGGGCGTTTCGTCGCCGGCGCTCCCGGCTGGGCGGCGGCGTGGGGGCTGGTGACGAGGCCGGCAAACACAATCGCCAAAGCCGCTCCGACTCCCCTCCCCTGCCCCAGAATCCGGCGGCATGGCCAACGACCGACTCCCCTGCGATCCATCTCTTGGTCCTCCCTGACAGCTTGGTGGACGACGTGCCACGGTCCCTTGGCAACCCGTCCCCGTCGCCGTGGTGTCGAGTCTACCAATCCCCTCCGATCCTTCCTGCGCCAAAGCCTCCCGATTGGTCCGCGCCGCTCTCCCGGCAGGGCGATCAGCGGGACGGGTCGGCAGCCTGGTCGCGATCGTCGCTCGGCCGGCCGAGCGACCCGCGCGTGATCTCCAGGAAGGCCGTCTCGAGATTCACCTCCGACTCCCGCATCGACTGGAGGCGGAATCCCTCGGCAACCAGCCGGGCCGCAAGCGGGGAAGGATCGTCGCAGCCGGCGGCGAGGGTCACGAGCACCTCGCCGTCACGAACCGCCACCCGATCCGCTTCGGGGCTCTTCTCGACCACCTTCGCGGCCGGCTCGGGCGGACCGGCGACGCGGATCCTGATCACCGGTCGGCCGCGCACCTGGGCGAGGAGTTCACCGACGTCGCCGCAAGCGAGGAGCCGGCCGTACTCGATGATCCCGACCCGGTTGCAGATGTCGGCGAGCTCCGGAAGGATGTGACTGCTGACGAGGATCGTCTTGCCGAGCCCCTGGAGCCGCTTGAGCAGGCCTCGCATTTCGATCCTCGCCCGCGGATCGAGGCCGCTGGCGGGCTCGTCGAGGAGGAGCACCTGCGGATCGTGGAGGAGCACTCGGGCCAGCCCCAGCCGCTGCGTCATCCCGCGCGAGAGGCTCGTGACGAGCTCGTCCCGCTTCACGGTCAGATCGACCAGTTCGAGCGATCGCTCGGCGACGCGGCGGCGCTGCGGGCCGGCGATTCGGTAGGCGGCGGCGAAGAACTCCAGATACTCGATGACGCGCATGTCGTCATACACGCCGAAGATGTCGGGCATGTAACCGATCGCGCGGCGGATCTCCCGGGGATGAGTGTAGATCGAATGGCCGCAGACATAGGCCTCGCCCCAGGTCGGGGAAAGGAGCGTCGCGAGGATTCGGATCGTGGTCGTCTTCCCGGCGCCGTTGGGGCCGATGAATCCGAACAGATCCCCCTGCTCGAGCTTGAGATCGAGCGATTCCAGGGCGGAGAAATCCCCGTACTTCTTCGTCAGGTCGATCGTCTCGATCATGGGCTCGGTTTCTCGACGGAGAGTTTTTCCAAAGGAATGACGATCCGCCACACGGCCGTGGCCTCGGCGGGAGAGTCACCGATCGGCACGGCGGCCGCGCCGGCCGCACAGGACCATGCCGTCCCGACCGGCCCCCGGCCGACGAGGATCGCCCGGTCGATGGGGAGGAGGGGCGAGAGATCGATCCGTCCGAGGCGGCCGGCCTCGAGCGACGTGTACGACGACCCGCCCGCCGCGGCATGGAATCCGGCGATCTCGAGGATTCGGTCGATGTCGGTGTTATCGACACTCCACGCCTGAGTCCGCGTCCGGTCGTAGACGGACGCGCTCCGCGTCAGGGCAGAAGCGAGCGTCCGCGGCCCCTTGCCCGACTCCGGATCGAAGCGGGCACCGGGGGCCAGGGAGCCGACGTCGTACGTCCAACCGGCATGGAACAGCGAACACTGATGAAGCGCGAACGGAAGGCGGCTTTCGAGGACGCCACTGAGCGTTCCCTGGGCGTCCTTTCGGAGGGTGGAAACGACGATCGGCTCAGCCACAGGAGCCATCCACTCCGCCTCGAAAAGACGGCTCGACGACGCGGCGATCGGCACCCCATCCAGGCCACAGAGCCCCGCCGCCGACGTGTACGGAACGCTTGCGAGGGAGGGATGGGCGGTGGGGCAGTCGACGGCGCCGATACCGCGTCCCCCGGCGCCGTACCAACTCACCACCGCGGTCCGGCTGTCGGCGATGAGGCCAGTCGTCGCCGGAGCCGCGCCGACGTCGATCACGGCATTGGCCGGCGACCAGGCCCCGAAGAACGATGATCCCCGCGCGATCCGCCCGGCCAGATCGACATCGACGACGTCAGCGCGACGTGCCTGCCACGTCTCCCCCTTCCATCGCCCCGCCGTCCACCAGGCCAAACCAGCGAACAGCACGACCACCGCCGGCAGCGTGAGCCAGGCCAGAGCGGGCCTCCCTCCACGCGACACCAGCCACCATTCCGCCGGATAGAGACAGGCGATGTAGAGCAGAGCCAGGCCGGCAATCACCTCGAACGGCACGGGCGTTACCCCGTCGAAGCGATCGACCGCCAAGCGCAGCTGCCCCCCGAGATCGAGCGACTGCCGGTTGAGTTCCCGGGACCGGCCCGCCAAACGAGACGGGCCGCCGAGGAGCTCGCCGAGGAGCGAATCGGTGCCCTGCCAATTCCGGAACGCCCCCTGATCGAGATCGAGCCCCACCCAGGTGACGGTGCCGAAGCCGTGGGCGCGGCGGACGACGAGCGGAAGATCGGTGGGGGCGTTCCCCTCCCAGGCCTCGATCGTGCCATCGATCGAAAGGGGATCGTCGAGCACCGGGATCTCGAGGCCGCCGAGGGCGTTGCGGTCGAGTGGCCGGCCAGCCTTGGAGTAGGTTTCGATCGCCGCCGACCGGCGCAGCGGCACCATCCGCGTCACGCGCCCCCCCCGCCCTGCCGGCCCGGGCAACCAGCCTGCCGCCGGCCCCTCCGCCAGGCCTGGCGGAGCCGCCGACATCCCTGCGAGGAACACGAGCCTCCCGCCACGACGCACCCAGGCATCGACCCCGGCGAGCGCCTCCGGGGGCGTCCTGGCCACCACCGAACCGCAGACGATGATCGCGTCGGCCCCGTCGAGATCGAGATCGGCCGGCCCCAGCCCCGACGCATCGGCCATGGGGACGACGCGGATCCGCGATCCATCCTCGCGCTGCAGCAACCGCGCGGCGCGCTCCGCGCTCGGCAGGTCGCCGATCACGAGCAGCACCTCGTCGGTCGACTCAAGCGGCACGGGCACCCGGAGGGAAGCGGTCGCTCCGCTCCCGTCGTCGACGAGAACCCGCCCCGCAGGACGCCCGAAGCGGACGCGAAACCGGCGTGCCCCGTCGAGCCCCCCCTGCCCCGCCGCGGATCGTTCGTCCACGGGCGGATAGCCGACGAGTTCGCCATCCGGATCCTCGACCCACACGCGCGTCGCCGTCGCCGGCGTGACGAGCAGCGGCGTCCAGGAGCCCGTTCGGTAAACGCCATCAAATCCGATCGTCGCCTCCCAGGCTTCTGCAGACACCCGAGAAGTCGCTCCGTCCGCGAACACCACGGCTCCACGGACATAGCACCACACGACGACGACCAGGACGACGGCGCGCCAGGCCGCTCCCGGGATCGACGGCAAAAGCCGGCCCTGGACACTCCATGGCAGGGGCTCTGGCCGGGGAATGCCCACGGGATCGCAAACGGCCGCCCGCATCACGGCTTCTCCGCATCGGGGCAGGTGCACGCCAGGCGTCCGCACCCCGGGCATCCCTGCCCGTACTTGCGTCGCACCGCCTCGTCGAGATCGACGTCAACGACGTTGGCGATCGTCACGAGCCAGGCGAGCACGTCGGCAAACTCGAGCGAGATCTCCTCCTTCGTGCCGCTGCGGAGCGCCGTGGCGAGTTCGCCGATTTCCTCCGTGAGCCACATGAACGTCCCCTCGACCCCCCGGGCGGCATCCTTGTCGTGGTACATCCGGCGAATGAGCGACTGGAACTCGTTGAGCGTCATGGGTTCACTGCGGCTTCGGACGGGAGGAACGGATGGGATTTCGTGGTGTCGGAGACGGGTGTGGGGAGAACGATGCCCCGACGGCCAGACGTTTTACCCCGAGTGGCGTCCGCCGGCGACGTCCGGTGGGGAAGCCGGCACGAACCAGGGGTAGATCGCCGGGATGACCAGCGCCGTCAGGAGGGTGCTTGTGACGATCCCCCCGATCACGACGGTGGCCAGGGGACGCTGGATTTCGGCGCCGGCACTCGTCGCCATGGCCATCGGGAGGAACCCGAGGCTCGCCACGAGCGCGGTCATGAGGACAGGACGGATGCGAACCTCGGCCGTCGACAGTGCCGCCTCGCGCGGGGACATCCCCGCCTGTCGGGCGTGCTCGGCACCACTGACCCACACCAGGCCGTTGAGCACCGCCACGCCGAACAGGGCGACGAACCCGACCCCGGCCGCGATCGAGAACGGCATGCCGCGCATCGCCAGGGCCGCCACGCCCCCCGAGGCCGCGACCGGCACCGCACAGAAGATCAGCGCCGCCAGACGGAAAGACTTGAAGCTCGTATAGAGGAGCATGGCGATGAGGCCGAGCACGAGCGGGGTGATGAGCGCCAGCCGCCGGCCGGCCGAAACGAGGTTTTCGAAGTCGCCTCCCCAGGCGATCGAGTATCCCGTCGGTAACCGCACCTCGCGATCGACCGCGGCCTGCGCCTCGGCGACGAAGCCGGCGACGTCGCGACCGCGGACGTTGGCCGACACGTAGGTCCGCCGGCGCGAGTTTTCGTGCTCGATCGACGGGGGCGTCTCTTCGTTGATCACGTCGGCAAGCTCACCCAGCGGCACCGGGCGACCGGCAGCCGTACCGACGGGGATCTGCGGGATGAGTTCGGCGTTCTCGCGCCATTGGCGGGGAAACTTGAGGACGAGCGGATAGCGGGGCCGCCCTTCGAAAATCACCCCCGCCGGAATCCCCCCCATTGCCGACACCGTCCTCATCACCTCGGCGCCGTCGATGCCGTGGCGGGCGAGTTGCTCGGGGCGGACATCGATCCGTGTGGTGGGGACGTTGGCCTGCCAGTCGGCCCGCACGTCGACCGCCCCGGGGATGCCGCGGAGCAACCGCTCGATCTGCTTGCCGAGATTGCCGAGGGTGTCGAGATCGTCGCCGTAGAGGAGCACGGCGACGTCCGACTTCACGCCGGCCACGAGTTCGTCGACCCGCATCTCGATCGGCTGGCTGAAACCGAAGTTCGCCCCCGGCACGGCCGCGGCGAGGGCGTCCGACATCCGTCCCACGAGATCGTCCCGCGACACCTCCGCCGGCCACAGCCGGCGGGGCTTGAGCATCACCCAGACATCGGTCTGCTGCACCCCCATGATGTCGTTGGCGATCTCCGGCCGCCCGGTCTTGCAGAACACCGTCCGGACCTCGGGAAACTCCCCGAGCACCTTTTCGATCCGGGTCGTGATCGGCACCGAATCCTCGAGGGTCGCGCTCGGTAGCCGCACCACCTCGACGAGGAGATCCCCCTCGTCGAGCCGCGGCATGAACTCCGCCCCCAAGCGCGTGGCGACGGGGATCGTCGCGGCCACCAGCACCGCCGCCCCGAGCGAGATCCACACCGGGTGCCAGACGGCAAACCTGGCCAGCGGGTGGTAAAGACGATGGAAAACGCGCATCAGGAGCGGCTCGTGCTCCGGCTCGTGGCGGAGGATCGTCGCCGCCAGCACCGGCATCAACGTCAGCGAGATCACCAGCGACCCGAGGAGGGCGAAGAGCACCGTCAGCGCCATCGGGCGGAACAGTTTTCCCTCCGTCCCCTCGAGGAACAGGATCGGGAGGTAGACCACCGCGATGATCAGCTCGCCGAACATCGTCGGCCCCCGAACCTCGATCGCGGCGTCGCGGACGATCGCAAGCTTCGATTCCCCCGGGGCGGCCAGCCCGAGCCGGCGGACGCAGTTCTCGACCATGATCACCGAGCTGTCGACAACGAGCCCGAAGTCGATGGCGCCGAGGCTCATGAGGCTCGCCGAGATCCCCGTCGCCCACATCAAGTTCGCCGCGAACAGCATCGACAGCGGGATCGCCAGGGAGACGATGAGCCCGGCACGGACATTCCCGAGGAGCACCAGGAGCACGCCGATCACGAGCAGCCCCCCCTCCGCCAGATTGTGGAGGACGGTGTCGAGCGTCCGGGCGATCAGCTCCGAGCGGTCGTAGACGATATCGATCTCGACCCCGGGCGGCAGCGTCTTCCGGATCTCCTCGAGCTTCGCCTTCGCCGCCCCGACGACGCGCCGGCTGTTCTCGCCGCGAACCATCATCACCATCCCCGTCACCACCTCGCCGCGACCGCCTCGCGTCACCGCTCCCTGTCGCGTCAACGGCCCGATCGCGACGCGGCCGATGTTGCGAACGAGCACCGGCACGCCCCCCGCGGGGCTACGCACCACCACCTGCTCGATGTCGGCGACGTTGTGGAGAAGCGCTTGGCCGCGAATGAACCGCTGCTCGCCGTTCTTGACGATGTAGCCGCCGCCGGTGCTCTCGTTGTTGCGCTCGAGCGCCGCGAGGACCTCCCCGAGCGTCACGGCCTGGGCACTCATCCGGTCGGGATCGATCTCGACCTGATAGCTCTTGGCGAAGCCGCCGTGGGAATTGATGTCGGTGACGCCGGACACCTCGCGCATGGTCGGACTGATATCCCACTCGAGGATGCTGCGGAGCTCCATGAGATCATGGCCCGTGCCCCGGACCTCGAACTGGAGGATCTCGCCGAGGGCGGTGCTGAGCGTCCCGAGCTTCGGGTCACCGTGACCGACGGCGATCCGCCCCTTCGCCTCGGGGAGGCGCTCCGCCACGAGTTGGCGGGCGAGCATGATGTCCGTTCCCTCGCGGAAGACGATCGTCACCAGCGAGATGCCGAACCGGGAGATGCTGCGGATCTCCTCGACCTGCGGCAATCCGCTCATCGACAGCTCGACGGGGTAGGTGACGTAGCGTTCCACCTCCAGCGGCGACATCGTCCCCGCCTCAGTGACGACCTGCACCTGGATGTTGACGAGGTCGGGCACAGCGTCAACGGGGATCTGGGTGGCCGCGTACAGCCCTCCCACCGACATGAGGACGAACATCGCGAGCCCAAGGGCCCGGTTCGACAACGACCATTCGATGAGGCCTGAAAGCACTGCCGTCCTCCCCGCTACCGCCCGTCAGACA
>CAJBCV010000361.1 GCA_903951635.1 uncultured Planctomycetaceae bacterium
CGCCAAGAAGAAGGCCAAGCCCCGCGCCAAGGTCAAGCGGCGCGATCCGATCTACATTGACGGCAACCGTCCCCGTCCGATGTATGTCGATTACAAGGATCTCGAACTCCTGGGCAAACTCGTCAACCGTCAGGCAAAGATCCTCGGTCGGCGGAAGAGTGGTTGCACGGCTGCCAGTCAGCACGCCGTGACGTCGGCCATCAAGCGGGCCCGTTTCATGGCCTTGCTCCCCTACGTCGGCGAGTGACTGATCCCATTCAGCGATGCTTCTGGGCCCGCCGCATTTCGGCGGGCCCAGGAGAGCTGAGGGGTACTACGCCATCCCGCACTCCACTGGCTCCCACCCCATCGAGTGCGGCGGGCCGTGCCCGTGAGGTGACAACTCGGCCATCCCCCCGAGTCGTTTTGTCTTGATTTGATTTTTTCGCCGCGCCTTGGGTGTGGCTCCTTTCTTCGGTGAGGCGCCCGATGCATGCGGTCCGCGCTGCCTCTCCGAACGACGTGCCACAGGCTCCCTTCGTAGCGCGCCGCAGGGTTGAGTTTCGCGACACCGATGCCGCGGGCATCGCCCACTTCTCGACGTTCTTCGTCTGGATGGAGTCGGCAGAGCATGAACTTCTTCGCCAGGCCGGGGTGGCGCTGGTCGAGGTCGTGGCCGAACCTCTGCCGGGGGCCCACCTGTTGCCGGACGAGCCTCCCGGCACCTACAGTTGGCCGCGGGTGAGCGCCACCTGCGACTACAAGTCGGCGGTGCGATTCAACGACGAGCTCGACATCGTCGTGGGTCTCGAGGCGATCGGCCGCTCGAGCGTTACTTGGACGTTCCGGTTCGAGCAGGCGGGGCGGTGGGTCGCCCAGGGGCGCGTGGTAGCGGTCCGTTGCCTCCTCCGACCGGGGCTGGCCCCGGCGGCCGTGCCGATCCCCGATTCGGTCCAGAGCCGTCTCGAGCCCTACCGGATCGCGCTTCGTGGCACGCCGGAAGCGTGAGCGGTTGTGTTGGCCGATGACGCCCCCTGCTCGCGGAGGAAAGCGTGCTCGAAGTCGATCAGGTCACGAAGGCCTATCCATCGCCGACGGGGCCGGTGTCGGTGCTCCGATCGATCGATCTGCGCCTCGCTCCGGGCGGGCGGGCGACCGTCATGGGGCCGAGCGGGTCGGGAAAGAGCACCCTTCTGGCGATCCTCGGCGCCCTGGACGAACCGACCTCGGGACGCGTTCGGCTCGACGGGATCGACCCGTTCGCGGGGACTCCTGCCGAGCGGGCGGCGTTTCGCAATCAGCGCATCGGCTTCGTGTTCCAGGAGCACCACCTCCTCGACGGCTGCACGGCGCTCGACAACGTCGTCCTCCCGGCCCTTGCGTCAGGGCGGGTGAGCGCTGCGATCGAGGCACGCGGGCGCGCCCTGCTCGATCGCGTCGGCCTCTCGGCCCGCGCCGGGCATTTCCCCGGTGAACTCTCCGGCGGCGAGCGGCAGCGGGTGGCAGTGGCGAGGGCGCTGTTGCTCGAGCCGAGGCTGCTGTTGGCCGACGAGCCGACCGGCCAACTCGACGCCCATGCCGCCGGAGCGATTGCCGACCTCCTCGTCGATCTCGCCGCCGAGGTCAATGGGATGCTCGTCGTCGTCACCCACGCCGACGCGATCGCGGCCCGGGTGGGGGGCATCCGACGGCTCGTCGAGGGACGGCTCGTCGAAGAACGGGGGACGTGATGCGCCCGCCCGATGCCGATTCCCAAGGCAGGACGCTCCGCGCTGTCAGCGCGGCCGGATCGATCCCGGCACTCGCCTGGGCGCTCGCCCGCCAATGGTTTTTTCAACTCGCCGCGCTGACCGCCGCCTGCGCGGTGGTAGCGGCCACGATCGCCGGTGCACTCGGCGTCGGCGATGCCCTCCAGGGGGGGTTGCGCTCCCTGGCCCTCGATCGGCTCGGCGGCATCGTCGCCTCCGTCGTGGCCGATGATTTCGTGCGGGCTGACCTTGCTCGTGAAGTCGCTGGCAAGGGTGGGGCCGAGGTCGTCCCGGCGATCGTGCTCGAGGTGGCCCTCGACGCTCCGGCGAGCAAGGGGCGGGATGCGCGTTCGGCCCGGGCGACGCTGTTGGCTTGCGATCAGGCCGCCACGCTCGGTTTCGATCCCGCCCCCCCGGCCGTCGGCCGCGACGAAGTGGCGATCAACGAGGTTCTGGCCAGGAATCTCGGCGTCTCGATCGGCGAGACGATCGTCCTGCGGATCGCCAAGCGTTCGGACGTGCCGGCCGACAGTCCGCTCGGACGGCGGACGATGGAGTCGCTCGGCCGGCGACTGCGGGTGGTGGCCGTGCTGCCGGCGCGCGGGATCGGTCGCTTTTCACTTCGGCCTGCTCAGGTGACCGGGGGGATGGCGCTGTTGTCGCTGGCGACGGCGCAGGAGGTGCTCCGCCGGGGGGATGTCGCCAATGCGGCGTTTGCCGTGGGCGACGTCGATCCGGAAGCGGTCCGCCAGGGCCTCCATCCGACGCTCGAAGACCACGGCCTGAAACTCGAAGCGGTGGGCGACGGGGCGCTTCGGCTCTCGAGCCGACGGCTCCTGCTTCCGGCGGAGGTCGACCGGGCCGCCGCGGAGGTGCTCGGGCCGCTCGGTGGGATGCGGACGCTCGCCTTCCTCGTCAACTCGATCGACGTGCCGGCGTCAGGAACGCTTCCGGCGGCCTCGATTCCCTATTCCACGGTCCTCGCCCTCGGCACACCGTCGCTCCCAGTGGGGAGCCTCGTCGACGGCAGTGGAGGGGAGCTTTCCATCCCCGATGACGACGGGATCGTGATCGATCAGTGGATGGCCGACGATTTTGCCGCTCAGGGGCATCCGGTGGCGCCGGGCGACGTCGTTGATGTCCGCCTCTTCCGCTCCGAAACGCTTCACGGCCGTGTCGAGGAGACGACCCACCGGCTGCGGATCGCCAATGTTGCCCGGATGGAAGGGGCCGCGGTAGCGCGGAGCCTCGTGCCCGAGGTCGAAGGAATCACCGACGAGAAGTCGATCGCCGACTGGGATCCCCCCTTCCCCTTCGATCGCGCGAAGGTCCGTACCGTCCCTCCGCACGACGAGGACGACCGCTACTGGAAGGCCCACGGCGCCACCCCGAAGGCGTTCGTGTCGCTGGGCTGTGGCGAACGTCTCGCCGGGAGCCGGTTTGGCGCGACGACCGCCTGGTTCATCCCTGCCTCAGGCCGGCCGGAGGAGATCGCGGCAGCCCTCGCCTCGCGAATCGTGCCGGAAAAGCTCGGCCTCCGCGTCGAGGCATCGCGGCGCGACGCCCTCGCCGCCGCCAAGGGATCGACACCGTTCGGCGGGCTGTTCCTCGCCCTCTCGAGCTTCGTCGTTGCCGCCGGGCTGCTCCTGGAATGGCTCCTTTTTGCGCTCCTCGTCGCCGCGCGGCGCCGTGACATCGGTGTCCTCTCGGCGATCGGCTGGCCGGCGTCGCAAATCACCCGCTTGCTCGTGCTCGTCGGCGTCCTCGCCGCCGCCGTCGGTGGCATCGTCGGCACGGCCGTCGGGCCGGCGTGGGCGCGGCTCCTGCTCGGGGCGCTGTCGTCGTCGTGGAACGCTTCGGTCGCCGCCGGATCGAGCTCGGCGTTCGGGGATGGGGCGATCCGCTGGGCGAGCCTCTGGCCCGGGGCCGTGGCCGGCTTCCTCCTGTCGCTGGCGGCGATCGTGTCGGCCGCCCGCCGCGCCGCCGGGCAGAGGCCCCTGACGCTGCTGCGCGGAGGGGGCGATCTGGCCGCCGCCGACCGCCCCCGGGCCGGCCGCCGGGCGCTCGTGGTCGCGTCGCTTTCGCTCCTGGCGGCGCTGGCCGTGGGGGCGCTGGCGGGGGGGCTCGAGGCCCAGGCCGCGGTCGGGATGTTTTTTCTCTCAGGTGTCCTCGCGCTTGTGGGACTGTTGTCGCTTCTCCGTCTTCTCCTCACGCGCGGCCCCGGCGGTCGGGCGGGGCTCAAGTCGCTCACCGGCTTGGCGTGGCGGGGGCTCGCCCACCGCCCCTCCCGGGCGTTCTCGATCGCGGCCATCGTCGCCGTGGCCGAGTTTCTCATCGTCGCTGTGTCGGCGTTTTCACTCTCGAGCCCAGCCCGCCCTCGCGAACGATCGGGGCCGACCGGCGGTTGGACCTCGATCGCCACCTTCGCCGCCCCGACCGCCGTCAACCCGGCCGACCCCGAAGCCGCTGCCGACCTCGGGCTCTCCGACGACGCGCGGCGGACACTCGCCGGCGCCACGCTCGAGCCGATCCGTGCAAGCTCCGGCGATGACGCCAGTTGCACGAATCTCTACGCCCCGGCCCGCCCGATCGTCCTCGGGGTCGGCCCCCGCTTCGTCGCCCGCGGCGGCTTCCGGTTCACCGGGCATGCCCCCCTCCCCTCCGCCGATGCCAATCCCTGGCAACTCCTCGGCCGCACCGGCGACGGACCGATTCCTGCCATTCTCGACGACGCCACGGCCCGCTGGGCGCTCAAGCTCGGTGGCGTGGGCGCCCGCTTCACCCTCCCCGACGACGAAGGGACGCCGGTCGACTTCGAGATCGTCGGCCTCCTCGAACCGGGGATCCTCCAGGGCTGGGTGATCGTGGCCGAATCCGATTTCCAAGCCGTCTTCCCGACCCGGTCGGGGGCTGCGATGGCCCTGATCGATGCCGGTGAGGAACCGGAGACCGCGGTCGATCGGGCGGCGAGCGCCGCGTGGGTCGATGCCGGCGTCACCATCCAGCCGACGCTCGATCGGCTGCGGAGCCTGTCGGCAGTCCAAAACACCTTTCTGGCAGCCTTCCAGGCGCTCGGCACCCTCGGCCTCCTCCTCGGCACCGCCGGGGTCGCCGCCGCTGGGGTGCAGGGGGTGCTCGAGCGGATCGGCACCTTCGGCCTCCTCGGCGCGATCGGCTTCCCGCCCGCCCGCCTGCGGGCGATCGTCCTCCTCGAGACCTGCTTCATGGTCGGTCTCGGCCTTGTCGCCGGGGCCCTGGCCGGGGCCGTCACCCTCCCTGCCCACATCGCCGGAGGCCGAGCCTCCG
>CAJBCV010000362.1 GCA_903951635.1 uncultured Planctomycetaceae bacterium
GTCCACACGCAGTCGCGCGAGCAGGTCCCGATCGCCCGCCACGAGGAGGCCCAGCCGCAGAAGCGGCGCCCGATGGCCGATGGCCTGGCGCCTGAGGAGGCGGCCAAGGCGATGTCGGCGCCCCCCGGCTTTTCGGTGAAGCTCCTCGCCTCCGAGCCCGACGTGCGTCAGCCGATCGCGATGTGCTTCGACGACCGCGGGCGGCTGTGGGTCGCCGAAGCCTATGCCTATCCGAAGCGGGTCGCTCCCGAGGACGCTCGCGACCGGATCCTGATCTTCGAGGACACCGACGGCGACCATCGGCTCGACTCCCGCAAGGTCTTCAAGGAAGGCTTGAACCTCGTCAGCGGCCTCGCGGTCGGCTTCGGCGGTGTGTGGGTCGGTGCGGCCCCCGACTTCCTCTTCATCCCCGACGCCGATGGCGACGACATCCCCGACGGCGAGCCGGAGGTGCTCCTCGACGGCTGGGGCTGGCAAGACACCCACGAAACCCTCAACGCCTTCATCTGGGGCCCCGACGGTTGGCTCTACGGCTGCCACGGCGTTTTCACCCACTCTGTCGTCGGTAAGCCGGGGACTCCGGCCGACGAGCGGACGAAGATCAACGCCGGCATCTGGCGCTACCACCCTGTCCGGCATCAGTTCGAAGTTTTTTCCGAAGGGACGAGCAATCCCTGGGGAGTCGATTTCAACGACCTCGGCCATGCCTTCCAAACCGCCTGCGTGATCCCCCACCTTTACCACGTCATCCAGGGAGCCCGTTACGAGCGGCAGGCCGGCCAGCACTTCAACCCCTGGACGTTCGACGACATCAAGACGATCGCCCGCCACCGTCATTGGACGGGGGGACAGTGGAACAATGCCGACCGGGAGAAGTCGGACGCCATCGGCGGCGGCCATGCTCACAGCGGAGCCTGCATCTACCTCGGCGGCTCCTGGCCCGAGCGTTATCGCAACAAGCTGTTCATGAACAACATCCACGGCGCCCGGCTCAACGAGGATCGGCTCACGCCGGTCGGTTCGGGCTACGTCGGGGACGGCGAGCCCGACTTCCTCTTCGCCAACGACACCTGGTCGCAGTTCATCTCCCTCCAGACCGGCCCCGACGGCCAGATGGTGCTCATCGATTGGTACGACCGCAACCAATGCCACCACCATGACGACGAGACCCACGATCGCGGCAATGGCCGGATCTTCAAGGTGATGTATGACCGTGGCGACACCGCCGCGGTGAGGGTCGATCTCGCGGCGCGGAGCGACGCCGAACTCGTCGATCTTCTCGCCCACGACAACGACTGGTTCGTCCGCCACGCCCGGCGGATCCTCCACGAACGGTCCGTCGCCGGCAGGCTTGCCGACGACATCGGCGGGCTGCTCGACGCGAAGCTCGCCGCCGCGCCGACGGCGGCCAAGCGGCTGCGCGTCATCTGGGCGATGCATGTGACGGGGAAGCTCGATGCCCCACGGACCGAACGTCTCCTCGACGATCCCGATCCTGCCGTCCGCGCCTGGGGGATCCAACTCGCCAACGAGACCGGCAGCATTCCGCTCGAGACCCGCATCGGCCGCTACCGGCAGCTCGCCACCGACGATCCTTCGCCGATGGTGCGTCTGGCCCTCTGCTCGGCGCTCCAGCGGATGCCACTGGAGGCCCGATGGGATCTCTGCGCGGGGCTCGTCGCCCACGCCGAGGACGCCGAAGACCACAACCTCCCCCTCATGAACTGGTACGCCATCGAGCCGTTGGTGACGGTCGATCCGCAGCGTGCCATGGCGCTTGCGGCCACGGCGAAGATCCCGACGGTGTCGCGGTTCATCGTCCGTCGCGCGGCCTCCGAGGAAGCCTGCTACGAGGCGCTCGTCGCCCGACTGGCGGCGGCCGATTCGGCGACGCGGAAATGGATGCTCGGCGAGATCGTCACGGCGCTGGCTGCCCGCGGGCGGATGGAAGCGCCGAAGGCCTGGGACAAAGGCTACGAAGCGATCACGGTCGACGGCGACGAAGCGGTCCGGAGACTCGCCGGCGTGGTGGCCGTCCGGTTCGGCGATCCCCGGGTCCTTCCCCAACTGCGTGGCATCCTCGCCGACCGCGATGCCCCCAGAAGTGAGCGCCAGGAGGCGCTCGAGGCCCTCGTCAGCTCCCGCGACGAGGGGACACCGCCGGTGCTCCACGCCCTCGTCGATGATCCAGTCATGCAAAAGGGGGCGATCGTGTCGCTCGCGGCGGTCCCCCATGAGGCGACGCCGGGGGTGCTCCTCGACGCCTACGAAGGGCTCAACGACGAATGCCGACAAGCGGCGATCGCCACGCTCGTCTCCCGCCCAGCCTCGACGATCGCGCTCCTCGACGCCATCGACGCCGGCAAGGTGCCGCGTGGCGACCTCTCCGCCTTCACCGTCGGTAGGCTCGCGCAGTCGGCCGATGCGGCCGTCATCGCCAAGCTCAACGACGTGTGGGGAACGATCCGCACCACCCCCGAGGATCGCAAGGGGGAGTTCGAGAAGTGGCGGGGGGCGTTCAAGCCGGCGGCCATGAAAGCCGCCGACCTGTCGCACGGCCGCGAGGTGTTCGTGAAGACCTGCGGCGCCTGCCACCTTCTCCATGGGCAAGGGGGAAAGATCGGCCCGGACATCACCGGATCGAATCGGGCCGATCTCGAATACCTCCTCGCGAACCTCCTCGACCCCAGCGCCATCGTCGGCCGTGACTATCAGACGACGACGGTCCTCACAGAGGATGGCCGATCGATCGCCGGGATCGTCGTCAAGGAGACTCCCACGAGCGTCACCCTCCAGACCCCGACGGAGCAGGTGACGGTGCCCCTCGACGACATCGAGACGCGCGCTTTGTCGCCGCAGTCGCTGATGCCGGAAAACCAGCTCGGGCAACTCAAGCCCGAGGAGGCCCGCGACCTCGTCGCCTACCTCCGTCACCCGTCGCAGGTGCCCCTCCCCGGCGAAGGGCCACCCCCGTTCAATGGCGAGGGGCGGATTCCCGGGGCGGTCGAAGGAGAGACGTTGAAGCTCACGGCGAAGAGCGCCGGCGACGCCCGTCCGCAGGACATGTCGAGCTTCAAGGCGGCGCGCTGGAGTGGCAATTCCCACGTCTGGTGGACCGGTGCCCGCCCCGGCGGAAAGCTCGTTCTCGAGGTGCCGGTGGAGGTCCGCGGCCGCTACGAGATCGTCGCCGTCTGCTCGAAGGCTCACGACTACGGTACGGTCACCCTGGCCTTCAACGGCGCGAAGCCAACCGCCCCGATCGACCTCTATGACAAGGACGCCGTGACCGTGACGCCGGAGGTGTCCCTCGGGGTTTTCGACCTCGAGCCCGGTTCGGTGCCGCTCGAGGTCGAGATCGTCGGCGAGAACCCGGCGGCCACAAAAGCCTGGATGTTCGGCCTCGATTACCTGCGGTTCGTGCCGGCGAAAGCCCCCGCTCCCACTCCCTGATGCCCCCTCTTCCCGTGGGGCCTGCGGCAGCGGCGGGGGCGTGAGCCAAGACGTGAACTACACTTGGATCCGCGGGGGATTGGAGCGGCGGGAGGCGTTGTAACGAATCCCGCCGCAGCCCGTACTCCGCGAGAGCGTCTGCGTGCGTTTGCGCCCGCAGAGCGATCCGTCTTCGCCGAAGGGGTCTTTCATGGTGTTCGCGCTTCGCTGGATCGTCGGTCGCTCCGCGCCCGAAACGCGCGGTGGTCGGAGGGTTGCCCTAGGCTTGGCGGTCATGGGGATGAGCGTGGCGTTCTGGAGTGCGAGCGGCCGGGCCGGCGAGATCGGCTTCGTGGAGGAGTTTGCGCTCGCCGAGGATCGCGA
>CAJBCV010000363.1 GCA_903951635.1 uncultured Planctomycetaceae bacterium
GGGCTGGAGACGGTGAAGACACACATCCACAAGCTGTTGCGAAAGATGTCGATGCGCGACCGCACCCAGGTGGCGGTTTGGGCGGTGAAGAACGGCGTCGTGTGAGCGGGCCTTCCGTCACACCTTCTCGAGCTTCGTCACCCGCCCGGTGGCGACCCACTCCGCGACGAAGATGTCGCCCGACGGTGTAAAGCAAGCGTCGTGCGGGTGAACGAACTCTCCGTCGACCCACTTGTCGGGTTGGCCGCGGAGGTTTTCCACGGCCCCCAAGCGGGCGACCGCTTCGCCGAGCTTCGCCACCGGCTTGTTGTCGGGCCCGAGGAGCGTGACGCAGGCCTTCAGCTCCGGGACGACGAGGAGATCCTTCCAGCTGTCGATGTTCGCTGGCAGCCCGAAGTTGGGAAGAGTCTCCTTGTAGACGCCGTCCATCGAGAACACCTGGAGCGTGTCGTGGGCCCGATCAGTAACGACGATCGTCGGTTCGCGTCCCGGTCGGCGATCGACCCACAGGCCATGGGCCGTGTTGAACGTCCCCTGCCCGTCGCCGGCGCCTCCAAAGCAGCTGACCCAGGTCGCGTGCTTGTCGTAGCGGTGGATCTTGAAGGTGCCGTAGCCATCGGCGAGGAGGAAGCCGCCGTCGTCGAGGAAGGCGACGTTCGTCGGCAGGAAGCCCTCGCGCGACCAGGTGGGCGTCGTCGAGACATCCTCGCCGGCGGCGTAGCAGCCCGACTCCATCGGGGCCTTGCGATACCACACCGTCTCGCCATCGAGCGTGAGCTTCGCAAACGCCTTCACCTGCTGATAGGCGCAGACGTAGAGGAACTCCCCGTCCCCCTCCTTTCGCACCTCGATGCCGTGGCCACCGCCCTGGAACTGGCTGCCGAAGGCGCGGATGAACTTCCCGGCGGCGTCGAAGACGAAGATCGCCGGATGGTCCTTCTGCTCCTTCCGTCCCTCGTGGATGACGTAGAGATTCCCCGCCGCGTCGACGGCGACGTTGTGGGTCGTCTGCCAGGTGTAGCGATCGGGGAGTTGCGGGAAGTGGTGTTTGACGCGGAAGGTGTGCTCACCCGAGCCGATGATCGTCTCCTTCCCCGGCTGCCGCACCCGGGCCAAGGCCGGGGTGGCCGCGGCGGCGGCGGCGCCAAGCGCGAGGGCCCCGGTGAAGCCACGGCGGGAGAGACGCGGCGGCGTGGAGGCGGGACGAGTCGGCATGGTCGATGGCTCCGGACAGGGAGGGAGAGAGTTGGGGGCGAGGTGCGAGCGGAAGGAGAACCGAGGCCTGCGATCCAAGAAGTTCCCCGGCGATGTTTTAGTTCCTTGACGACTCGCCGCCAAGCGACGCCGGAAGGGATCGGCCTGTCGTCTCACGCTCTGGCTGCTCACGCCAAGATGTCGTGGATCACCCGGCCATGGACGTCGGAGAGGCGGAAGTCGCGGCCGCCAAAGCGGTAGGTGAGCTTCTCGTGGTCGACGCCGAGGAGCCAGAGAACCGTGGCCCAGAGATGGTGGACGGTGACGGGATGTTCGACGGCGTGGTAGCCGAGATCGTCGGTGGCGCCGTAGATCGACCCCCCCTTCACCCCTCCACCGGCGATCCAGACGCTGAATCCGAAGGGATTGTGGTCGCGGCCGTCCGACCCTTGCGCGAACGGCGTCCGGCCGAACTCCCCCGCCCAGACGACGAGCGTCTCCTCGAAGAGTCCGCGACGTTTCAGGTCGTGGATGAGTCCTGCGATCGGTTGGTCGACTTGAGTGGCCATCTCGGCATGGCCGGTCTTCAGGCCACCATGCTGGTCCCACGGGTTGCCGATCTGGCCGGGATCGGCTGGCCGCGGCAGGCAGGTAAGCTCGATGAAGCGGACGCCGCGCTCCACGAGGCGACGGGCGAGGAGACACTGCCGGCCATACTCGGCCGTCTCCCGCACCGGCGAATCGATCCCGTAGAGAGCCTTCGTCGCGGCCGACTCTCCACGGATGTCGACGAAGCCCGGCACGGCTGCCTGCATCCGCGCGGCGGTCTGGTAACTGCGGATCGCCGCTTCGAGGCGCGGGTCGTCGCCGCTGGTCGCGAGATGGCGGCGGTCGAGGCGCTCGACGACGCGCATCCGCGCTTCCTGGCTCGAGAGCGGCTCGCGGGGCCGGATGTTGGCGATCGGATCGGCGGCCGCCGGATCGAGGAGCGTGGCCTGGTGCGTCGCCGGCAAATAGCCACTGCCATAGACGCCGACGCCCCCCAGCGGAGCCCCGCCGCCGGCGAGGACGACAAACCCCGGCATCTCCCGGCAGTCGCTCCCCAGCCCGTAGGACATCCAGGCCCCGGCGCTGGGATGGCCGGCAAGGGAAAAGCCACTGTGGACGTGATAATTGGCCTGGGCATGTTCGTTGGCCGGGCTGGTCATCGAACGGATCACGGCGAGGTCGTCGGCACAGCCGGCGATGTGGGGGAAAAGCTCGCTCACCGGCAGACCGCTTTCGCCCCGTCGCTTGAACTCCCACGGGCTCGCCATGATCGTTCCATTGGCATTGAACATCGTCGGCTTCACCGGCACCGGCATCGCTTTGCCATGATCGATCGCCAACCGCGGCTTGGGGTCGAAGGAGTCGACGGCCGAGACGCCCCCCGACATGAAGCAGAAGATCACGCTTCGCACGCGGGCCCGAGGGCCAGCGGCGTGAGGCACGGCGCCGAGATCGCCGCGAGCCGCGAGCGCGGAGAGGGCGACGGCGCCAAAGCCGGTCGAGGCCCCGGCGAGGAATTGACGGCGGGGAATCCCCCCGACGGGATTGCCGTGCCGCCGGGCGTCATTCGACATGGATGAACTCCTTCAGGCAGAGGATCGCGTGGGCCATGTCTCCCCACGCCAGGGCCTCCGCTTCGGCCGCGGGGCGTGGCGAGCCGTCCGGAAGGACCGCCAGAGGGGCACGGACGGCAGCGAGATGCGCCAAGAGGAGCGCCGTCTCCTCGCTGTCGGGGGAGCGCGCGAGGGCGCGGAGCATCATTCCCCGCAGCCGCGCCTCGTCGGTGTCTGGCGTGGCGGCGACGCTCACGCCCCACTTCGTCGCCTGATCGACGACGAACGGGTCGTTGAGCATCGCCAGGGCCTGCACCGGGCCGCCGGTGACATCGCGCGTGCCGCGGGTTGTCGCCGGCTTCGGGGCGTCGAAAACTTCGAGGAACGGATTGGAGGCGTTGCGGCGGATCCGTTGATAGAGACTGCGGCGCCGATGGCCGTCGAGCGGGCCGACCGGCCCCCCGCCTTCGGTCTTCGCCGTATGGTAGACGTCGATGCCCGGGCCTCCTCTCGACGGATCGAGTTGGCCGGAGGTGGCGAGGATCGAGTCGCGGATCGATTCGGCGTCGAGGCGACGCAGCGGGGCGTGGGAGAGGAGTTCGTTTTGGGGATCGGTCTGCGTCGCTGCGGGCGATGGCACGGCCGATCCCCGGAAGGCACGGCTCATGACCATCCGCCGCAGGGCTCGCTTCACTGACCAGCTCTCGTCGATGAAGCGGCCGGCGAGCCAGTCGAGGAGATCAGGGTGCGTGGGGAGGGCACCGAGAAGCCCGAAGTTGTCGGTGGTGACGACGAGGCCGCGGCCATAGACATGGTGCCAGAGTCGATTGACCATGACGCGGGCAAGGAGATCCCGTCCCGGCCCGACCGCCTCGTCGGCCAACTGGAGCCGGCCACTCGGGGCGTTCGCGGCCTCGGCTTGCTCCGCGTAAGGGGCATTTCCAAACAGCGACAGGCCACGCCTGGGCACGAGCGCTGCCGGGCGGGTGTGTTGGCCGCGGATGAACAGCGGCGCGTCGTAGCCCGCGGCCTCGAGGACCCCGGGCGCCCGGCGCGCCAGCGGGATCGCGCGTTCGATCGCCCGGTAACGCTCGACGGTCGCCGCGATCGCCGGCAATTCGGGGAGCATGGTGGGAAGGAGCCGACTGCGGCCGGCGATGTCGAGGAGGGCCCGGCCGTCGTCGTCGAGCGTGCCGTCGCGCCAGGCCCGGATCGTGTCGCCGAGGCGCGTCGCCATCCGGGCGGCAAACTCGGCGGCAGTGTTCGGCGGAGCGCCGTCGAGGAACGGCGCCGCGGCAAGAAACGTGTCGCGCGGGGGCTCGGGGGCATCCCCCTTCATGACGGCGGCGATCCCGAAGAAAGCCCGCTCGGCCGGGTCGGTGACGAGTTCCACGTAGGCACTCGAGCCGCGGCGGTAGTTCGTGTCGAGACGGATCCAGCCGAGATCGTCGCGGTCGGGACGCACGGCCGGATAGATCCCCCCGTTGCCGATCGGGTAGTTCTCGATGACGAGCCGGGCGACGGCCCCCCGACCGAGGACGCGAACGTAGACGCTGTCGGTGTCGATGACGAACCGGGGCGACTGATAGACCCCGCTTTGGCGATTGCTGAGGAGATGCGTATGGATCCCGGCCGGAAGGATCCCCGCGATCACCGCCTCGCCATCGGGAACGACCGTGAACGCCCCGTTGCCCGTCGGCTCAGGCCCGAGCCCCGGGCCGTGACGGAACCACGACGCGTGGTCGGGACCACGCAGATCCCAAAGCGGAGTGGCTCGCGCGCTTGTCTCGGTGCGCGCCCGGCGATCGGCCTCGAGGGTCGCCGCCAGCGCGTTCCACGTGGCGGGCCAGGCCTCGGTCGGCGTCGCCGTCAGCTTGGCCCAGGCATGAAAGGGATTCGCAGGGTCGTTGCTGGCCGCGGTGAGGAGCGGCCCGAGCGGATCCGCTGCGGGTGTTTCGGCCACACGCAGATCGGTGGAGATCCGATCACGCTCGGCACGGAGATGGAGCAGGGAGGCTTTCGTGGCCGCGTCGAGCGTCGCGAGAAGCTCGTCGTCGGTCACCCCTTCCGGGCCGGCGCGGAAGGACGCCGCGATCTCCTCGGGCGACAGCGCTCGGTCATAGGCCCGCGCTTCGTCGATCTCGCCGGCGAGCGGCGGATTGATGTCGGAGAGACGCTGTCCGAAGAGGAATCTCGCCCCGCCAGCCTTGAAGGTCCATGGCGATCCCTTGGTGGTACGCTCCCCGTAAGACGCGCCGTTGCGGTAGAGGGCGATCGAGCCATCAGCGGCCCAGGCGATGGCGACATGGATCAACTCACCGGGGCCGGCCGTTTCCTCCGTCCCCCCTGGATCGGCCGTGCGGTTGAAGAAGTCGCTTCCCGCCAGCCAGTGACGCGGCTTCATTTCGCCAAACACGATCGAATCGAAGAACCGTCCCTCTGGCATGTCCAGCCCGATCACCCCGCCGCCGCGCTGATCGAGATTGGCAAGGACCACCCAGGCCTCGAGCGTCTTCTCACTCAGATCGCGCGGGAGGGCTTTCGTGCGCATGTTCGCCCCGACGCCGTCGAGAACGAGCCGGCCGTCGCGGACGACCGCTCCGCCGAGCAGTTCGCCATCGAGCCCTCCGAGACTGTCGCACGTGTCACCCGAAAAACTCCAGCGTGCCAGCGGAGTCGGAAGCGCGGCAGCCAACGGCGCGAGCCCCCGTTGCGCGAGGGCCGCGGCCCGCGCGGGCTTCTCGATCCGATCGACCGCCGCGATCACCGTGGCATGCTCGGCGCGAAGGGCGGTCGCCCGCGCTCTCCGCTCGGCCTCTTCCGAGAGCCGGGCAGGAAGCTTCTCGGCGGCCTCGAGCCAGGCCGTCACGAGGCCTTCCTTGATCGAGGCTTTGAGCGCGGTGAGCTCTGCGTCGGCGGCGCCGAGCGACTCCGGTCGGTCGAGGATCACCTGCCCGGGGCGGCTGCTGGTGAGGACCCCGGCGAGGGCATAGAAGTCTTCCTGTGTTACGGGGTCGAACTTGTGATCGTGGCAGCGGGCGCAGGCGGCGGTGAGCGCGAAGAAGGTCTTGGAGTAGACGTCGATCTGGTTCTCGATCACCTTCACCTGATCGTCGAGGGCATCGACCGGTACGAAGCCGAGTTCGACCATCCGTAGATGCGCCGGGCCAATCGCCGATTCATTGAAGCCCTCGGCGGCGTTCCAACGCGGATCGGGGAGGAGGTCACCGGCGATCTGCTCGCGGACGAACCGGTCGTAGGGGAGATCGTCGTTGAAGCTCCTGACGAGGTAGTCGCGGTAGCGCCAAGCATTGGGAAGCTCGGGGTCTCCCTGGCTGCCATGCGATTCGCAGTAGCGGACGAGATCCATCCAATGGCGCGCAAAGCGTTCGCCGAAGTGCGGCGAGGCGAGCATCCGGTCCACCGCCGCCTCGTAGGCTGCCGGTGAGGGATCGGCCGTGAACGCGAGCACCTCCTCGGGGCTGGGGGGAAGGCCGGTGAGGACGAACGACAGCCGCCGCAGGAGCCCAGCTGGCTGGGCGAGCGGCGCCGGCTCGAGGCCGGCCGCCTCGAGCCGGGCGGCCAGAAAGCGATCGATCGGGTTCTCGGACCAATCGGCCCGGTGAGCCGGCGGCAAATCGGGGTCGAGGAGCGGCTGAAAGCTCCACCACGTTCGCCGCTCGGCGAAGTCGGCCGGGGCCTTCGTTGCGCCCGATGCCGGGGGATCGCGGGGGTCGGGAGCCCCGGCCGCGATCCAGGCGGAGAAGGCGGCGAGTGTGTCGTCGTCGAGGCGCTTTCCCCCTTCGGGCATCTCGAGGCCGGGAAGCTCGTGGCGGAGGATGGCGAGGAGCCGGCTTTGATCGGGCGCGCCGGGAACGAGGATCGGCCCCCCTGCCCCGCCGGCACGCATCCCTGCGCGGTGGTCGAGGACGAGCCCTCCTTCTGCGGCACCGTCGCTGCGGTGGCATTCCTGGCAATGCTCGACGAGCACCGGGCGGATCCTCGTCTCAAACAGCGTCAGTCCGTCGTCGGCGCGGCTGCTTGTCCGGGTGAGAAGGCTGATCGCCACCAGGGCGCAGAGTGACACGGCACGATGATGACGGCCCGATGAACAGCGCATCGACCGCGCCCCCCTGGCTTGGCCTGGATCGTCAGCCGACCGAACTCGGCCGACCGCTACACTCGAACCCATCATACTCTTCCCGCCCCTCGTTCTCCCCAGGGCTCTTTCATGCGAATCGTCTCCCTTCTTCCCAGCGCTACCGAGATCGTCTGCGAGCTCGGTCTCGGGGATGACCTCGTCGGCGTGACCCACGAATGCGACCATCCAGCCGCGGTGCGGGGCCTTCCCCACGTGACCCGAACGCTCATTCCCACCGACGCCCCGAGCCGGGAGATCGATGCGCTCGTCCGTGAACGACTCCGCGCGAATCGCGCTCTCTACGAACTCGATCTGCCCGTTCTCGAGCGGCTCGCCCCCGATCTCATCGTCACGCAGGCGTTGTGCGATGTCTGCGCGGTAGCCGAGGCGGAGGTGGCTGCGGCCGCCTGCCGGCTTCCCGGAAATCCTCGCGTGGTGAATCTCGAGCCGACGAGTCTTGCGGAGGTGCTCGCGAGCCATCAGGCAGTTGCCGATGCGGCCGGCGTTCCGGAACGGGGCCGGGGGGTTGTGGCGCGCCTCCAGGGACGGATCGACGCGGTCGCGGGCCGGTCTGCTGGCGTGATGCGGCCGCCGCGCGTCATGCTCCTCGAGTGGATTGATCCGCCGTTCACGGCAGGCCACTGGTCTCCCGAGATCGTCATCCTCGCCGGTGGCCGGGAGGTGCTTGGGCGGCAGGGGGAGAAGTCGCGGTCGGTTCCCTGGGAGGAGATTGTGGCGGCCGATCCGGAAGTGCTCGTGATCGCCTGCTGCGGGTTTGACATCCCACGCATCCGTCAGGATCTCCCTATCCTCCTCGCCCAACCGGGGTTCAGTGGGTTGGCGTGTGCGCGCGACAGCCGAGTCTTTCTCGTCGATGGCAACGCCTATTTCAGCCGCCCCGGCCCCCGCTTGGTCGAGAGCCTCGAGATCCTCGCCCACGCTCTCCATCCGGCGCTTCACCCTCTCCCGGCCGGGCTGAGGCCAGCGGAGCGCCTCTCAGCCGCAGAGCTCGGGATGCCCCCCACCTGAAGCTTCTCTGACGGCGTGGTTGCGATCCCCGAACTATCATTCAAAGAGCGGGGATTGGAGCGGCGGGGAGGCGTTGTAACGAATCCCGCCGCAGCCCGTACTCCGCGAGAGCGTCTGTGTGCGTTTGCGCCCGCAGAGCGATCCGTCCACGCCGAAGGGGTCTTTCATGGTTTTTTCGCTTCGCTGGATCGTCGGTCTCTCCGCGCCCGAAACGCGCGGTGGTCGGAGGGTTGCCCTAGGCTTGGCGGTCATGGGGATGAGCGTGGCGTTCTGGAGTGCGAGCGGCCGGGCCGGCGAGATCGGCTTCGTGGAGGAGTTTGCGCTCGCCGAGGATCGCGA
>CAJBCV010000364.1 GCA_903951635.1 uncultured Planctomycetaceae bacterium
CGGAGGTGGGGGAATTGGCCCCGATCTCGGCAACCTCATCCACCGCGATCTGGCGAGCGTGACACGCGACATCCGCCATCCGAGCTTCGCCCTCAATCCCGACTTCACGACGCACGTCGTCCACCTCGACGATGGCCGCGTTCTCACAGGCATCCTCCAGACGCGTGAAGAGAAGCTCTGGCTCGGGGATGCGGCCGGGAAGTGGACGGAGCTCGACCGGGCCGCGATCGAGCTCCTCGAGCCCTCCGCTGTTTCGGTGATGCCGGAGGGGATCCTCGACAAGCTCTCCCCCGATCAGGTCCGCGACCTCCTCACCTATCTCCTCGAGTCGCCCCCCTCGATGCCGCTCGAGTCCCCCCTCGACGCGCCGCCGGTGCGCTCGTGGGCCGAGGTGGCCGCGGCGCTCGAGGGGAGCGTGCCTGTGACGGCGCCTGAGCCGCTGCGCGTCCTGCTCGTCGACGGCGCGAAGGATCACGGGCCGGGGGAGCACGACTACCCCGCCTGGAAGGAGCGGTGGGGGCAGTTACTCGCCGCCGCGGAGAACGTGAGCGTGACAGCCGTGCGGGAGTTTCCCTCCGATGAGGAGCTGGCTGCCGCCGACACGATCGTCTTCTTCCAGCGCGGCAGCTTCGCCGACCGCCGACCGGCGGCGATGGATGCGTTTCTGAACCGGGGAGGCGGCGCCGTCTACATCCACTGGGCCGTCGACGGCCGCGACCGGGCCGTCGAGTTTTCCAGGCGGATCGGGCTGGCGGCGCTCGGTGGCTCGATCGGCTTCCGTCACGGGCCGCTCGATCTCACGATGCACCACCGCGACCATCCGATCCTCCGCAACTTCCAGACGCTCTCCCTCCATGACGAAAGCTACTGGAAGCTGTCGGGAAATCCGGCCGACGTCACGATCCTGGCGACGAGCGACGAAGAGGGGATGGCGACGCCGCAGTTGTGGGTGAAGGAGCAGGGAAAGGGGCGGGTGTTCGTCAGCATCCCCGGTCACTACAGCTGGACGTTCGACGACCCGCTCTTCCGCATCCTGCTGCTGCGCGGGATCGCCTGGGCCTCCCACGAGCCGGTCGACCGCTTTGACGATCTCGTCACGCCCGGAGCGCGGATGAGCCGGTGAGGACCGGGCAGGGCCCCTCTCCCTCCGTCACTCCGACGTGATCGTCCAGCCTTCCTTCTTCCCGGTCGCCCCGGTGGGGAGGAAATAGGTGGCGAGGAACGCCGGCCGGTCGGCATCGAGCAGGGCGATGGCGGCGGCAAGGGGCTCGGCCACTTCCATGTTCTCCTGGTCGCGGACCATCACCTCGCGCAGCTCCTTCCACATCCGCTCGACGTTCCCACTTCCGACCTTCTCCGCATTGCGGATCATGTCGGCGAGATTCGTCTCCCGGAGATGATAGGCATACGCGAGGACGCGCCGTCGCAGCCCGGTCACCTCCTCGACCGACTTGTCGAACGCCCCGACGAGCGCCGCCGGCACATCCGGGCGTGCCGCAGCCGCCGCGGCGAGGGCTTCAGCGAGGAGCGTCGCCGTCTGCTCGAAGCGCAGCTGGACATCCTCGCGGAGCCAGTGGTTGGGGAGCGTCGTCTGGTCGGTGCGGATAAACAAGCCGCGGCGCGTCGACTGCCAACTCGGTGTCTGCCAGCTCGCCCCCTTGAGCGTCGCGGCCGAGAGGAGATGCGCCGGATCGCTCTTCCCCACCTCGCGCGACAGCCACGAGACGTCCCACGGATAGAGCTCCACGGCCGTCGAGACGAGCTTCCAGTAATCGGCGACCTTCGCCGCGGCCGGGCCGTAGGGCTCGGCGAGCCGGGCGAGCGCCGCTTCGTCGGAGATGTCGGGATCGGCGAAGAAGATCCCGCTCATCCGCAGGTTCGGATCCTCGCGGTCGGGGACGAGGCCGTAGTATTCCTTGATCCCCTTGAGCGGCCCCGAGGCGTTGACGGCCCGGAGGGCGCGGAGCGTCGCCAGCGGCGTGGGGACATGGATGTAAGGCTCCATCTCCTCGGTGGCACCACCGAGCCACACCTCACCGAGCACCGGGAGCCCGAGGCGGGCGGCCTTGCCGACGGTGTTGCGAAACCAGCGATCGGCGGGAATCGCGATCTGCACCTCGGCGATATTGGAATGGAGGGCGAGGCCGACGCACGAGGCGTCGAGGTCGTCCATGCAGCGGAAGGTCTCCCCGGCCGACAGCTCCCACGGCTCCCAGAAGAGGACGCCGTCCTTCTGGAGGCCACGCCACGTCCGGGCCATCATGTTGACAAACGCCGTCACGCGCTCGTGGAGCGGGATCCCGTGGCAGCGGGGACACGGGCCCCACTCGCTGCACAGCCAGGCATGCTGGTCGTAGGTGTAGCAGAGGAGATCATCGACGCCGGGGAACTTCTCATGGAAGGCGCGCACGAGGAGCCGGTAGCGCTCCACGGTGGCCGGATCGGCGATGCACAGGTCGAGCGGCTTGTCGGGATCCTGCGGCGGGTAGAAGACGTTCGGGGCGCCGAAGTGGAAGATCGTCCGCAAGCCATGCTTGCGGCACAGGGCGATCCGCTTCGTGAGCTCGGCCGAGCGGGCGGCGACTTTTTCTGGCGTGCGGCTCGGCGCCCGATCGGTGTCGCCCGGCATCGGCGCGACGCCGGCGGGGAGCGCGACGACATCCTCGAGGTTGAGCGGTTCGTCGTTGGGGCGGTAGCCCCAGGCGATGTTGAGCTGGATGCAGTTGAAGCCGAGGGATTTGAGTCGCTCGAGGTTGGCGTCGTTCCATTCGACCTGCGGATGGCACGGCGCCCCGAGGAACCCGACCCGGTAGTCGACCCGGCGGGCCGGCTCCGGCTCGACGGCCGCGAGATTCAACGGCCCGCCGATCGCCCCGACGACGATCGCAGCCGACACGATCCCCCGGCGCAGCCACGTTCCCAGCAGCATCACATCCCCCGTTTCTCGAGCACGCAGATCCACCGGCCACGCCGGCGGAAAGACCACACCCTTACTTTGCCGACGCGGCCGGCACCGGAAACCGGTCCTGGATCGCCTGGACGGTGAGCGGATCGGTCCGCATCCCCTCCATCGCCCGCACGCAAGCCTCGGCGGCGGGGAGCGTCGTGATGCACGGCACGCCGTGGAGCACGCTCGCCGCACGGATCCGCCCCTCGTCGGTGCGGGCTCCCTTGCCACGAGGCGTGTTGAAGATGAGGTGCACCCGGCCGTCGATGAGGTGATCGAGGAGATTCGGATGCCCCTCCTGGAGCTTCTTCACCGTCTCCACCGGAATCCCGGCGGCGATCAGGGCCCGGGCCGTGCCGGAGGTGGCGATCAATTCGAATCCCATCGCCACGAGCCGGCGGGCGCACTCGACGATCTGATCCTTCGCCTGCTGGCTGGCGACGCTCAGGAAGATCGTTCCCTTCTCGGGAAGGAGGATCCCGGCGGCGAGCTGGCTCTTGGCGAAGGCGGTGCTGAAGCGGTCGGCAACCCCCATCACCTCGCCGGTGGAGCGCATCTCCGGCCCCAGCGCGATGTCGACACCGGCAAACTTCACGAACGGGAAGACGCTCTCCTTGACGCTGAACTGCGCCGGCACCGGATCGGTAACGATCCCCTGCTCCGCGAGCGTCACCCCCGCCATCACCTTCACCGCCACCTTGGCCACCGGCAGCCCCGTCGCCTTGGCGACGAACGGCACGGTGCGGCTGGCACGGGGATTGACCTCGATCACGTAGAGCGTCGGCTTGCCATCCTCGCGTTTGACGGCGAACTGAACGTTCATCAATCCGACGACGCCGAGGCTGCGGGCCAGCCCCATCGCCGCCTGCTTGATCTCCGCGACCATCTCGGGCGGCAGGCTGTGGGGGGGGATGCAGCAGGCCGAGTCGCCGGAGTGGACGCCGGCCTCCTCGATGTGCTCCATGACCCCGGCCACGATCACGTCGCGGCCGTCGGCAATGCAGTCGACATCGACCTCGATCGCATCCTCGAGGAAGCGGTCGATGAGCACTGGCTGCCCCTGGGCGACGGCGAAGGCCTCGGCCACGTAACGCTCGAACTGCGCCGTGTCGTAGCAGATTTCCATCGCCCGTCCGCCGAGGACGAAGCTCGGGCGCACCAGCGACGGAAAGCCGATCCGCTGCACCTCGCGGCGGGCCTGCTCGAGCGTCCGGGCGATGCCGCAGGCCGGCTGACGGAGATCGAGCCGCTCGAGGAGCGCCTTGAACTTCTCCCGGTCCTCCGCCTGCTCGATCGTGTCGACGCTCGTGCCGATGATCGGCAGCCCCGCGGCGGAAAGCGCCCGGGCGAGATTGAGCGGGGTCTGGCCACCGAGTTGCACGATCACACCGTCAGGCTGGATGCGATCGGCGATGTTGAGCACGTCCTCGCAGGTGAGCGGCTCGAAGAAGAGCATGTCGCTGGTGTCGTAGTCGGTGCTCACCGTCTCGGGGTTGGAGTTCACCATCACGCTCTCGATCCCCATCTCGCGGAGCGCGTAGCTGGCGTGGCAGCAGCAATAGTCGAACTCGATCCCCTGGCCGATGCGGTTGGGGCCACCGCCGAGGATCATCACCCGCTTCTTCCCCGCGGCTTTCGGGCGGGTCTCATCCTCCTCTTCCCACGAGGAGTAGTAGTACGGGGTCTGGGCCTCGAACTCGGCGGCGCAGGTGTCGACGGCCTTGTAGGTGGCGACGATCCCGCGCCGCTTCCGCTCGTCGCGGACATCCATCTCCGCGACACCGAGGAGCTTGGAGAGCTGGCGATCGGAGAAGCCGGCCTGCTTGGCCGCACGGAGGAGCCCGTCGTCGACCGCGGCAAGCGTACCGAGCGATTCCAGGAGCGCCTCCATCTCGACGATCTGGAGGAGCTGGTCGAGAAACCAGCGGTCGATCGCCGTCGCCTCGTGGATCTCCTCGACGGTCATCCCGACTTTGAAGGCATAGCGGAGATACCACACCCGATCGGGGTCGGCGATCGAGATCTTGGCGATGATGTCGTCGCGAGACGGCTCGGCGGGCGTGCCCCACAGATCCTTGCCGTCGCAGCCGAGGCCGAAGGCCCCCACTTCGAGGCCGCGGAGGGCCTTTTGGAAGGCCTCCTTGAACGTCCGCCCGATCGCCATCGTCTCGCCGACGCTCTTCATCTGCGTCGTCAGGCGGCTATCGGCCTCGGGAAACTTCTCGAACGCGAACCTCGGCACCTTGACGACGACGTAGTCGATCGAGGGCTCGAAGCAGGCTTTCGTGCGCCGGGTGATGTCGTTGGGAAGCTCGTGGAGCCGCCAGCCGACGGCGAGCTTGGCGGCGATCTTGGCGATCGGGAAGCCGGTCGCCTTGCTCGCCAGCGCCGAGGAGCGGCTGACGCGCGGGTTCATCTCGATGACGATCATCCGCCCGTTCGTGGGATGGACGGCGAACTGGATGTTCGAGCCGCCGGTAGCCACACCGATGGCGCGGATGACGGCGAAGCTGGCGTCGCGCATCCGCTGGTACTGCCGATCGGTGAGCGTCATCGCCGGGGCGACGGTGATCGAATCGCCGGTGTGGACGCCGCAGGGGTCGAAGTTCTCGATCGAGCAGATGATGACGGCGTTGTCGTCGGTATCGCGCATCACCTCCATCTCGTATTCCTTCCAGCCGAGGATCGATTCCTCGACCAGCACTTCCCCCACCGGCGACAGATCGATGCCGCGCTGCACCTTCGAGTCGAACTCGTCGCGGTTGTAGGCCACGCCGGAGCCGGAGCCGCCGAGGGTGAAGCTCGGGCGGATGACCGCCGGCAGGCCGATCTCGGCGAGCACCTCACGGGCCTCCGAGAGCGACCGCACGATCCGGCCGCGGCAGGTTTCGAGGCCGATCTTCCGCATCGTCTCCTTGAAGATCTCCCGGTCTTCGCCGCGTTTGATGGCCTCGGCCCGGGCGCCGATCATCTCGACGCCGTGCTTGGCGAGGACGCCGTGCCGGTCGAGCTCCATGGCGAGGTTGAGCGCCGTCTGGCCGCCGAGCGTGGGAAGGATCGCGTCGGGCTTCTCGACTTCGATGACCTTCTCGAGCATCTGCCAGGTGAGCGGCTCGATGTACGTCCGGTCGGCCGTGCCCGGATCGGTCATGATCGTGGCCGGGTTGGAATTGACGAGGACAACCCGGTAGCCGTCCTCACGCAGCGCCTTGCAGGCCTGGGTGCCGGAATAGTCGAACTCACAGGCCTGGCCGATGACGATCGGCCCGGAGCCGATGAGGAGGATCGTATGGAGGTCGTCGCGACGGGGCATGGAGGGATCCGGGCTCGTCGCCGGAGCAAAGGGGGGCGGGGGGAGACGGGTAGGGCCGGGGCAGGCTGCGGGCAAACGCGCAAACCCTACCATCCAGGCCGCCGGTCCATCAACGAACGGCTACAATTCCCGGGCCAGGCGCGCCTGCCGCCCCTTCCTGCCCGCCCCTCCTCCGGAAGCCCCCATGTCGATCGCCACTCCCGCCCTCGACGCCCTCCGCGACACGCTCCCCGACGATCTCAAGGACATCCGCCTCAATCTCGCGAGCGTTCTCGCCGGCGAGAACCTTACCCCCGCCCAGGCGCTCGGCACGGCGCTCGCCTCCGCCCGCTTCCTCCGCTGCCGCTCCTTGGCCGAGGCGATCGAGAGCGATCTCCGAGCCGGCCTGCCCGACGCCGCCCCGGCCGTGCTCTCCGACGGCGTGGCTGCCGCTGGGCTGATGGCGATGAACACCGTCTACTACCGCTTCCGCCACATGATCCGCAAGGAAAGCTACGACGCCCGTCCACCGCGGCTGCGGATGAGCCGGATGATCCAACCGGCGACGACGAAGCTCGACTTCGAGCTCATGAGCCTCGCCTGCGCGGCGCTGGCTGGCTGCGAGCTTTGCCTCCAGAACCACGAGAAGAGCCTCCTCCACGTAGGCGCGAGCGAAGATGCCTGTCACGACGCGGTGCGGATCGCCGCCGTGATCTCGGCGGTCGTCTGCGGGCTCCCGGCATGAGCGCCCCCCGGAATCCACCGCGTCCGATGCCGAGCTCGGTGGCGCTCGCCCTGTGGCTGGCGCTTCTGCCCCTCGGGGCGAACGGCGCCGAGCCTTCCCCGGCCGTCTTCCGGCTCCAGGTGTTCAATCGCTCGACCGAGCCGGCCGACATCATGGCCGTCGATGAGCGGAGCGGCCAAACCGCGGCTGGCGAGGTGAGCCCCGGCGGCAACACGATCCTCGTCGCCCGCCCTGGGCAGGCGTATCAAATAGTCGGCCGCGACTCCGGCGCCGAGGAACGCGCCGTCGCCAGCCAGCCGGTGAAGGCCTTCGTGTTTCGGCCGGCTGGCGCTGGCGACGCGGCTGCTGTCGACGAGGCAGCAGGCGTGGGGCGGGTCATCGCCCCACCGGCGGCGCTCAAGGTCGATCCCTTCCATGCAAAGTCCACCAGCGCCCACGGATTTCCGATCGTCGCCTCGGCGGCGGTGAGCGATTTCGCCCTCCTCGAGGCGGCTTATCTCGTCGATGCGTTGCTCGCCGCCCGCCCTGATGTCCGCCGGGCGCTCATTGAATCAGGCGCGCGGCTGTGCATCCTCGGCCACGACGAATACACCACCGATCTCCCCGAGTTTGCCTTTCTCGCCGCCGCTCCCATGGAGGGATTTCCCGGCATCTCCGGCCGCGACTTCTGGGACGCCCGAGCCCGCGGCACCGGCGGCAGCGAGACCGATCCCTACTGCTCCTGCGGGGAGGAAAATCTCCTCGCCTACGACGGCGATCCCTACGCCGCGGAGTGCATCCTCATCCACGAGTTTGCCCACGTCATCCATCTTCGCGGGATGTCGAACGTCGATCCCTCCTTCGACGCCCGGCTCCGGGCCGCCTACGACGCCGCGATTGAAAACGGCCTGTGGAAGGGAAAATACGCCTCGGTGAACCACCACGAGTATTTCGCCGAAGGGGTGCAGTGCTGGTTCGACAACAACCGGGTCAACGACCACGACCACAACCACGTCCATCTGCGCAGCGAGCTTCTCGACTACGATCCGCGTCTGGCCTCCCTCTGCAAGGAAGTTTTTGGCGACACCGAGCTTCGCTACACGAAGCCTGCCACCCGCCTCAGCGGCCATCTCGCCGGCTACGATCCAGCCACGGCCCCCCGCTTCCGCTGGCCCCCGCGGCTCGAGGGGGCAAAACAAGAAATCCGCCGCCAGGCCGAGGCCCGTTCGGCCGCCGCCGAGCCATCCACCGCCCCGACTGCCGCTGACCCAAAGGCCCCACGATGACCGCCGATCCAGCCGCCTCGACATCGAGCCGCACCGTCGACGAGATCCTCACGGCAGCCAGCGACGAGAGCCGGGCCGCGCTCAAGGTCCTCGGCGAGCTTGTCGGCAACGAGCCCGCTTCGGTGGCCACGCCGGCGCAGTTTGCCACCCGTCACCTCGGGATCGATCCGCTGGCGCTGGCGAGCACCCGGTTCACCGGGCCATCGACCTCGCTGTCGATCCTCGGCAACATGCTCCGCCTCGAGATCGCCAAGCATGGCGATGCGGTCGTCATCGGCTCCCCCGGCGACGGCCTTCCCCCCACCTGGTCGCAGCTCGATCTCGGCCTCGACGACCATGGCGCTAACACCCAGGTGACCGTGCCGGGCCGGCTCATCGCCTTCTTCCCTGCAGGCACGCTCGCCCCGAAGGGGCTCTGCGTCCTCGTCGACGACCGCCACTGGTCGCGCGAGTTTGCCATCCTCTCCTCGAACGCCGACAAGGGGGTCGCCGAGGGGCTCCTCGCCTCGTTCCGGGAGCGGCTCAAGTCGGGCGACAATCCCCTCCGCGGCCGCGTCCTCCAGGCGAGCGTCAGCGACGGCTGCATCCGGGTCGGCGTCAGCCCGGCGATCGACAGCCGGCGCGAGGGGCTGATCCTCCCCGACGAGCTGTGGCGCGAGATCGACGTCTTCCTCGCCGCGGCGACGACGCGCCGCGAGCTCCTCCGTTCGCTCGGCCTGGGAACGAGCCGCGGCCTCCTCATCGCCGGGCCGCCGGGCGTCGGCAAGACGCACCTCGTCCGCGTCATCGCCTCGAGCCTTGTCGGGCAGTACACGACGATCCTCGCCGACGCCACCTCGATGCGGCATGCCTTGGCCGATCTCTACGCCGAGAGCGACACCTTCGGGCCGACGCTCATCGTCCTCGACGACATCGATCTCGTCCTCGGCCACCGTGACTCAGGCGGCGACAACACCGCCCTGGCCGACTTCCTCGCCACGCTCGACGGCGTCCGCCAGCGCGACGACGTCCTCACAATCGCGACGACAAACGACCCGAAGTCGCTCGACCCGGCGGCACAGCGCTCGAGCCGCTTCGACATGGTCGTCACGCTGCCGATGCCCGATGCCCCGTCGCGGGCCCGGATCCTCGGCCGGCATCTCGAGCCGCTCGGGCTTTCGATCGATCTCCATGCGATGGCCGAGCATCTCGAAGGGGCGACCGGCGCCGACGTCCGCGAGGTGGTGCGGCGGGCGATCCTCGAGCACGGCAGCTCGTTTACCCAAAGCCAGCTCACCGACATCGCCCTCTCCGGCCGGTGGCGCGCCACCGTCAACCGGCGGAAGTATCTTTGAGAACGCGGCGGATTCTTTGGGTGCCGAGGACTTTTCCGCGAAGGGTTTCCCCACGCCGCGACTCCAGCCGTCAAGAGCGAGCCCCCCGTGACAACCATGACGACCCTGC
>CAJBCV010000365.1 GCA_903951635.1 uncultured Planctomycetaceae bacterium
CCAAGGGCGCCGATCACTTCCCGCGACGAGACGAGCATCTCCCGGCCGGAGAGATGGGGGACACCGCTGACGGTGGTGGTGGCATGGCGATCCCACCACGCGGCGAGGCGCTCGCAGGCGGCGCCGGCGCGGGCGGCGAGCACCGCGGGGCCGTCGACGCTCGCGGCTCGCCAGGCGGCGGCATAGCCATCGAGGATCGAGCCGACAGTCGACACGAGATCATCGACGCGTGGATCGGGGAGGCTCTCTCCCCCCGGCTCATGGAGCGGAAACTGCCCCGAGAGCCCGAGGATGTTCCAGGGGTCGACCGCGGCGCCACAGCCGACGGCGCGGAAGAGAAGCTCCGTCGCCTCGTCGAGATCATCGAGGGCCTGGGCGGCGCCGCCGGCGGCCCCACCGCGGCGGACGGCCGCTTGGGCGGCGACAACTCGACTCGTGATCCGGGCGAACATCCGCGCCGAGGCGGCCGGCACGAGGGCCGCCATCCGCTCCGCTCCCTCGGCCCGCCCCAGCCGGGCGAAGACCCCCGCCAGCGCCACCGCCTCCACCTGTCGGGCACGACGGCCGGCGAGGAGGGCGTTGATGTGACGGCGGACGCCGCCGAACGGCTGCCGGAGCCGCGTCACTTCGACGTCGAGCCGACGGCGATGATCGGGCTCGAGGCGGGTGAGCATCCAGCGATAAAACTCGTCCCGATAGCCGGCGATCCGCGGGAGGAGCTCCGACAGCGGGGCGGCAGCCTGATGGGCGCCGGGACCGTGGCCGGAGAGCCCCGACGCCATGAGCATGACGCCGGCGAGGACGGCGGCCGATTCGAGGCGGAGCTCCTCGACCGAGCGCGGGGCGTCGGCCGCAGGCGCGTGCCCGGCGACCTCGGGCCAGGAAAGGATGCCGTCGAGCGTCGCCTGTTGGACGACCATCCGGCGATAGCGGCCGCGCTCGTCGATCCGCGAGGGATCCCAGAGCCCGAAGAGAGAGTTGGGGCGGCTGGCGGCGGGATGGAGGAAGTCGAAGGCGCGAGGATCGATCGCCAGCTCCTCGAGCGCCTCGAGGTCGAAGTCGGCCTGGCGGAGGAGCGTGTCGGGCGCCGAGGCGAGGATGGCGACGGCCCGGGCGACAAGCGCGCCATACCGGCCATGGGCCGGCCCGGCCCCGGCCACCCACAGCGGCACCGGCCGGACGCGTTCGTGGGGATAGGGCTCCGAGAGCCGACCGTTCTCGAGGACAGCCACGGGGCGCCAGCCGACGTAGTCGTCGAGCCGGCCGATCGCCTCCGCGACGACGCCCGGCGCCGACGGGCCACCGGCGAGGAGCACGGCCTGGGCGGCGGCCATGATCGAATACGGCCGCTCGAGCGCCCCGGCGGGCTGATGCTCGAGGAGGTCGCCATGAAACCGGCGATAGCCCGGCAGCACGTCGTCGAACACCAGGCCGATCATCGCCCGGGCCTGCCCGGCATCGCGGAAGGCGGGCTCGACGGCTTCCAATTCGGCGAGGCGCTCTCGAAGGAGCGTCGCGACGGCCGCGGCGGAGTCGGAGATCTCCCCGTCGGGCTCGGCGGCGGCAAACAGATCGGAACAGGCCCGCCAGACGGCAGGATCAAACGCCCCCGCGGAGAAATTGAGATACCCGAGGAGGAGCGCCGCGGGATCGGCGGGGCGTGACGGTTTCGGAGCGATCGACATCGACAGGCGTCCTCCGGATCACCCCGGCCTTGGCGGGGTGTGGCGGCAAAACGCCATCGTACCAGCGGGGCGTGTCTGGCGTCGGTGTGCAGGGGGGAGCGGCGGCGGCACGACCGGCAGGGGCGCTACGACCGTCATCCCCGCGACCACCGGGCGGCCTCCGGGGGGCTGGCGGGAGCCACCGGGACAAATCCCGGGGGTATGGTTGCACGGTGTGGTGGTGTGGGGGTGATGGAACGTTTGGGAGTTCGCTGCGATGCGTTGCCTGTCCGTCCTTCGGTCTTGGTCGGTGCCGGCGGTGTTTTCCGCCCTGACCCTGTTCACCCCCCTCGGCCTCCCGGCGCCTGCCGCCAACGCTGGCGGAATCTGCGGGACGCTCGCCGACGAGCTGACCGCCGAACGGGCCGGGCTCGAACTGGAATGGATGGTCTCTCTGCCGATCGATCACACCCAAGGTGGGATCGAGCATGTCGTCATCGACGACGACCTCGTGATCGTGCAGGCCGGTGACGGTGGCGTGCATGCCATCCACACCGGGCCGGTGACGCCCGACGGCCGCTGCAACCCCCAGGTGATCTGGTCGACCCATCTCGGGTCGCCGGGGCAGCCGATCGTGACGGCATCGGTGGGACCGGAGCTCGTGCTCGTGCCGCGGGGCAACGAGCTCTACGCCCTCGAGCGTTCCACCGGCCAGGTCCGTTGGCAGCAACACCTCGGGAAGTCGCCGATCGCCGGTGGCGCCGTGGTGGGAGAATGGGTCTACCAGCCCGAAGGCTCGGCGACGGTTCTCCGCCTGCCGACCAATCCATGGCGCGACACCGGCATCGGCCCGACGTCGACCGAATCGCGGACGGGGTCCCGGCAGACCGGTGCCCGCCGCGCCGACGCCGCCGCGGCCGACGCCGCCCGCACCGGCAAGGGGAAGCCGGTCTCCACCCTCACCTCGGCCCAGAAGCGGGCGCGGATGGATGCCACCGAGAGCCTCCA
>CAJBCV010000366.1 GCA_903951635.1 uncultured Planctomycetaceae bacterium
CCCCGTGCTCGACGGCGTTGGTGAGGAGGTTGACGATTACCTCCTCGAGGAGATCGGCATCCCCGCGGACGACCGCACCGCTCGTCGGCGGCCCGATCGCGATGCCCCGCTCCTCCGCGCGCCGCTCGACGCGTTCGATCGCCGCAGCCACGATCGGCTCGAGGTCGATCGGCCTCAGACGCGCCGGATCGAGGGCTGCGGTCCGCGCGTAGCAGAGGAGGCCCTCGCACACCTCCTCGATCCGCCGTGCGAGGGCGTCGATCCGCTCCAGGGCCTCGGCGAGATCACTCCTGGCGCGGTCGCCGCCCCGCTCAGCGTCACACTCGAGGAGAATCGCATGGACGGGATTGACGAGTTGGTGCGCGACGTCGGCGTTGAAACGCGACTGGGCGTCTCGGATGTCGTCGAGCTTGTCGAGCATGGCGTTGATCGTCCCGGCGACCTCCGCCACCTCGGCGTCGGCATGGGCGACATCGATCCGCTGCCCGAAGCTTCCCGAGCGGATGCGGCGCGCCGTGGCCGCGATCGAGGCCAGCGGCGAGAGAACGCGCGCCAGCGTCAGCCAGGCGACCCCGAGGACCAAGGGCACCCAGGTCACGAACGTCGCCACCTGATAGAGGGCCTGATTCCGGGCCGCCTCCCTCAATTCGGTCGTCGACGTGCCGGCGACGAGCACCGTGCCATCGGCGCCGGCTATTGCCGCCAGCCGCCACCGGCCGTCGGCGGTCGTCCAGGCGGTGCCGGGAAGCGAAGCCCACGCCCGATCCCAGGCCAGGCCGGGGGGAAGGCCGACGGCGTGCACGATCGTGCCATCCGGCTTCCAGCCCCCGGCAAACCATCGAAAGCGGGAAAGATCGATCGGGCGGGCACCGAGATTGAAGATCGCGGTGATGCCGCGCTGCCCCCCTGCCTCCATCGGCTGAATCGTGGGGAGGAGAAAGCCGTCGTCGGGCCTCCGTGTTCCGGCCGGGAGGAGCGGGGCGAACCGGTCGTGGACTTCGAAGGCGAACAGGTGGGCTCGGAGTTCGAGATCGACGTCGCGGGCCATGGCCGTTACGGTCGTCGAATAGTGGATGAGGCGGAGGACCACCGCCCCGAGGACGAACAGCGCACCGAAGGTGAGCATGAAGCGACGCCGCAGCGACGGCCTGTCAGGGTGCCGCGCGGAGGGATCGTCGGCAAGCTCGGTCATCCCTCGGCTCCGTCGATGATGAAGCCCTGGCCTCGTCTGGTCGTGATCAGATCCCGTCCCAGCTTCCTCCGCAGCCGAAGGACGAGGACGTCGACGACGTTGCTCACCATCTCCTCCGGGATCGCCTCCCCCGGATGGATCGCCTCCTCGAGCATCGCCCGGCTGACGATCCGGCCACGATGACGCACGAGGCAGGCGAGGAGTGCGAATTCCTGGGCCGTCAGCGCCACAGGCTCGCCACCGCGCGTCGCCGTCCGGGAGGGGAAATGGAGCGTCACGTCGCCGATCGTGGCCGCGGAGGTCACCCCCCCCTCGCTCCGCCGCAGCACCGCCCGAATCCGGGCCTCGAGTTCGCGGATCGTGAACGGCTTGACGAGATAGTCGTCGGCCCCCAGATCGAGCACACCGACGCGGTCGTCCTCGTGGCGCTTCGACGACACGACGATCACCGGCATGGCGCTCGAGCGCCGCAGCGTCGCGAGCACCGTCTCTCCCTCCATCCCCGGCAGCCGGAGATCGAGGACGACGAGATCGACGCCGCCGGCGAGGGCCCTGGCCAAACCCGTCGGTCCATCGGCCGCTTCGACCACCTCGACGCCGGTCGCCCGCAACCCCAGGGCGACCGCGCGGCGGGCGGAGTCTTCGTCGTCGATGACGAGCACGCGCACGGATTCATCTCCGAAAAGGAACCGGCCTCCGGCACGACGTCGTTTCTACCACGCCCCGCGAGCAGGGTCATGCCGCGTTACGCTCCGGGCCACCGGCCCCCAAGGCACCCCGCCGCCCTCACCGGCGGGACCGGTTTTGCGGTAGGCTCTTCCCACATGGCCGAACAGCTCTTCCGGATCACGAACACCGTCGCCCTGCTGGGCTGGATCGTGCTGTTGTCGTTCCCCGGCAACCGACGCGTCTCGGGGCTCCTCTGCGCCGTGCTCATCCCCGCCGCCCTGGCGGCTGCCTATGCAGCCGTGATCGTCTGGAAGCTCGCTGCGGGAGGGCCGTCGCCCGACGAGCTCGGCTCGATCGCCGGGCTGCGCAACGCCTTCGCCGACGATTGGGTGTTTGCCGCGGCGTGGACGCACTATCTCGTCTTCGACATGGTGGTGGGGGCGTGGATCGCCCGCGACGCGGTCCGCCTGCGAATCCCCTGGCCGGTGCGGAGCGTCTGTCTCCTCCTCACCTTCCTCCTCGGGCCGATCGGCTTCCTCCTCCACCTCATCGCCCGGGGGATCAAGGCACGGCAGGTGGCGGTCGATGACTGACGGTGTTCCCGGCGAGCACCCCGACTACCTCTCGAAGCAACTGATCACCTGCCTCGGGAACAAGCGGGCGCTCCTCGGGCCGATCGGGGCCGCGGTCGAGCAGGTCAAACGGCGCCTCGGCCGAGATCGGCTCGCCTGCTTCGACCTCTTCAGCGGTTCGGGGGTCGTCTCCCGGTTCCTCAAGCGCCATGCGTCGCACCTGATCGCCAACGATCTCGAAGCGTACGCCGCCGTCGCCAGCCGCTGCTTCCTCGCCAACCGCAGCGCCGTCGACCAGGCCTCCCTCGCGGACGTCGTCGCCGATCTCAACGACCGCGCCGCCCGGCCCGATGCCCCCGCCGGATTCATCGCGCCGATGTACGCCCCGCGGGACGAAGCAAACATCGCGGCCGACGACCGGGTCTTCTACACGCGCGACAATGCCCGTCGGCTCGATGCCTATCGGCAGCTCATCGACACGGCGCCGGAGAACCTCCGCGATCTCCTCCTGGCGCCCCTGATCAGCGAAGCCTCGATCCACGCCAACACCGCCGGCGTCTTCAAGGGCTTCTACAAGAACCGGAAGACCGGGATCGGCCAGTTCGGCGGCACTGGCGCCGACTCCCTCCAGCGGATCCGCGGCACGATCCGCCTCGAGCCCCCGATCCTCAGCCGCTTCGAATGCCCCGTCGAGGTCTTCCAGGCCGACGCCCAGGCCGCGGCGCTCCGCGCCCGCCCGGTCGATCTGGCCTACCTCGATCCCCCCTACAACCAGCATCCCTACGGCTCGAACTACTTCCTCTTGAACCTCCTCGTCGACTACCGGCGCCCGGAGCGCGTCAGCCGCGTGTCGGGGATCCCCGAGGACTGGAACCGCTCGACGTTCAACGTCAGGGCGGAGGCACTGCCGAGGCTCGAGGCCCTCTGCCGGGAGCTGAGGGCGACGTTCCTGCTCGTGTCGTTCAACAACGAGGGCTTCATCCCGCCGGCCGCGATGCGGCGGATGCTCGCCGGCCTGGGGGATGTCGAGGAGATCGAGATCCCCTACACCGCCTTCCGCGGCAGTCGGAGCTTCGCCAACCGCTCGACCCAAGTCACCGAACACTTGTTCCTCGTCGAGCGGCGGTAGCGATCGACCGTCGGCGCCCGCTGCCCGAGGCATCTGGCCAGGGCCGCCAGGGGCAGGCAGGTCTCACCCGAGGAACCGCGCGTAGTACGGCGTCGTGAACCTTGGGCGGGCAAGTTGCTTCGGGATCGTCAGATCGTCGGGCGTGAGCCACTGCGTCTGAATCGGGGAGCCACGCCCCCCGAGCGTGTGGATCGCGACGTCATTGGCTTCCTTCGCAAAACGCTGCCAGAGCGGGTCGAGCGGATCGGAGTACACCGGATCGAAGGAGAACGACGTCCCGGGGCCTCCGGAATAGAGGCCAAACGGCTTCTTCGCCTGTTCCGGGCGACGGACGAAATAAAGGATCCAGCCGTTGGGAAGAAATCCATGCGCGTCACGGAAACGGATCGTGAACGCGTGCGACTCCGTGAACACACGCTCGAGGTGGGAAAGGTCGTGTTCGTAATACTGGAAATCGAGCCGGCTCTCCGTCGCCTCCGGACGCCAGTACTCGTTGACGCAGTCGGCCCGGGAATAAACGATCTCGGCCGGGGGGGGCGTCGGCCGCGGCAGGTCCTTGGCGGACAATCCGTGCTGGATCGTCAGCCGGCGCTGGATCCGCAGGGCGTCGAACACCGGCTGCGAGTCCGGCGGCGTGACGGCGCCTGGGCCTGCCTGGAATCGTTCGTCGCACAGCGCTGCCAGTTTATCGAGCCAGACCGTGGCCCAGAAAGCGTCGCATCCGGCCTGGCGTTCCCTGATCGCCGCCGCCAGGGCCTCGGGTGAATCCTTTCTCACGATGCTGAATCGCGACCGGCAGAGGATCGCCGGACGGACCTCGACGAGACACTCCACGATGATCCCGGAGAGCCCGTAGGAGCACTTGAACTCCGCCAGTGCCTGCGGATCGGTCGCCTCGTCGAGCGTCCGCACGGCGCCCGTCTCGTCGACAAACGTCAGCGACACCACCCCCGCCGAGAAGTAGCCCTCGCCGTCGAGCGAGGAGTCTTTCGTGTCGCCGGCCGCCACCGAGCCGACCGTGGCGTCACCGATCTCGGCCTGGAAGGGGATCTCGAGGTCGCGCGCCTGGAGCCAGAGGTGAAGCTTCTTGAGCCGGCATCCCGCCTCGACGCGCACCACCTGACGCCCCGCAGCGTCGCGTTCGAGCCCGTGGATCGCATCGAGCTTGCGCATCGAGACGATCGTGCCGCCGTCGTTGCCGATCGTCCCGGTCACCGACATCATGCCCCCCACGGCACTCACCGGCCCGGGAAACCGTACCGGATCCCCCACCACGGCCTGGACGTCGGCCACGCTGATCGGCTCGACCCAGACTCCCGGCCTCGTCTCCTGGCTCCGCCCCCAGTTGTGGTAGACGTGCCCTTCGGCGTCGATCAATCCCTGGAAGGGGCGCGTGGGGGGCGGCGCTGCAGGCGTCGGCGGCGCAGCAGGGACATCGGCGGCGGTTCCCCGTGAGGCCGGAGCCGTGCTCCCGGTCACGATTCCGACGACGGCCAGCGCCGCTCCGCGGAGTACGCCCCGCCTCGACGGCCCCACCTCGCCGACCGGATCCGACTCCCGTGGATCATCCATGCAAGCGTCTCTCTTTCAGGGGCCTGGCAGCGGCCGGCCGGGGTGATTCGGAGGGCGAGGTGTCACCGTTCCGCGTTGTCAGCCGTCTCGGGCGAGAGGAGATAGTCGTGGATCGTTTCACCGAGCGGCAGTTCGATCGCCGCCACCGATAACCGGGCGCGGAGCACCTCCCGCACCGGCAGGTCGCCGAGGGCATCGACCGACGACGACCGGAGCACGACCGTCGCCTTGCCCTCCTTCAGGGTCTTTGTCCGGCGAAGCATCGGGCAGTCGTTGAGCTGGCAAACATCGGGAGGGGCGTTGGCCCTGACCGAAGGGATGATCTTGAAGTTGATGAAGTGCTGAGGCAGATCCTCGATCGGGAGATCGCTCCCCCCCTCGAACTCCGCGTGGATGATCTCCACCCCCTTCCGCGTCGCCGTCGCCGTCACGCGGTTGTCCTCGACGGTGAAATCCATGGCGGCGAGCTTCTTCGGCCAGCCCCAGATCTCGCGGCCGCCGGCGATCGCCGTGTCGTCGTCGAGGTAGAGATGCGTGCAAAAAATCCCCCGCTTGCCATCGTGCTCGACCGGAACGCCCAATCCGTATTCGAGGTAATCGAGCTCGAACGGCTCGACCGCATGCATCTCGCCGAGCCACATCATCACGATCCCGTCCGCATCGGGCACCAGCGGCGGCGGCACGAGCCGCTTCACGACCTCCGGATCACTGCGAAGGGTGAGCACGAGGACCCGGCAGTCACGGTAGCGCCACGGCGGCGGCGGATAGGCCGGCCCCACGGCGGGCATCGAATAAGGGATGTCGGCTCCGGCCGCGACGGCGCCCAGGGCGAGGAGGGGAGCGACGAGCAGGAATCGGAGCATGGGTGCCATGGGAAAAGGGTGGGGAGAGGGTGATCGCATCGGGCCGATGCGGGCCCCTGGAGAGCACGACTACAGGCACTTGAGAAACTCGAGGAGGTCGAGCCGCTCCTCCTCCGAGAGGCCGTCACCGAAGGTGTGGCCGGTGTTGAGCATGCCGGTGTAGAGCTCCGGCTTCGTGGCGTCGACCTTCACGTTCTTCACGCTGGCAAGGGCCTCGCGGAGCGCCTCCCAATCCTCCGCCGAACGCCAATCGGGATCGAAGACGCGGAGGTAAGGATCGTGGGCCATCAGCTCGAGCACCTCGTCGTGGCTCTTCGCCGACTGATCAACGTACTTCCAGCCGAGCTTCTCCTGGTCGTAATTCCGCGGATCGGTGCTGCTCGGCCGCATCGAATATTTTCGCGGCCGCGACGACGACTTGAGGAGGTCGTAGACGGTCGGCACGGAGGCATTGTGGAGATACGGCCCCCGGGCCCAGATCCCCGCCAGGGGCGGCGCCACGTACCGATGCGTCACCTCCACCGATCCACTCAAGAACTTCTTTTTCTCCTCGACGTCGAGATCCCACAGCCCGAGGATCCGCAGCGGATCGGTGCCGAGCTCCTCTTGGTCGACGAGGCGGCCGGGATAGTCGACCAGCTCGAAGGCCTTGGGGCCGGTCTTGCGGTACTCCCCATGGCAGCGGCTGCAGGTGTTTGCATAGATCGTTTGCCCGCGGTCGGCCCGGGCCTCGGTGACGTCGGCGATGAAGGGATAACGGGGAGTTTCGAGCGAGTTGAAGTAGGCTGGCACGCACTGCTTGAACGTCGCGCGGGCTTCGGCGTAATCGCCCCCGAGATGGTCGCGGCTGATCGCCATCGCGTAGGTGACGTCGGCGACGTTGCCGGAGAAGCCGCCATCGACATAGAGCCCCTGCCCATCGGTGCCGTTGGTCTTGTACCGGTAGTTCGTCCAGGGCTGCGGCTTGAGGAAAGGGATCAGCGGCACCTTCGCCTCGAGCTTCTTGGTGTAGCTACTGCCATGGTCGGCCATGAAGAACTTCTCGTACCGCAGGACGCTCGGCTTGATGCCGTCGGGGCGGAGCACCGGGACGAGGATTCCGAAAAAGTCGGCGGAGTCGGCGAAAAACCGAGGGAGATTCTTGGCGAACAGGAAGCCACGGCTCGTGCCACCGGTCGTGGCGATGTTCTGGTGGAAGCGTTCGAAGTCGAGGAACGCGTTGGGGATCCCCTCGGCGAACTTCGGCTGCGGGTCGTGGGGATCGGGATTGGTGAACAGGACGGTCGAATGACAGAGCCGGCAGTTCGAGGACATCCCCGGCGCCGTTGTGCCCACCACGTTGGCGGTGGTCCGCACGAGGCCCAACCCCACCGTGAACTCCTGCCCGAAGTCGGCGGTCTTGCGATGGAGGCCGTAGCGGAGGTCCATCTCCTCCCACCACGCCTGGCTGAACTCGCTCATCGCCTCCATCCGGGCGCGCTCGGCGGGATCGTCCGCCTCCTCCGCCCATGCTTCGTTGAGCGTCTCCAGGCCGTCGTAGCTCCACATCGGCCGGGCCGCTTGGAACCGGGCATCGATCTCCAATTTGCCTGCAGCGATAAGCTCCCCCTCGTCGATCAGCGCCTCCTCCTTCGCCTGCAATTCCTCGGCGGTGGTCTCCGACCCGGCTGGCCGTTGGTCCGGGGCACCCACGCCGGGAGTCGTCCGGGGCGCGGCAGCGGGCTCGTCGCCGTTTCCACGTCCGGCCAGACCGGTGCAGGCAACCGCGAGGAGGAAAAGGATGCCGGTCGAAGGAAAACGTCGCATGAGGGATGATTCCGCTGTGGCGTCTATCGAAGCTCGGGTGTCGGCGATGCGAAGCGGGACGATAGGATACTGGCTCCGCCGAGACGGGGCTCGGCATCGGCCCGCAGCCCCGTGCCCCGCCGCCGTGGAGGGCCCCGATCGCGAGCGAGCCAGCGTGACCACTTTCGCCCCATCCATCCGTCACCATCCCGACGTCGGCGCCCAGGGCGGCTGGGCCCGGCTTGCGGTCAGCGTGGCGATGGTCGCGTGGATCGTCGTTCAGGGCGGATGCGCCCGGCCGCCGGCGGCGATCGCTCCGCCTCCTCCCCCCGTGCCCGAAGTGACCGTCGTCGCCTTCGAGCCCCGCGTCACCCCGGAATGGATCGAGGTCACCGGGCGGATCGAGGCGGTCTCCACCGTCGACATCCGCAGTCGGATCACCGGCTACCTCACCGAAGTAGCCTTCCGAGATGGTCAATTCGTCCACACCGGGGAGAGGCTCTACGAGATCGACGCCAGGCCCTATGAGGCGAAGCTCCTCGAGGCCCAAGGCAACGTCGAGAAGCTCCTCGGGGAGCGCCGCTTCAGCGAGGTCCAGGTCGATCGTTACACGAAGCTCGTCGCCAAGGGAGCGGCGAGCCAGCAGGAGCTCGACACGCACAAGGCCAAGCTCGAACAGAACACCGGGGCGCTGGCCGCAGCCCGCGCCGAGGTCGAGTCGGCCCGGTTGAACGTCGAGTTCTGCACGATCACCTCACCGATCGACGGCCTCATCGGACGGACGCAACTCCAGGTCGGCAATCTCATCAATCAGGACCAGACCTCCCTCGCCACCATCGTGTCGGTCGACCCGGTCTTCGTGTACTTCAATCTCGACGAGCCGGCCTTCATCCGACTCGGGCGTCATCTCGGTGGCGGCGTCGGCCGCTCTCCGGCATCCCCCGACACGATGACGGTGATGGTGGGGCTCGTCGACGACGTCGAGCGGACGTTCCCCTACCGCTGCTCCGTCGACTTCCTCAACAATCAGGTCGACACGCAGACCGCCACGATCACGATGCGTGGCCGGCTCGCCAATCCCCACGACCCGACCCCCGGCCACAGCGTGGCCCCTCGCTTCCGCCCCGGAATGTTCGGCCGCGTTCGCGTGCCGATCGACGAACCACAAGAGCGGCTGTTTGTCCCGGAGGCCGCGATCGGGAACATCCAGGATCACAAGATCATCTGGATGGTCGATGCCGCGTCGAATGCCTCCGCCCGCGAGGTGGTCGTCGGCCAAAAACTCGGGGCGTGGGTCGCCGTGACGCCCACCGATCCCGCCAAACCGCTCGACCCGAAGGGGAGCGTCGTGATTCGCGGCCTGCAGCGCTGCCGTGACGGGAAGCCCGTGACGGCGGCCGCCGCGCGGGACGGCCAGGCTCCTCCGCCCCCCCCGGCCGTCCCGCGATTCGAGGCGGCGGGGAATCCTGCCGAAGGGCCGAGTGCCGATCCGAAACCGGAGTCGCTGCCGAGCCCGTCCGGAGCGGAGCCGTGATTCCCCGGTTCTTCATCCAGCGGCCGATTTTTGCCAGTGTGATCTCGATCGTGATCTCGTTGGCGGGGCTCGTGAGTCTCCGCTCGCTCCCCATCTCACTCTTCCCGACGATCGCCCCGCCGGTGGTGCAGGTCGTCTGCAGCTATCCGGGGGCCAACGCGGCCGTCGTCACGGAAACGATCGCGGCGCCGATCGAGCAGAAGATCAGCGGCGTCGATCGGCTCCTCTACATGCAGTCGCAGTCGACCAACGACGGCCTCTACGTCCTCACGCTCACCTTCGAGGTCGGCGCCGACGCCAACCTCGCCGTTGTCCAGACCCAGAACAGGGTTCAGCTGGCGATGCCACTCCTCCCCGGCGTCGTCCAAGAGCAGGGGGTGAGCGTCCGGAAGCGGTCGCCCGACATTCTCATGACGATCGATCTGCTTTCGCCTGACGGGCGGTTCGACGACGTGTTCATGAGCAACTACGCCACGATCCGCCTCCGCGACGAGCTCCTCCGCTGCTATGGCGTGGGGGACGTCGCCCTCCTCGGCCAGCGCGACTACAGCATGCGGGCCTGGCTCGACCCCCAGCAACTCGCCGCCCGAGGGCTCTCCACGCGCGACGTGAAGCGGATGATGAAAGAGCAGAACCTCCAGGTGATCGGGGGCATCGCAGGCCAGCCACCGTCCTCGGAGGAGCAGCAGACGCAGCTCGTGGTGGCGGCGCGGGGCCGGCTCGAGACCCCGGAGGAGTTCGGGGAGATGATCCTCGCGGCCGATCCCGACACCCCGGGCACGCCGCTGGTCCGCCTCCGCGACGTCGCCCGGATCGAACTGGGCGCGTCGTCGTACGACATCGTCTGTCGTTACAGCGGGGCCCCGTGCGTCGCGATCGCCATCTTCCAGCTCCCCGGCACCAACGCCCTCGAGTGCTCGCAGGCCATCCACGACACGATGGAGGATCTCGCCACTCGATTCCCCGACGGGCTCACCCATAAAATCGGCTACGACACGACGCCGTTCATCACCGACTCGATCCGAGAGGTGGTGAAGACGCTCCGCGATGCCATTCTGCTCGTGGGGCTCGTCGTCCTCCTCTTCCTGCAGAACTGGCGGGCGACGCTGATCCCGCTGGTGGCCGTTCCGGTGGCGATCGTCGGCACGTTTGCCGCCATGGCGGCGATGGGCTTCAGCATCAACACCCTGTCGCTTTTCGGGCTCGTGCTCTCGATCGGGATCGTCGTCGACGACGCCATCGTCGTCGTCGAGAACGTCGAGCGGTGGATCGCCGCGGGGCTTCCTCCCCGAAAAGCCGCCGAGAAGGCGATGGAGGAGGTCACCGGACCGGTCATCGGCGTGGCTCTCGTCCTCTCCGCGGTGTTCGTCCCCTGCGCTTTCATTGGCGGTGTCACGGGGCTGTTCTTCCGCCAGTTCGCCCTCACCGTCTCGGTGTCGACGATCCTCTCGGCGATCAACTCGCTCACCCTGAGCCCGGCGCTGGCGGCGATCCTTCTCCGCCCCCACGATGCGAATCGCGACCCCCTCGAGCGTCTCCTCGATCTTCTCCTCGGGCGGGTCTTCCGGCTTTTCAACCGCGGTTTCGGGGCGCTCACGTCCGGGTATGGCGGGCTGATCGCCTTCCTCCTCCGCCACGGCGGGCTGGTCCTCGGCGGCTACGGCCTGCTCGTGTTCCTCACCTGGAGACTGGCTGCCGTCTATCCCGTCGGATTCGTCCCCCTTCAGGATCAGCGCTATCTGATCGTCACCGCCCAACTGCCGGACGGCGCCTCCGTGCAGCGCACAAGCGAGGTGCTCTCGCGGCTCGACGCGATCGCCCGCGACGTCCCTGGCGTCGATCAGACGCTCACGATCGCCGGGACCTCGCTCCTCTACAACGCCACCGCCCCCCACTGGGGCTCGATGTTCCTCGTCCTCGACGACTACGACCGGCGGCGCACACGCGAGACGTCGGCGATGGGGATCATCGCCGAGATGCGGAAGCGGTGCCGGGCGGAGGTGAGCGATGCCGAGGTGGGGGTGTTCCCTGCGCCGACCGTCAAGGGGCTGGGCACGGCAGGGGGCTTCAAACTCTACGTCCAAGACCGGACGAACCTCGGGCCCCGGGCCCTCCAAGAGGTCACCGAGGGGCTGGTGACGACGATGGGCGACTGGCATCTTCCCTTCGTCCACACCGACTGCCGCGCCGACTCTCCCCAGACGTTCCTCGATATCGATCGCACGAAGATCCGGGCCCTCGGCATCCCCGTCGCCGCCGTCATGGAGACCCTTCAGGCCGACGTCGGCTCGGTGTACGTCAACAACTTCAACCGCTTCGGGCGGTCTTGGCAGGTGAAGGTGATGGCCGACGCCCGGTTCCGCGATTCGGCAGGGGAGCTTCTCGGCCTGAAGGTGGCGACCGACCGGGGGGGAAGTGTGCCGCTGGCGACGGTGCTGACGTTCCGCGATGACGTCGGCCCGACGATGATGATGCGCTACAACGGCTTTCCTGCGGCGGCGATCACCGGCATCCCGAATCCGTTCGAGAGCGGGTCGTCGCTCATCGACCGCGTCGCGAGGACGGCGCCGACGGCCCTGCCAGAATCGTTTTCCTACGAGTGGTCGGAGGTTTTCCAGCTCCAGATTCTCGCCGGGAACACCGCCGGAATCCTCCTCGGACTGGGCGTCGCGCTTGTGTTCCTCGTGCTGGCGGCTCTCTACGAGAGCTGGCTGCAACCGCTCGCCGTGGTGCTCGTCGTCCCGCTGTGCCTCCTCGCGGCGATCATCGGCCTGGCCGTGGCGCGGCTGCCGATCGATATCCTCGCCCAGGTAGGACTCGTCGTCCTCGTCGGGCTCGCCTGCAAGAACGCGATCCTCATCGTCGAGTTCGCGAGAAAGCTCGTCGACGCCGGCGAAAGTCCCCGGTCGGCGACGCTGACGGCGTGTCGGCTGCGGCTCCGACCGATCCTCATGACCTCGGTCGCCTTCATCCTCGGGGTGTTCCCGCTGGTCGTCGCCCGGGGCGCCGGCGCCGAGATGCGTTGGTCGCTCGGGATCACCGTCTTCTCCGGCATGATCGGCGTGACGCTCTTCGGAGTCCTCATCACCCCCGTCTGCTACCATCTCCTCGCTTCGGCTGGGGCCCGCCGGAAGAATCCCCCGGTGGCCCCGCCGGACCGGCACCTGCCCGCAGACCGCTCATGATCGCGCGCTTCTTCATCGCCCGACCGATCTTCGCCGCGGTGATCTCGATCGTCTTGGTGCTCGCCGGCAGCGTGGCCGCCCTCGTCCTCCCGACGACGCAGTATCCCGACATCACGCCCCCCACGATCGAGGTTTCGACGGTCTACCCGGGGGCGAACGCCGAGATGGTGCGCGACACGGTCGCCGCGCCGATCGAGCAGCAGGTCAGCGGCGTCGAGAACGCCCTTTCGATGAGCTCGCTCTCCACCAACGACGGCCGCTTTCGGCTGATCGTCACCTTCGCGCCCGGCACCGATCCGAACATGGCGCAGGTGTTGACGCAGGTCCGCGTCACCCTGGCGCTGCCGACCCTCCCGTCGCTCGTCCAGCGGGAAGGGGTCGCCGTGCTCAAAAAGTCGCCGGCCCCGATGATGATCGTCAACCTCACCGCCGAGCGCGACCCGACCGGAAAGCCGCTCTACGACGAGACGTTCCTCTCCAATTACGCGACGATCCAGATCCGCGATGAACTGCTGCGCGTGGAGGGGGTCGGCGACGTCGACTTCATGGGCAAACGCGACTACAGCATGCGGGCCTGGCTCGATCCGGAACGGATGGCGGCGATCGGCGTCTCCCCCGGCGACGTGCGCCTGGCCCTCGAACGGCAGAATCTCCAGGTCGCCGCCGGCAGCATCGGCCAGCAGCCTGCACCGGAGGGGCAGGCATTCCAGACGCCCCTGGCGGCCCTCGGCCGACTGATGACCGCCGAGGAGTTCGGTGACGTCGTCGTCAAGGAGACGGAGGCCGGCGAAGGGGGCGCTTCGGCGGTCATCGTCCGTCTGCGGGATGTTGCCAGGATCGAACTGGGATCGCAGCAGTACGACCAGATCTGCCGCCTCGACGGCGAGCCGAGCGTGGGGATGAACATCTACCAACTCCCCGGCTCGAACGCGCTGGCCACCGCCGTCGAGGTGCGAAAGCGGCTCGAAAGGCTCCAGGGCCGGTTCCCAGCCGGGCTCCGGGCGGCCGTCGTCCACGACACGACGCCCTTCATCGAGGAGTCGCAGCGGGAGGTACTGCGGACGCTCGGCATCGCGGTCGTCCTCGTGACGATCGTGATGCTCCTGTTCCTGCAGAAGTGGCGGGCCACGCTCATCCCGCTGATCTCCGTCCCGGTCGCGATCGTGGGGACGCTCGCCTTCATGGAGGGGCTGGGGTTCAGCCTCAATTCGCTCTCGCTGTTCGGGCTCGTGCTGGCGATCGGGATCGTCGTCGACGACGCGATCGTCGTCGTCGAGAACGTGGAGCGTTGGATCGAGGAGGGGCTCCCGCCGCGGGCGGCGGCGGAGAAGGCGATGGAGGAGGTCACCGGGCCGGTCATCGGCGTCGCGCTCGTGCTCTGTGCGGTGTTTGTCCCGTGCGGGTTCATCACCGGGATCGTGGGGGAGTTCTTCCGTCAGTTTGCCCTCACGATCGCCGTGTCAACGCTCCTCTCCGCGGTCAACTCGCTCACCTTGAGCCCCGCGCTTGCGGCGCTGCTCCTCCAGCCGAAGGGCTCGCCTCCCGATCCGGTCGATCGGCTCCTGGGTCTGCTCTTCGGCTGGCTGTTCTGGGGTTTCAACCGGTTCTTCGCCCAGATCACGGCGGCCTATGCGGCCCTCGTGGGGGTGTCGCTGCGGATCGCGATCCCGATCCTGCTGATTTTCGTCGCCCTGCTGGGGCTCACCTGGCGGCTTCTCACCGAGACCCCGGTCGGCTTCATCCCCCAGCAGGACAAGGGCTACCTCATCGTCGAAGTGACGCTCCCCGACGGGGCGAGCGTGCAGCGCACCGCGGCGATCATGGGGGAACTCGAGGCCCTCGCCAGCCGCGAGCCGGGGGTGGCCCACAGCCTGGGGATCGCCGGGCAGTCGCTCGTGCTCGGGGCCAATGCCGCCAACCGGGGCGGAATGTACCTCCTCCTCGATCCCTTCGCCCGGCGCCACGGCCCCGACGCGACGGCCGGCGCCATCGCGGCGCGGATCCGCTCGAGTTGGAGCGAGGGAATCGACGGCGCGGTGGTGGAGGTGTTCGAGCCGCCGCCGGTCGATGGGCTCGGCAGCATCAGCGGCTTCAAGCTCGTGGTCGAGGACCGGGGTGACTACGGGCCGGAGACGCTCGAGTCGGCCGTCACGGCGCTGATCGCGGAAGGCTCTGGCGATCCACGCCTCCGCGGCCTGTTTGGAAACTTCTCCGCCAGCACCCCTTGGCTGTTCCTCGACATCGACCGCGAGAAGGCGATGTCCCTCGGCGTGACGATGCAGGACATCATCGACACGCTCCAGATCCAGTTGGGGTCGTACTACGTCAACAACTTCAATCGCTTCGGTCGGTCGTGGCAGGTCAACATCCAGGCCGACGGGTCGCACCGCAAGGATATCCGTGATGCCCTTCAGCGGATCTCCGTCCCCAACGCCGAGCGGACCGCGGTTCCTCTGGCGACGCTCGTGCGGGTGGAGGACCGGCTCGGGCCCTCGCTCGTGATGCGTCACAACCTCTACCCCGCGGCGGCGCTCCTCGGGGCCCCGGCCCCGGGCACGGGGAGCACCTCGGCGCTGGCCGTCATGGAAGGGCACTTCGAGGCGCTCCAGCGGCGTGGCCAGATCCCCCCGCTGGTGGCCTGGGAGTGGACGGAGATGGCCCAGATGCAGGTCCGCTCCGGGTCGACCGCCGGCACGCTCCTCCTCCTCGGATGCGTCCTGGTGTTCCTCGTCCTCGCCGCCCTCTACGAGAGCTGGCGGCTCCCCCTGGCGGTGATCCTCGTCGTCCCGATGGCGATCCTCTCGGCACTTGTCGGCATCAGGCTCCTCGGCGCGGAGATGACGATCTTCACGCAGATCGGCTTCATCGTCCTCGTCGGGCTGGCCTGCAAGAATGCCATCCTCATCGTCGAGTTCGCCCGGCAACTCTTCGGCGAGGGGCGAACGCTCGCCGACGCCACGGTCGAGGCCAGCCGGCTGCGGCTGCGGCCGATCCTCATGACCTCCCTGGCGTTCATTCTCGGCGTCGTTCCGCTGTTGGTCGCCGAGGGGGCCGGCGCGGAGATGCGACGGACCCTCGGCCTGTCGGTGTTCAGCGGAATGCTCGGAGTGACGCTGTTTGGCCTGTTCCTCACCCCCGTCTTCTTCTTCGCGCTGTTGTGGTGGTCGCCGCCGGCCGCGGAGCAGCGCGGGGGGGAATGACGTCAGCGCGGTTTCCAGCCCCGCAGCCATTCCCTCCACAGGCACCAGGCATCGAAGCGACGCGGCGGCGTCTTGCCGAGGTAGTCGTCGCACTGCACCCGGTGGAGCGCGGGGGTCGGATCGCAGCAGTCGTCGCGGCGGAGCCGGATTTCCCAGCCCCCGCCGAGGGCCCGGTAGAGCTGGATCATCCCGCTGGCGGTAGCGCCGATGTTGTCGTTGAGGCGGAGCTGTTCCTCGACCTGGTTCTTCTGGACGACGAACACCCGATTGAAGTCGGCCGAGCCCTCCTTGTACTGGATCTGGACGAGTTCGACCGACCGGGTCGCTGCCGCGAGCGCCTCCCGCTGCTTCGTCGTCGCCTCGCCGGCCTTGATGAAGGTCACGATGCCGTCCTCGGCCTCGCGCCCGGCCTGGAGCACCGTGTTTTGATACCGGGCGGCGAGCGCCTCGAAGCGGGCATCCTGCTGGCGGATGTTGTTGAGGATCCGGCCGTAGTTGAGCACCTTCCAGTCGACGACCGGGGCCACGAAGCCGAAGGTGGAATCGGTCTGAAACAGTTCCCCGAGTTCGTTGGAGTACAGCCCGAGATAGCCGTTGATCGAGAAGGCGGGGTAGAGATCGGCCTCGGCCACGCCGATCTTCGCCGATTGGGCCGCCACGAGCCGTTCTATCTGCCGGACGTCGGGGCGACGGCGGACGAGATCGGCCGGAATGCCGATCGCCAGGCGTTGGGGTGCCACGGGGATTTCCCCCTCGCCGAGGAGGGGCGCGAGATCCTCGGCCGGGATCCCCAGGAGCACGCACAGGGCGTTGGCAGCGACACGGGCCTGTTGTTCGTAGCCCGGAATGGAGGCTTCGGTCTGGGCGAGGTTGAGCCTGGCCTGGGAGACGTCGAGTTCCCCCGTCGCCCCTCCCTCGAAGCGATCGGTCGCCAACTGGAGCGAATCCCGCTGGATGGCGGCGAGTCGGCGGAGGTCGGCCACCTGCTTCTGCGCGACCCGGACCTGCGTGTAGCGCTCGGCCACATCGGCGATCAGGGTCACGAGGACTCCGTCATACTCCTCGACGCTCGCCTGATACGAAGCCGCCGACGACTCGATGCCGCGGCGGATTTTCCCCCACAGATCCAACTCCCACGACAGGTTGAAGCCCGTCTGCCAGATGCTGAAGGTCTGCCCCTGGAGAGCCGGCACGGTCGAGAGCGAGTCGCTGATCTGGTAGCGATTGAATCCCGACAAGGACGACTGCGACTGCGGGAAGAAACCGCCGACGGCGATGTTGTAGGCGGCCCGCGACGCGAGGACGCGGAATCCCGCCTCGCGCAGCGGCAGATTCTGCTCGTAGGCCCGGTTCACCAAATCCCCGAGGACAGGATCGTTGAACTGCTCCCACCACTCGACCTCGGCCGCCGACGCCGAGCGGATCTGCTCACGATCGGCGTCGATCCAATCCCCCGTCACCTCCGGGACAGGCCGGAAGTAATCGGGGCCAACCTTGAGGCCGTTGTCCCAGTAGTCCCGCAGGGGCGTGCACCCAGAGACGGCCAAGGCGCAGACGACGACCCCCCAGCCGATCTGGCCGACGAGTGGGAGACGCAGGGAAAACAGCCAATCCATAAAAGGCAGGAGGGATGGCGAAGATGCGTAACACAGAAAGACGTCTCTTGTCGGGCAGGATTTGATCCCGCGCGGCACGCCTCCTCCGAATCGTGTCGAACGGGCCCCTTCCGTGAAGGAACCCACGCGGCAGTGGTGAACAATTCGTTCTCCGGGTATCCGGGCAATTCAGCGGACTTCCCCCCTTTCCCAGTCCCCCTTCTCCCGGGGCTGGCTGTGTGAGCGGCCGCTCTCGCCCCGGCGTGTATGGGCCGGACGACGCCCCCTTCGACGCCTCACCGCGATGGAGAGAACCATCAAGGGGGTGAGAACGCCCTCACCAGCTTGGTGAAACCTCGTTTTTCGGGCCGGAAACCCCCTCTTTGCCCCCTTGCCACGGCGGCGATCCCCCTCGGCCACACCGTCTTGGTGATTCAGCGTTACCCCCCTCCCTCCGATCACCACGCCTGAAGAGTGACGAAGAACGCATTTTTCCGCGGGGAAAATGAGCTTCAGGAGGTTTTCCAGGATTTCCCATGCGATTGGCACGGCGAGTGCATTCCTTCCTTTCAGTCCCAAAGGAGCCCCGGTGATCAACCGGCTCCCGCACGAGGGACTGGAGGGTATCGAGATGGCCGTTGCCTTGGACTTCGACGCGGTGCTGGTGCCTGTGGCACGCCGCGGCCGTGATGTCTCGGCCCGGACCGTCAGCCTCCGGCCGGCCGGACGCTCGCTCGGCACGGTGTCGTCGCTGAACTGCCTGGTGGTGACCGGCGACGCCTCTCTGCGTCGCCGCCTCGACGCGGCCGCCGACCTCGCTGGCTGGACGACGATCACCGCTCCCGCTGCGGTCGCCACGCTCGCCTCGGCCCGCCGCCAAGCCCACCAACTGGTGGTCGTCGACCTGGTCTCGCCGCTCGGTGCCGACCGCCCCGCCATCGAATCCCTGGCCCGCGAGTTCGCCGGTCGCCCCGACACGCTGCTGGTCGTCTGCGGCGGTGAGGAGAGCGGCTCCGACGAGGCTTGGTCGCGTGCCCAGGGCGCTTTCGTCCACATCCCCGGTGTCTCGTCGGGGGATTCGCTCGTGTCTTTGTTCATTGAGGCCCGCATCGTGTCGGAGCGTCGCTCCGGTGCGGAATCGCTGGGCCGGGTTGGTTCGACGCACGCCGTCGGTGTCCGTGGTTGATCCTTCGTCCTTCCCGTCTGCTGCCAGGCCCCGCAACCGGGGCCGACTCACAAAGGAACCGCTCGTGAACGCCACCACCGTGACCAGCTGCTGCGACGAGACGAACACCGCGGTGGGGAACGCCTGCAAGAACATCTCCCGCACGTGGGGCACTGGCGCCGGAGCCCGGCTTGCCGACCTGCGTGCCTTCGCCGGGGCCGTGGCCCTGGTGGCCTTTGGCCTCCTGTCGTCGGCCCCTGCCGCCGACTTCACCTGGCAGAAGGTGGGGAGCATCGGCAACGCCGCCAACCCGACGACGGGCCTTGGCCGGGTGACCGAGAACTTCAAGATCTCGGCTTACGAGACGACGATCGCTCAGTACGCCGACTTCCTCAACAACTCCTACGCCGGCCAGCAGGGGCTGTACGGGGTCTACAACACGAACATCGGGAGCCGGTTCAGCACCAACCCGCCGAACGGGGTGGGGATCACGCAGAGTGGCACGGCCGGCAGCTTCACCTACACGGTGGTCAACGGCTTCGCGGATCGGCC
>CAJBCV010000367.1 GCA_903951635.1 uncultured Planctomycetaceae bacterium
GAAGATCGCTTGTCTCATGGCGAGCCCTCCCCGGACGCAGGCCGGAGCCATCCGGCAAGGCGGAGCGGGTGGCCGCGGCGGCCCGGTTCGTTCCATTCGATCGCCAGCTCGATCCGCTGCAGGCCGTCGCCGTCGGGAGCGGCAGCGACGGCGGCGAGCGTCGCCCCCGGGAGGTGCGCTGCGGCGAAGGGGGACGGCGCGGGGGCAGCGAGGAAGGCCTCGCGTGCGGCCGGGGGGAGCGTGTGGAGGAGTTCCATCCGATTGGCGAGCTCCTCGACGGCGAGGCGTTGGTTGCGTCCCGAGGTGAGCAGCCGGCCGTGGCGGACGAGGAGCCCCGCCGACACCGAGATGATGACAGAGAGGATCCCGAAGGCGACGAGGAGTTCGAAGAGGGTGACCCCGCGGCGCGTCGTATCCCGAAGATCGACGCGGCCTAGAGAGCGAAGCGTGGTCATTAGGTGAGCCCCCGAATGAGATTGAAGAGCGGCTCCATGACTCCCATGGCGATGATGAAGACGAAGATTCCCATCGCCATCACAAACGCTGGAAGGATCAAATCGGAGAGGAGCCACATCCGTTCGAGAATCCGCTCCCGGTGACGGCGCGACAGCGCCCGCGTCACCCAGCCCGCATCAGGGCTGGCATCGAGGGCCGCGGCTTCGGCCGGCGAGAGGACTCCCGCCCGACTCGATCGCGCGGCCCCGTCTGGGCCCTGCGCTTGCTCCATGAGCGTCTCGCGCAAACCCCGGTCGATCGTCCCTGTTGCCAGGGCCTGAGCGGCCCGCTCCTCCCCCTCCCCTGCCCGCTCTGCCACATCGAGGCTGCCGAGCCAATCGGCGGCTCGGGCGTCGCCGAGCACACCCAGGCCGCCGAGGCCCAAAGTTCGTCGCAGCCCAGCCCACGCCCGCGGGGCGAGGCGGGAAGCGATCGCGGCGACGAGGATCACAAGCAGCGGGAGATACCAGAACGCCGCGAACGAGTTGCCGAGCCACCGCAGGGCCGTCATCCAGGGAGATTCCTCCATCCCGAAGTCGGCGAAGATCATCTTGAACATCGGCACGATCTTGACCATGAGGATGAGGAGGACGGGCAGGCTCAAGAGGATGAGCGTCGCCGCATACCCCAGACCCCAGCGAATATCGCGCTCCACCGGCTCGGTCGAGGCCGCCGCCACGCTGAAGCCGGCGAGCGCTTCGGTGGCATCGCCGTGAAGCGTCGTCGCTACGGCCAGCGCCGTCGCATCCTGCGAGCGGAGGGCGCCGCGCACCCGCGAAAGCGCCGCGTCGAGCGGCATGCCTGCTGCCACGAGCTTGGCGAGCTTCCTCACCCTCGCGGCCTGCCAGCCACGCTCATCGGCGGCCCAGGCCTCGAGGAGCGGAGGGAGGTCGAGCCGCTCATCGAGACCCAAGGCGAGCAATTCCGCCAGCGCCCGCCGCTGCCCCGACGACGTCGGCAGGAACATGCCGAAGAGCGAGGAGAAGAGTCCCTGGTGCGACGACCGGGAGTCGATCCCGCGCGCGGCGAGGAACTTGGCGAAGGTGGGGAAGAACGACATCGGGGCACCGGAAGCAACGGAGTCAGGTCAGGACGGTGACCAAATTGACAAGCGGCATGAACAGGGCGATGACCATGAGAAAGACAAGGAGGCCAGTGACGAATACGGCCACCGGCCCGAGGCACCACGAGATCCAGGAGCGACTGGCGGCAAGGCGGAGGGCGTGGCAGGTGGCGATTCGGTCGAGGAGCCGGACCCGCGTGGCGGCGGGCATATTCCCATCGAGGGCGTGGCGCACGGTCGCGGAGAGCCACCCGGGCCTTGTGGAGTCTGTCGAGGCTTCTGCCAGAGCGTCCTGTGGATCAACCGCATGGCTCGCCACGGCAAACGCCACTGGCTGTGGCACCCCCGCGGCGAGGAGATCAGCGGCGAAGCGGGCGAATCGCCCCGACTGCGCAAACCGGCTGCCGGGGAGGCGGAGCCACGACGGCCACCAGCGCCCCGCTGTCAGCCACAGCGCCGTCGCCACGGCCGCCGCGGCGAGCAGCACCCCCCAACCCTCCCTGAGAAAGTGGGAGAATCCGAGCAGCGCCTCCGTCATCAGCGGCAGCCGCATCCCGAAGTCGCCGAGGATTTTCTCAAACTCCGGCACCACGAGCACGGCCAGAAACGACGTCACGGTCAGCGCCATGACCGTCACGAGGAAAGGATAGACCAGCGGCAGCCACCACCGACCATTCGTATCCTCCGTCACGACCACATCGACGGCCCGGGCGAGGAACGCGGCTTCCGAGGCCCCGTCGCCGGTGGTCGCGCCGGGGGCCGCGGCGGTGAGGAGCGGGATCCAGGTGTCGGGATCGTGTTCGAGGGCCCGGCTTGCCCGTGAAGCATCCCCCGCGGCGAGCGTCTCGCAGAGTTCGGCCCAGGCGGCGCGGCGGCGCGGCGGGAGTTCAGCACCGAGGGACCGCAGCGCCGGAATGATCCCGCCGCCAACTTCGAGCGCACGGCCGATCCAGGGACCGAGCGCGGCCGTGGCAGATGACGCGGCGGTGATATCGGGGGGAGCCATGGGTGGGTTGTTTGCGCGGAGCTTCAGCGGCTGACCGAGGCTTCGGAGATCGCCCTGAAGAAATCGATCGCCGGAAGGAAGAGAACCAGGGCATAGGCGAGGACGGCAAGGCCGGCGATGACGAGCGCCAGGAGGATCCTCCCGAGCTGGCGCGCGTCGCCGTCGCGCCGGGCGGCACGGGCCTGGGCCACTCTGGCCGCCTGCCGAAGGGCTTCTTCCCGCGGCACGCCGCCGAGATCGATGCCGGTGGCCCAAGCAATGAGCGGAGGCGAAGAGGCCGCCGCCCCGATCCCGAACGCCTCGGCCACGGCCGCCGCATCCTCGGGGAGGACGCCGGCGTCGGCCAGCGCCGCGAGCGTCTCGCACCCCAGCGCCGCCCGGAGCGGATCAAGCCCAACCGATCGGGAGCGACGCGAGGTCGCAGCCCACCAGGCCACGGCGAGCGCCGCGATCATGGCCGCCAGGAGCCAGGGCGCCGCAGACCGGGCGGCCTCGAGGAGCCCCAAGCCACTCTCCGGCCGGACCTGGAACTCGGCATACACCTCTTCAAAGAGCGGCGTGAGCCCCGTCCCCAAAAGCGCCGCACCGAGGGCCGCACCGGCACAGACAAGCGCCGGATAAAACCACGGCCGCCAGGCTCCACGGCCCCGCGTTGCCGCGTCTTGCCCGGTGCGGACGGCCGCTTTGAGAACCTCGTCGGCATCGGCCCCGAGCCGCACCGCCTCGGCCAGCGCCGCCGTCGCGGCCGGGCCGGCCCACGCCACCGGCAGCCCAGCCGCCTCGAGCCCTGCGGCCCGGGCGCGGAAGGCCGCAGTGGGATCGGAGTGGGCTGCGGCGGCCATGCGTCACCGGAGAAGAAGGAATGAGGGGAAGAAAGTTCTTCCTCCCCCACCCTCAAGGAGACGCAGGCGCCGTCGTTTTGTATGGGACAAAAAGCCGCTTACTTCAGCTCGATCGCGATCGGCTCCGACACGGCACTGCTCTCTCCGTGCTCGCCGTGGCCATCGTCGCAGCACGCTTCCTGCTCGGCGGCCATCGCCCGGATCTCCTGCGTGATCTTCATCGAGCAGTACTTCGGGCCGCACATGCTGCAGAAGTGAGCGCTTTTGAAGGTGTCTTGGGGGAGCGTCTGGTCGTGGTAGCGACGGGCCGTTTCCGGATCGAGCGAGAGGCGAAACTGCTCGTTCCAATCGAAGGCAAAGCGGGCCCGGGAGAGGGCGTCGTCACGCTGCCGGGCGTTCTTGCGGTGGCGGGCGAGATCGGCGGCATGGGCGGCGATCTTGTAGGCGATCACCCCCTGCTTCACGTCTTCCGCGTCGGGGAGGCCGAGATGCTCCTTGGGCGTCACATAGCAGAGCATCGCCGCGCCGCTCCAGCCGGCGATCGCGGCGCCGATGGCGCTGGTGATGTGGTCGTAGCCGGGGGCGATGTCGGTGACCAGCGGCCCGAGAACGTAGAACGGCGCCTCGTCGCACTCCTCCATCTGCCGCTTGATGTTCATGTCGATCTGGTCCATCGGCACATGGCCCGGCCCCTCGACCATCACCTGGCAGCCCTTGGCCCAGGCCCGCCGCGTCAGCTCGCCGAGGACGTGGAGCTCGGCGAATTGGGCTTCGTCACTGGCATCGGCGATCGATCCCGGCCGGAGACCGTCTCCCAGGCTCCAGGTGACGTCGTACTGCCGGAAGACGTCGCAGAGATCCTCGAAGTGGGTGTAGAGGGGGTTTTGCTGGCGGTGGGCCATCATCCACCGGGCGATGAGCGAGCCGCCGCGGCTGACGATCCCCGTGATCCGCTTCGTGGTGAGCCCCAGGTGCTCCTGAAGGAGGCCGGCGTGGACGGTCATGTAGTCGACCCCCTGCCGGGCCTGCTTCTCGCACATGTCGATGAAGTGGTGGGCGCGCATGTCCTCGATGTCGCCGCCGAGTTCCTCGAGCATCTGGTAGATCGGCACGGTTCCGATCGGCACCGGCGAGGCGTCGATGATCGCCTGACGGATGCCGTCGATGTCCTTGCCCGTCGACAAATCCATGACGGTGTCGGAGCCATAGTGAACGGCGAGATGGAGCTTCTCGAGCTCGGTCGCTTCGTCGCTGGTAACGGCCGAATTGCCAATGTTGGCGTTGATCTTCGTGCGGGCGGCAATGCCGATCGCCATCGGCTCGAGCTTCTTCGTCAGATGGACGACGTTTGCCGGGATCACCATCCGCCCGCGAGCCACCTCCGCCCGAACGGTCTCCTCGGGAAGGTCTTCACGTTTGGCGACGAAGGCCATCTCGGGGGTGATCGTGCCGGCACGGGCCTGTTCGAGTTGGGTCATGGTGTGGCTCCGACGGGGCGGACTGAGTGAGTGACAGCGTGATGGGCAGCGACCTGAAGCCGCCGCGAACAACCAGAGGGAATGACTGCAGCACCGCTACGGTAGCAGAAATCTTCCCCGCCGCGGAGCATCCGGCCGGGCGTGCGGGACGGGGGCCGGAGGGAGGTCAGAGCGTCTTGAGATATTCGAGAACGGCGTCCTTTTCCCCCTCGTCGAGGAGGTCGGGATAGCGATGCCCTCCGGCCCCCTTGCCGTGGCGGCTGGTGTCGAACCAGGTGCGGCGCTCGGCCGCCGACAAGGGCCCCTCAGGACGGGCCTCGCGGGCTTCGACCGCGAGGCCGACGCGGTCGAAATCGTAGTCGGGGCACGGTGACGCAGCGGCTTCTCCGTCCGCCCGAGCGCCCGGGGACTCGCGACCGGCCAGCGCATCGAGCCTGCGCCACACGGCCGGGCGCTTGTCGGGATGGAGGAGATGCCAGAGTGTCGGCACCGAGCCATTGTGAAAGTAGGGGGCGCTCGCCCAGATGCCGTCGAGCGGCGGGGCCACATAGCCGTCGGGGGCGTCGATCCCTTCGGTCTTGCATCCCTCGGCGAACCAACTGACGTTGAGGGCCCGGCGGTCCTTGACGGTGAGCGAATCGAACCGGACCCGATCGGTACCGATCTCGTCGATCGCCACCATCCGCTCCGGGTACGTCCGCCCCGGCCCGTGGCGGGGCCCGTCATAGCTGCCGTGGCAATCGGCGCAGTGCGTGGCAAACAACTCCCGACCGCGCGCGGCGAGCGCCGTATCGACCGGACCCTCCCAACGCGGTGGCTCGAGCGATTCAAGCCAAGCGTCGATGTCGCGGAACTCTCCCTCCCAGGCGTGGAACTGCTCCGGGCCGTTCTCCTTGACGAGGAGGAATTGCATCAGCATCCGGTGCCCTTTGGGGGCGAAGGCGTCGGCGTAGATCCGCTTCCGGGAGCCGTAGTTCCACCAGGCGGGGGCGTCCATGTCGTGGTGAGCGAGATCGAAGCGGGGTGTCTTCGGCACGATCGAGAGGTCGGGATTACGGTGCTGCATGAGCGCCACGCCGAACATCACGGCGTTCGTCGTGCCGTTGGTCGTGCCCAGTGGCATCAGCAGCCCGCCGAGATCCATGTGGCCAAGCGCCTTCGCCTGCCGCAGCTTCACCTGCCGCACCTCTTCGGTGAGCGTCTCCAGCGCGTAGCGGGTGTTCGGAGCGCCGGGGATGACGCGGCCGGCGACCGTGCCCTGATGGCAGGCGAGGCAGCTCATCGTCCACTTGCCCGCCCCGTCGACGACGTATTGGAGCGTCCGCGAGGGATCGTCGGGATGAGGAGAGAGGCCATAGCGGTCCATCGTCATCCGCCGCCGCTCATCGACCCCGGCCGCCTCGGCCTTCGCCTTCGCCGGCTCCTCCCACACCGTCCAGAGGGCATCGAACACACCCTGATCGAAATCGGCGGGGAGGTAGGCCCTGTGGAGGAGGTGGTCGTAGCCGGCTGCGGCCGACGGCGGTGGTGGCGCTGCCTGGTCGGGCACGGCCTCCTGGCCCACCGCGGGAGACATTGCTGGGAAGGGGGCGAGGATCCCGAGGAGAGCCGCTGCGGAGAGCAACAGGGGCATGACGCCGAATCGACGTTCGGTTCCGAGTCGGTTCATGGCATACTCTTTGAATCTGCCCACATCAGGCTCCCCCGGCGAAGCGGGGGTGTCCCCTGCCCTTCCGGCCGCTTTTCGACCACCCCGCCAGTATAGGCGGCTCCCCTTCCACGGCCTCCTGCCATGGTCACCGCCAACCCACTCCTGATCCCGGAATTGCGGGTGATGCTCGCCGAAGGGGATGTCGAGGGCCTGCGCGGCGTGGCGGAGGAGCTCCATCCAGCGAGCGTGGCGGAGTTTTCCGAGGGGCTCGCGGATGGGGAGCTGTGGCAGCTCCTCGATGCCCTGCCGCTCGAGCGACAGGGGGACATTTTCCCTTACTACCCGCTCGCCCGGCAGGTCGAACTCGTCAAATCGGCCGACCGCCAGCACCTCGGGCCGCTCCTGGAGTGGATGGCGGCCGACAACCGGGTCGACCTCCTCAGGGAACTCGACTCCGACCTCGTCGAGGAAATCCTCCCGCTGGTGGCGAAGGCGGAGCGGCACGACATCCGCATGCTCCTCTCCTGCCCGGAGAACTCGGCCGGGGCGCTGATGACGACGGAGTATGCCTCGCTCCCCGCCGACATCACCGCTGGCGAGGCGGTGGCCAGGCTCCGCTCCCAGGCCCCCGACAGCGAGTCGATCTACTACATCTACGTCCTCGACGCCGAACGCCATCTCGTCGGCTTCATCTCGCTTCGCGACCTGATTCTCGCGCGCCCGAATGCCCTCGTCGGCGACCTCATGCAGGAGGAGCCGATCAGCGTCCGCATCGAGGAGCCGGTCGACGAAGTGGTGCAGAAGCTCGCGCGCTACGACTTCCTCGCCATCCCCGTCGTCGACGACCACAATCGGCTCGTCGGCATCGTCACCCATGACGACGTCCTCGATGCCGTCCGCCAGGATGCCACCGACGAGGCCCAGCGGGCCGCGGCCATCGCCCCCCTCGGCGAGGGCTACCTCGAGGCGGCGCTGGTGTCGCTGACCTGGAAGCGGGGGGTGTGGCTGACGATCCTCTTCGGCACGGCGGCCGTGACGGCGATGGTGCTCGCCAAGTGGAAGCCGACGCACGAATGGCTGATGTACTTCATCCCGCTGGTCGTCGCCAGCGGCGGCAATTCGGGCAACCAGGCGGCCACGCTCGTGATCACCGCCCTCTCGACGGGCGACTGCAAGCTCGCCGACTGGAAACGGATCCTCCGCCGCGAGTTCGTCGTCAGCTTGATGCTCGGCGTCCTCCTGGCAATCCCTGGATTTCTCCTCGGCCTCGCCTACGCACCCGATCCCATGCACGCGATGGTCGTCCCGGCGACGGTCTTCTCCGTGGTCATGGTGGGGTCGCTCGTGGGCTGCGTGCTTCCGCTCGTGTTTCGGTCGCTCGGCCTCGACCCGGCCCTGATGAGCAATCCCTTCGTGTCGGCGATCGTCGACGTCGTGGGGATCGTGATCTACATGGCGGTGGCAACGGTCGTCCTCGACTGACCGCAGCCGCCTCAGCCGAGCTTCCTCTCGACCGCGTCGGCGACGCGCCGGCAGACGGCCATCATCTTTTCAAACGCGGGGATGTCGAGCGTCTGCCCGCCGTCGCTGGCGGCCCGCTTCGGGTCGGGATGGACCTCGACGATCAACCCGTCGGCGCCGGCCGCCACGCTCGCCGCTGCCATGCTCGTGACGAGATTCGCATGCCCCGTGCCGTGGCTCGGATCGACCACCACCGGGAGGTGGGTGCGGGCATGGAGCCAGGGGACGGTCGCCAGGGGGAGCGTGAAGCGGGTGTGGGACTCGAAGGTGCGGATCCCGCGCTCGCAGAGCATCACCCGCATGTTGCCACCGTCGAGGATGTATTCGGCGGCGAGGAGCAATTCCTCGACCGTCGCCGAGGGGCCGCGTTTGAGCAAGACCGCGACGTCTGTCTTTCCGACCGCCTCGAGGAGGCGGTAGTTCTGCATGTTGCGGGCGCCGATCTGAAGGACGTCGGCGTACTTGGCGACGAGTGCCACATCCTCCGACGCCACGACCTCCGTGACCACCGCCAGCCCCGTCTCGGCCCGGGCCTCGGCGAGGAGTTCGAGCCCCTTTTCTTTGAGGCCCTGGAAGCTGTAGGGGCTCGTCCGCGGCTTGAAGGCACCGCCGCGGAGCCCGGTGGCACCGGCCGCCTTGACGGCCTTCGCCGTGGCGATGATCTGTTCAGAACTCTCCACCGAGCAGGGGCCGGCGATCACGCCGACATGGCCGCCGCCGACGACCAAGGGCCCCGCCTTGACGACGGTCGGCTCCGGCTGGACCTCGCGGCTGGCCACTTTATAGGGCGCGAGGATCGGCATCACCGCGGCGACGCCGGGGAGCGTCTCCAAGCCCGATCCGACGATGTCGCGCTCGTCGCCAACGACCGCCACGACCGTCCGTTCGGTGCCGACGATCGTGTGCGGCTTGAGCTTCAATTCCTCGACGCGGGCCACCACCCGGTCGAGGTCTTCGCGCGACGCGCCAGCCTGCATGACGATGATCATCGGGGGTCGTTGTCCTTCTCGGTTGTCGGGGTGTCCTGCCCCGGGGCCAGGGTGTCGCCGCGTTTTTCGACCGCGGCTCGTGTCGTGATCTCGATCCTCTCGCCGGCATCCGTCTTCCGGATCACGTAGACGAGCTTCCCGTCGGGGTTGGCCTTGGCGAGGATCTTCTTGAGGATCTCTGCCGCCGGCTTCTGTTTCTCGTCGAGGCCGAACGATTGATTCTTCGTGATCCCCTCGAGTTGGAGGTCGCTGCCGAGGATTTCCATCTCGACGCCGATCTCGTCGGCGATCATCTGGATCGACTTCTCGAGCGTGTCCTTCACGAACACCAGCGAGATCGGCTTGACAAGCGCCCCGATCGCCCCAGCCGGCGCCTCCGTCTGCCCGGAGCCGGAGGCCGCGGCGAGCGGGGCGCCGCCGGCGCGTGGCGTCTGCTCGAGCGCGAGTTCGGCGGCGAGGGCGAGATTGTGGGGGGCGTGCTCGGGGAGCCACGCGTTGACGATCACCCCACGGCCATCGGCCCCGGCGTGGATATGATCGGCCACCACGCCGAGCATCCGCGGGAGCCGCATCACGAGCTTCCGGCCGTAGGGATGGGGATCGAGGGCGTTGCAGTATTCCTCCGTCCGCTCGGCCATCGTCGCCACGTTCCCCGCGAGGCGCTTCGCCAGTTGCCGTGGCGAGGTGCCGGCGGGGGGCACGGCGTCGAGTTCGAGATAGCTGTTGGGGCCGAAGTGGAGGCTCAACGCCGCCGCCCGGACCGAGTCGCCGAAAAACCAGGCCAGCGGCTCGACGAGCTTGGCCAGTGGCCCGGCGAGGACGGGGCGGCCGTCGTGGAGGAGATAGTCGGGCGAGCCGAACAGCGTGAGGTGGCGGGAGGCGTCGAGCATGCCGACGAGTTCTTCGAGGTCGCGAGGCAGGCTCGCCTCGATGCCGTCGTCGGAATCGCCTCCGTCAGCCCCGCCCGCGGTCACGGCCCGGTGGGCCTGGATCGATTGGCGGACGAGCTCTTCCGGGCCGAGGACGAGCACATGCCCGTCGGCGTCGGAGGGGAGCCAGAAGGCGATGCCGGCGCCCACGTGAAGCGTCTCACCGTCGATCTCGTCGGGGGTCGTCGCCCCCCAGGCCTTCCGGCGGGCGTCGTCGTTGAGGGCCACCGGAAGTGGTTCGCTCCCCCGCAGCGCCACGCCACCGACGACCTCGTCGGGCCCTCCCGCCTGCCAGGCCGCCTGGAGATCGGTGATCGATTCCGGCGGGCAGGCCGCCAGCCTGCTGAGCGTCTCGAGCGCCGCAGCGGCCCGTGGCCCGAGGGAACGGACGAACCTTTCCCCCTCGGTGGTCGCAAGCGCCTCGGCCGGCCGGGCGAGCAGGATCAGCTGCGATCCCGGTGGGAGATATTGGAGCCGCGGTGGCGCGCCGGGGGGCTGCGGACTTTCATAGGCGATCTCGACCGAATCGGTATCGACGAGCGTCGTGATCGATTCCACCTTCGGCCTCGGGCCGCGGGGGGAGGCTCCTGCGTCGGCCGGGGGAGCGGCTCCATTCCCCTCGGCCTGAACGCCTGCGGCACCGTCGCTCGCTTTGCCTTCGTGCGGGGATGCTTCCGCCGCGGCGTCTTCCGTCGTTGGCACCGCGGGAGCGGCCTTCTTGGCGGCCGGTCGGAGGACGAGGACCGCGGCGATGATCGAGGCGGCGAGGAGTCCGAGGCCGCCGAGGGCCGGAAGAAGCCAGCTGGGGCGCGGAGGCTTCGACTTCGCCCGTGCGACCGGTGCCGCGGTGTCGAGGATGGCGATCGCCGCGGTGGCATCGGTGCCGGTCTCCGCCTCGGCCGGCCCGGAGCCGGGGGCGATCATCTCGCGCTGCTCGGGAAACGTCCCCGACACCGGGGGCTGGCCGAGGCAAGTGGCGATCGCGTCGGCCGCTTCGGCGGCGGTCGGGTAGCGGTCGGCCGGGCGCGGGGCGGTGAGGTAGGAAACGAGCGTCGCCACCTCGACGGGCACCTTCGTGGTCGGGAGGGGCGCCGGCCCCTGACCGGCCGCGACCAGGGAGAGCGTCTTCTGCGGATCCCCCTGCCAGCCCGGAGGGCCCCCGGAAAGCAGAGCGTGGAAGAGGCAGCCGATCGCATAGACATCGGCAGAGGTTGTGGCGATCCGCCCGCCTTTGAGCAGCTCCGGAGCGAGAAACGAGGCTCGCGTGCCAAGCCTGGCGACCGCTTCGGGGGTGTCGATCTCGAGGCGGGCAGGCACGACGTGCGGATCGGCAACGAGGGGGAACTGGAGGAGGCGGATGGCCCCCTCGGTCTCCTTCGAGCCGGTGTCGGGCGTGGCGCGGCGAACGCTGTCGAGCGAGATCGCGCCATGAACGACGCCGAGGCGGTGAAGCTCGGCCACGGCCTTGGCTACGGCGAGCACGATCGCCCCCGCCTCGGCGACCGGGATCGCCCCGCGCTTCGAAAGCTCGTCGGCCAACGGGGCCCCGATGATGTCGTCGGCCAAGACGAATCGCTGCGATCCCGCCTTCTCGAGTGCCCACGTCTTTGTGAGGGTCGGGTCGGTCGCCTCGGTGACGGCCTTCGTCCGCTTGAGGATGTCGGACCACACCTCAGGCTGCTGGCAGTACTTGTTGTTGAGGGCCGAGATACCGACGAGCCGGCCGGAGGGCTCGTGTCGCGCCCGGAACACCGTCCCGCCGCGGCCGGTGTCGAAGCGGTCGAGGAGCCGGTAGTCGCCGAGGAAGAACGGCCCCTTCTCGCCGCGGAGCAGCCGCTTCGACTGCCATTCGGTGATCACGTTCCGCTTCACGAGCCAGCGGGCGACCAGCTCGGTGGCGCTGGCCGCCGAGGCGCCGGGGGGAAACGGCAGCCCCTCGAACTCCCGGCGGAGCTTGTCGAGCGACGCCGCCTCGGCGAGCTTCGATTCGGCCAGAAGCGTCCAGAACTGGTCGGGGCTCGGCGTCGCCATGCGGGAAATCCTGTCTCCGGGGATCCTTCAATCGTATCCGTTCCCGCCTCTCCCGCCATCGCCCATCGTCTCGGCCCCCCGGAAGAACCCCCGCCCCGGTCGTTCCGCAGTCGGAATCGTTTATCCTTCAATCCAATTCCTGGAGGCCCACCATGTCCGCCGACGCCCCGCGCATCTATTTCCAGCGTGCCGCCGATCAACTCGACCTCTCCGACGCGATGCGGCGGCTGCTTCTTACCGCCAAGCGGGAGGTGCAGGTACAGATCCCGGTCGAGCTCGACTCCGGCGAGGTGGCCACGTTCATTGGCTACCGCGTTCAGCACAACAACGCCCGTGGTCCGATGAAGGGGGGGCTGCGCTACCACCCGCAGGTCGATCTCGACGAGGTTCGGGGGCTGGCGGCCTTGATGACTTGGAAGACGGCCGTCGTGAACATCCCCTACGGCGGGGCCAAGGGGGGAATCGCCCTCGACCCGAAGCTCTGCTCCACCCGCGAGCTCGAGCGGATCACGCGTCGGTTCGTCGATTCGATCCACGATCTCTTCGGCCCCGATGTCGACATCCCCGCCCCCGACATGGGGACGACGGCCGACATGATGGCCTGGATCATGAACCAATACGGCAAGTACCACGGCTTCTCCCCCGCCTGCGTCACCGGCAAGCCGGTCGACTATCACGGCATCCCCGGCCGCGAGGAGGCGACCGGCCGCGGCGTCGGCGGGCTGACGCTCAAGCTCCTCTCGCGAACCGGCAGGAAGTTCCCCGGGACGCGGATCGCGCTGCAGGGCTTCGGAAACGTCGGCACCTTCACCGCCCGCTTCCTCCACGACGCCGAATGCCGCTTTATCGCCATCAGCGATGCCGGCGGCGCCTACACCCGAGCCGACGGCCTCGACGTCCCCGGCATGCTCAAGTACGCCCAGGCCCACGGCGGCCGGCTCGACGGCTACACCGAGGCCGACAGGATCAGCGGCGAGGAGCTCCTCGCCGCCGACTGCGACGTCCTCATCCCGGCGGCCCTCGGGGGCGTGCTCACCGCCGCCAACGCGGCCACGGTGAAGGCCCCGATCATCGTCGAGGCGGCCAACGCTCCGGTGACGCCCGACGCCGACGCCGTCTTCGATGCCGCCGGCGTCGTCGTCCTCCCCGACATCCTCGCCAACGCCGGCGGCGTGACGGCGAGCTGGTTTGAATGGGTGCAGAATCGGCAGCATTACCAGTGGGGCATCAACCGCGTCCGCCAGGAGCTCGATCAGATCCTGGGCGCCGCCTTCGAGCAGGTGTGGCAGCTGGCCCAGGAACGGAAAGTGTCGCTCCGCACCGCCGCCTACATGCTCGGCGTGGGGCGGGTCGGCAAGGCGACCGTCCTCGGCGGGCTGGGGTGAGCCACGGCTCGACAGCGTCCTCTGTCAACGAACGCGGCCCGCCGGGGGTTCCCGGCGGGCCGCTCTTTTGCGCGTCTGACGAAGAGTGCCTGTCAGGCCCTGAGTCAGGGGGTGGGGAGAAGGATCGTGCCGTTCTCGCCGATCTTCGCCGTGCCCGCCTTGCCGTCGATCGTGTAGTCGATCGTGAGGTGCTTCTCGGCATTCGGGGCCGGGTCGCCGCCGAAGACTTTGTTGAAGTTGTCCCCCGGGATGAAGATCAGCGGCAGGCTGCCGGCGTTCTTGCGGACGACGTCGGTGACGTCCTTCTGCCGATCACCGGAGCCGTAGCTCGCCTTGACGATCTCGAGCTTCACCTTCTCCAGGCCCAGCCCCTTGGCAAGCGCGTAGGCCTCGGCCGACTCCTCGGGGAGCTTCTTGACGATCGCTGCGGCGGCGATCCGGGCCTCGGGCTTGATCTCCTCCTCGGCTCCGGCCTTGGCGGCGAGCTTGAGCATCTCCATGTCGGGGTAGCGGCGGGCTACTTCGAGGACGAGCTTCCGTTCGGCTGGCGTCTTCGCGGCGGCGTAGGCGGCGACGGCCATCCGCGCCCGCTCCGCCTGCTCGAGCTTGAACTGCCGCGCGATACGGATGAAGCCACGGATCGCCCGGCCGCGGTACTTGTCTTCGGCAAGCGACTTGGAAAGGTCGAGGAGCACAGGCGCCGCGTCGGCTGTCATCCATTCACCGAGGAGCCGGCTGGCGACGTCCTTTTGGGCGTCGTCGCCGTTCTTCGCCGCTGCGGCGACGGCGGCGAGGGCCTTCGTCCCGCCGACCTGACCGAGCGTTTCGAGGAGCACCTGCTTGGCCGGAGCCGGCGCTTGGGCCAGCGGGCCGGTGACAGCGGCGGCACAGGCCTCGCGGTCGGGCATGCGGATCGCCGCGGTGAGAAGGGCCTTTCTGGCATTGGCGGCGTCGGCGTCGTCGCGGGGCTTCACGACCTGAGCCACGAGCACCGGCAGCCGTTCGACGTCGACGATGTTGCCCAGGGCCGCAAGCGCCGCAGCCCGCGTGGCCGGATCGGCCGAATCGACGGCGGCGAGCGCCGGCGGAATGGCATCGATGCGCCGCTGGCCGACGAGCTCGAGGAGCATCGGCAGGAGCTTGCCCGACGCGGCCGGGAGCCGCTTCTTGATCTCGGCGTCGACCTCGGCGCCGGAGAGGCTCGAGATCGAGGCGGTGGCCGCTCGGGCGAGATCGGCATCGGCATCGGCTGCCCCTTCGAGAAGGACGGCAAGCGCCGAGGCATTTCCAGCGGCGCCGAGCGACTCGAGCGCCGCAAGCCTCGTCTCCTTGCTCCCCTTCGCCGCGGCGGCGACGAGCGCCTCGACGGCCGCCGGGCTCTTCCGGTCAGCCAGCGCCCGAAGAACGAGGGCGGCCCGGCCGGCCGGGAGCTTGGGGAGCTCGGCCACGAGGGCCGTGTCGCACTTCCCCGGCTTCACCTCGCGGGCGGTCGTGAGCCCCAGACGGAAGATCGACTGCTCCGGCGATTGGAGCTGCTCGACGAGGAGCGTAGCGCCCTCATCGCCGCGGGCGAGGATCGCGCCGCGGGTCGCTTCGAGCTTCCGCTGCGCCGGCACGGGGGCCTTGCGAACCTCGTCGAACAGGGCGACTGCGTCATTCCCCTTGCCGGCAGCCAAGAGGCCTTCGGCAGCGAGGATGCAGCCCTCGGCAACGGCCGACTGGAGAGTGCCGTTGGCCCGTGGCAGCGCGGCTCTGAGCGCCGAGATCGCCGGCAGCGTGCCGACGTGCCCGAGGGCGACGGCCGCCGCGGAGGCGACTTCCTGATCGGAGTCTCCGAGACGCTGGGTGAGGATCTGGAGGGCACCGGCATCCTTGCGGACGCCGATCGTGTTGAGCGTGCCAACGAGGAGGTTACCGGAGAGGGTCGCGGCGGCGGCCCGCAGCGCCCCGTCGGCCTCCGGTCCGGGAATCGCTTCGAGTCCGGTGCGGGCCCAGGAGTGGAGCCGCTCGTTGTCGAGGAGCTTGGCGAGATCGGGAACGGCATCGGCCGAGCCGTAGATCGCCAGATGCTTGCAAGCGAGGGCCTTGTCGGCTTCGGCGGCGTCGCTGCGGAGAACGGCAAGGGCCGCCTTCTCCTGGTCATTGCGGCCATCGGCAGCGCGGGAGGCGCTGCCAACGAGAGCCGCTGTCAAAAGCGCGGCGAGAGCGATGGGACGGAAGAGCGAATGAAGCGTCATGGAGGAATCCTGAACGGGAGGGTGTGGGATGTGGGAGACGCGGCGGGCAAAGCGAGGACGGATCAGATCCGCCACGGCTCGCGGAGCGCCTCCGAACGGAGCCGGTTGGCCTCGACGTCGTCGACGAACGCATTGGTGGCGTTGTCGAACTTCACCGGCCGGCCGAGGAACAGGGCGACGTTGGCGGCATGGCAAGCGATGTGGGCATTGCAGGCCGCATCGGCGTTCCCCTTCGGCTTGCCGCGCGTCTTGACGCAGTCGAGGAAGTCGCGGACGTGGAACGTCGCCGGGTAGCCACCGATCTCCTCGACGGTCCGTCCGGCAAGGAGCTCCGGGGACGAGAGCACGAGCTTGCCGGAGTCGCCGGCCTCCACCCAGCCATCCTCCCCCTCGAAGCGGACGGGGCAGGAGCCGAGCGGGATCCAGTCCTTCTCGCGGAAGATCAGCTCCACGCCATCCTCGTACTTGCAGACGATCTGGCCATCGACCGGCGGGGCATATTCCACCGGCGGCGCACAATCGTTGACGGCCCACTGGCAGAGATCGACGCAGTGCGAGCCCCACTCGAGAACGCCGCCGCCGACGAGTCCGCCCCCCTTCTCGAAGTTGAATCCGTCGAGAAGCTTGGCGTTGAACGGCCGCCAGGCCGCCGGGCCGAGGTACATGTTCCAGTCGACGACTTCCTTCGGCGGCTCGTTCTCCGCCGGCAGCCAGCCGCTGGTGCTCGCCGTCATGCCGGCCGGATGAGCGAAGACGCGCTTCATTTTGCCGAGGCGGCCGGTGCGGGCCAGCTCACAGGCGAAGGCGAAGTGGGGGAGGTTTCGGCGCTGCGTGCCGGCCTGGAAAACTCGGCCGGTGCGGCGGATCGTGTCACGGAGGAGGAGGCTCTGAGCGATGTTCTTCGAGCAGGGCTTCTCGCAGTAGATGTCCTTGCCGGCCTTCGCCGCGTAGACGCTCGCGGTGGTGTGCCAGTTGGGGCCGGTGGCGATGAGGACGGCGTCGATGTCGCTGCGGTCGAGGAGTTCGCGGAAGTCCTCGTACATCGCGCAGGAGTCGTTGCCGTACTTCTCGTCGGCCATCTTCTTGATGCCGACGCGACGGTTTTCCTTGACGTCGCAGATCGCCGTGAACTGGACGTCGTTTTGCTCGAGGAAGCAGCCGAGGTCGTAGGTGCCGCGGTTGCCGATGCCGATGCCGCCGAGGACGACGCGCTCACTCGGCGGGATCGTGCCGTCGAGGCCGAGGGCCGAGCCGGGGATGACGGTGGGGGCGATCGCGGCGGCCGACAGCGAGAGGCCGGTCTTGAGGAAGCTACGGCGCGATGCGCCGGGGCGGGAGACGGACCTGGCCATACGGATGACTCCTGGTGATGTCGTGGTGGTGCGCCGGCGCTTGAGACACGCCGACCGGAAGACCCCCTGGCGGTCGAGGAAAGGCCCCGGCCGCGGCCGACCACTATAGCAGGAGGACTACGCCGTGGCTGAGAGGGGCTTCGGCGTGGCCCGTGCCCTCTCGCCGGACGTTCGTTCCGGCCCTCCGGGCCTCCACTCACTCGGACCCGCCTGCGCTCACGGCTCATGGCTTCGCTTGCCGGCTACGCCGCTCGAGGGCACGGGCCACGCCTCGCTGAGTTGCCGATTGGTGGGAAGTATGTCGGACGTTCACGCGACGGAGATCGGTCAGGGCTTTGCCCGAGTCAGCAGATGTCGAGAACCGCGCCGTCGGAGAGTTGCATCGGCCGGTCGAGGCGATCGCGGAGTTCGGTCTTCGGTGAAATACCGAGACGGTCGTAGACGGTGGCGAGGACATCGCCCGGAGTCACCGGCCGGTCGGCGGGTTCGGCCCCCTTGGAGTCGCTCGCGCCGTAGACGACGCCGCCACGGACGCCGCCGCCGGCGAGGACGGTCGAGTAGACGTTGGGCCAGTGGTCGCGACCGGCGTCCTTGTTGATGCCCGGCGTGCGGCCGAACTCGCCGGTGTTGACGACGAGCGTCCGCTCGAGGAGGCCGCGGTCGGCGAGATCGGCGACGAGGGCCGCGAAGGCCCGGTCC
>CAJBCV010000368.1 GCA_903951635.1 uncultured Planctomycetaceae bacterium
AGGCCACAGCAAGCGAAGGAGGGGCGATGACTACGAATCGAGTGTACCTGAGCGACGGCTACCCGCAGGCCACAGCAGCCCGAGGGTGTACCGAAACTCGTCGTTAGTGTACCTGAGCGACGGCTACCCGCAGGCCACAGCACTACCTCGACGATCGTGTGGTCGGGCGAAGTGTACCTGAGCGACGGCTACCCGCAGGCCACAGCGCAGGGATGACGGCCGCCGGCGGTGGAACCAGTGTACCTGAGCGACGGCTACCCGCAGGCCACAGCAATGGAACGCCGAGCCCCCAGCCCGCCCCGAGTGTACCTGAGCGACGGCTACCCGCAGGCCACAGCCCAACGGCGTCCCGGCGGATCTCGCCAAGAGTGTACCTGAGCGACGGCTACCCGCAGGCCACAGCGGACCGGCGGCATGGAACCATGCCAAGGGGAGTGTACCTGAGCGACGGCTACCCGCAGGCCACAGCATCTCTGACTTGCTGGTCTTCGGGTGTTCCAGTGTACCTGAGCGACGGCTACCCGCAGGCCACAGCTACCATTCGGTGTGTGCGGCGTTTCGATCAGTGTACCTGAGCGACGGCTACCCGCAGGCCACAGCGTTGCCCCATGTGAATCCGCGGTCCACGAGGTGGACTGCGTCGTGGCCGAGGTCACGGAGGGCGGCAGCCGTGGCGACCGCGATCCCCATGTCGCAAAGGAGTCTCATGCCGAGGCCACTTCACTCGGCAATACAGCCTCTTCGGCGAGCCACGCTGCATACCGCAGCGCCTGCCGGATGTCCTCCGGTTCCAGGATCGGATACGTGGCGAGAATGTCGCCCTCGGTCATCCCCGAGGCGACCAGATTGATCACCAGGGATACGGTGATCCGCATGCCCCGCACGCACGCCTTGCCGCCCATGACACGGGGGTCACAGGTGATGCGATCGATCGATGCCATGGCGAGCAGCTCCGGGGTTCCATGCGATTCTGTTTCAGGATAATCCGGTTTCACCGATGGGGCCAACAGTCCTGTGATGGTCGGGACCTGTTCACGACGCCCTTGCACAACGGATCATCGGAAGGGTGCGAAATCGTCTGCAAACTCGTCCCTATGGCCCCCGGATCGACGACCGGTGCTTGCTCGCGACGCATGAAAAAACCGGCCGTCCGCACGGGGCGGACGGCCGGTTCGTTCGAGCAACGGGTCGGACTCGGCCAGGATCATTCCTCGGCGTTGTCGACACACTTGTAGAGGAGGCTGCCGACGATGCCGCCGAGGATCGGCGCCACCCAGAAGAGCCACAACTGCTGCGCCGCCCAGCCGCCGACGAAGAACGCGGTGGCGAGGCTGCGGGCCGGGTTCACCGACGTGTTGGTCACCTGGATGCTGATCAGGTGGATGAGCGTCAGGCAGAGGCCGATGGCGATCGGGGCGATCGTCGTCCCCGACTGCTTGTCGGTGGCCCCGTGAATCACGAACAGGAAGAAGGCCGTGAGGACGAACTCGGCGATGAAGCAGGCGGCGAGCGAGTACTGGCCGGGGGAGTGCGCACCGTAGCCGTTGGAGGCGAAGCCGCCATCCATCGAGAAGCCCGGAGCTCCGCGGGCGATCATGTAGAGCACGCCGGCGCCGGCGAGGCCACCGAGGCACTGCGCCACGACGTAGCCGAGGACATCCTTGGCGGGAAAGCGGCCGCTGGCGGCGAGACCGGCGGTGACGGCCGGGTTCAGGTGGCAGCCGGAGATGTGGCCGATGGCGACGGCCATCGAGAGGACGGTGAGCCCGAAGGCGAGCGAGACTCCGAGGTAGCCGATGCCGACGTCGGGAAGGCCGGCGGCGATCACGGCACTGCCGCAGCCTCCCAAGACCAGCCAGAACGTCCCGATCGCCTCGGCGAGCAACTTGCGCATGACGGATGCAACTCCAGAAGGAAGAAATCGACAGGATGAGCCGGGGGTAACCCGGCCGGAAAAGGGGGCGCGAGCCGACACGGTATCGGGGGGGGGCCGAGAGGGTCAACCTGAAACTGCCGGGGGAAGCCCGGAGTGTCGGCCGGCCGTTTCACCACCAGCCGATGAGGATCCCGACCCGGTTGCCGATCAGGAGCGTGCCGATGACCACCGCCGTGATCACCGTCACCATCACCCCGGCGCTGGCGATGTCGAGGGCGTCGCGGATGAAGGGGTTGAAATCCCGCGTCACCGCCTTGGCGAGCATCTCGATCGAGGTGTTGATGACTTCGGCGGCGAGGACGGCGCCGATCGCCCCGGCCAGGACACACCACTCGATGAGCGAGACGCGGAGCACCGCCGCCAAGGCGAGGGTGGCCAGGGCCGCGGGGATGTGAACGGCGAAGCTCGACTGACCCGGGACGGCCCGGGCGATGCCCCGGAAGGCGTCGCCGAACTTGTCGATGAAGGTCCGCGGTCGGGCCACGGGTCAGCCGACCTTCACGTAAGGGTCACCCTTCTTCCAGTTGCACGGGCAGAGTTCGTCGCTCTGGAGCGCGTCGAGGACACGGATCACCTCGGCGACGTTCCGCCCCACGCGCCCCTGGTTGACGTCGACCCACTGGATGACCCCGTTGGGATCGACGATGAACGTCGCCCGCAGGCAGTAGCCCTCGGTCTTCTCGAGGATGCCGAGGGCCGGGGCGAGGAGTTGGGCGGCGACGAGCGGGTAGCCGAGGTTGTGGAGATCGGGATGCGACTTCCGCCAGGCGAGGTGCGACCACTCGTTGTCGGTGCTGCCGCCGACGACGGCACAGTCGCGATCGGCGAACGCCTTGAGTTGCTTGTTGAACTCCGCCAGCTCCGTCGGGCAGACGAAGGTGAAGTCCTTGGGATAGAAGAAGTAGACCACCCACTTGCCGGCGTAGTCGGTGTTCTTCACCAGCTTCAGGTCGTCCTTGCCGGTGCCGACACAGGCCTGGGCGGTGAACTGCGGGAAGTGGTCGCCGACGGTCAGCATGGGGGGGCTCCTGGGCGCGCCGTTGTGGGACGCGGTTTCCTCGGGGTCTGATGGTCTGGGGATCGAGAACGTCAGAGTTTACGGGGGGCGAGCGGGCGGTTCAAACGCCAGCGGCGGCCATGGAGCCAAGAGCCATGCCATACTCGTTCTCACCTCACCCCCGGCGGGTGGAGGCGATGCCACCACGAGGAAGACTTCGCCGGTGTTTTTCCGGCGGCCGGCGAGCCATGCACGACCCCCAGCCAGACGCCTCCTCCTGCCGGATCCACACCGATCCGCTCTCGGGCCGGGCCGTATTCCTCGCCCCGGCGCGGGCGGAGCGCCCCCGGGAGGAGTCGCTCGCCGCCTGCCCGTTCTGCGCCGGCAACGAAGCTCTCACCCCCCACGAGGTGCTCCGCAGCCCCGCTGAGTGCGCGCTGCCCTGGCTGGCGCGGATCATTCCCAATCGCTATCCGGTCGTCGTCGATCGCGGCCACCGAGCCCCGGACGGACTCTCCGCTGGCCCGACGGCTGGATCGAGGCCCGCCCATGGGGTCCATGACGTGGTCGTCGAGTCGCCGCGGCACGATACCTCGATCCTCGAGATCGACCCCCGGTCGTGGCGGGCTTCGTGGGCGTTGGTCCGGGAGCGCCTGGGGCACCTGGCCGAGCGCGACGATCTCGCCTGGGGGATGGTGTTCAAAAACTCCGGCCCCGCCGCCGGGGCCTCGCTCGATCATGTCCACAGCCAATTGGTGGCCCTCGACTTCGTGCCGCCGGTGATCCTCTCGAAGCTCGCCGCCGGGGGGGATCCGTTTGCAGCCATCCTCCGGGAGGCGGAGCGCGAGCGGCGCGTCGTGGCCAGCACGGCCGATCTCGTGGCCCTCGTCCCGCTCGCGCCACGGCAGCCTCTGGAGACCTGGATTCTCCCCCGGCAGCCCAACGCCTGGTTTCATGCCGCCGGGCCGGAGGTCGCCGCTGGGCTTGCCGATCTCCTCCGCGTGGTCGTGGCCCGCATCGAGCGGGCGGCGCCCGGAGCGGAGTTCAACTGGTGGCTCCATCAGGCCCCGTTCTCCCCACGCTCCGATCGGGCGGGGGCGCTGCTGCCAGGGAAGCATGCCTGGGGTGGCCATCCGCCGGCAGGGTGGCGGTGGCATCTCGAGATCGTGCCGCGGATCTCGCCGCTGGCCGGCTTCGAACTGGGAATCGGATGCCACATTTCGGTCATGTCGCCGGAGGCATCGGCGCGGCAGCTGCGCGACGACTGATCGGTCGATTCGTGCTTCGGGCGCCTCCGGTGCTTCGGACGCCCCCGGTTCCAGAGGACAGGCCCGACCGACGCCCGCGGTTTTTGGGAGCGGCCGGTTTGCAGCGGCAGGGGGCGCTGGTGGAGAATCCGATCCTCCCGCCACTTCTTCCCACCTGTTCCCCGCCCCGCCCCGCCGGTTGCCGACGACGGACGATCACGGCGCTGCCGTGCTGTCGGCCGCGGTCGAACCTGGCAGCGTTTCCCGATCGATTCGGGCGCGCTTCCGGGGCCGTCTTCCTCCATCGTCAGCGCCGTCTGGCACCGGTCCGGCCATCCCTCCTGTCGTCGAGGCCCCGTATGCCCCCCGCTGTCCGGTTCGTCTTCGTGATCCACGACCATCAGCCGATCGGCAATTTCGACGGTGTCTACGAACAAGCCTGGAAGGACGCCTACCAGCCATTCCTCGATCTCCTCCAGCGCCACCCCGGCATCCGCGTCGCGATCCACACCAGTGGCCCCTTGGCCGAATGGCTCGACGCCCACCACCCGGAATACCTCGACCAGCTCGCGCGGCTCGCCGACGAGCGCCAGATCGAGATCGTCGGCGGGGCGTTCTACGAACCGGTCCTCGCGATGCTTCCGCCGCGTGACCGCGTCAGCCAGATCCGCCGCTACGCCACCTGGCTCGAGCGCCGTCTGAAGACGCGCGTCAGCGGCATGTGGCTGGCCGAGCGGGTGTGGGATCCGGGCATGGCCGCCGATCTCGCCCGTGCCGGGGTCGAGTGGACGATTCTCGACGATACCCACTTCAAGGCCGCCGGGCTCGGCGACGAGCAGCTCGATCGCCACTGGCTCACCGAGGGGGACGGGGCGACGCTCGCGGTCTTCCCGGTGAGCGAGCGGCTGCGGTATGTCATCCCCTTCGGGACGCCGGAGGAGGCGATCGATCATCTCCGCAGCCTCGCCGCCCGGCGCCACGGGAGCTTGGCGGTGTTCGGCGACGACGGGGAGAAGTTCGGCGTCTGGCCCGACACCCACCGCACCTGCTTCGAGGAGGGGTGGCTCGAGCGGCTGTTCACGCTCCTCGAAGCGAACGCCGATTGGGTGGAGATGTGCCTGCCGTCGGAGGTCGTCCGCGAGGTGCCGCCGGCCGGGACGCTCTGGTTGCCCGAATGCAGCTACCGCGAGATGACCGAGTGGGTTCTCCCGCCGGAAGCACAAGGGGCCTGTGTCCGGGCCCGCGTCGAGGCTTCGGCCGATCCGCGGCTGGCCGCCGTGGCGCCGTTCATCCGCGGGGGGAGCTGGCGCAACTTCCGCCTCCGCTACCCCGAGGCCAACGAGATGTATGCCCGGGCGATGGCGGTGAGCGAACGGCTCGAGGGGATGCGCGGCGCAGGGGATGTCGACCCAGAGTTCCTCGAGCAGGCGACGACGGCGCTCCACCGCGGGCAATGCAACTGCGCCTACTGGCACGGGGCCTTCGGCGGCATCTATCTCCCCCATCTCCGCAATGCCGTCTACAGCCAGCTCATCGAGGCCGACGCGCTCCTCGACCGGGCCGGCGGTGGCGCGGAAGGAAAGAAGCTCGAGGCGGTCGTGCGCGACTGGGATTTCGACGGCCGCACGGAGATCCGCGTTTCCACCGGGGCGTTCGACGCCTGGTTCGCACCGGCGCGGGGGGGGATCCTCTACGAACTCGATCTCCGCGCCCAGCGCCACAACCTTCTCGCCACGCTCGACCGCCGCCCCGAGGCGTATCACGCCGAGGTGCTCGCCGGCCCCGGCGCCGCGCGGAGCATCATCGACGCCTCGCAGCCGGCGAAGTTCAAGGAGGAGGGGCTCGAGCGGTTTGTCCGTCACGACCCCTCGCGGCGGAAGATGCTCGTCGACCATTTCTGGGATGTCGAGGTCGACCCGGCGGCCGTTGCCGACGGCACGGCGATGGAACGGGGTGACTTCGCCACCGGGGCCTACGAGGCGGCGGTTCGCCAGAGCGACAGTCGGGTCGAGGTGGTGCTCGCTCGGGCCGGCAACGCCTGGGGGATTCCGTTCACGCTCGGGAAGACGGTGACGCTCGCCGCCGGTGGGCGGACGATCGACATCGCCTACCGGATCGAGGGGCTCCCCGTCGGATTTCGTCAGCACCTCGCGGTGGAGTTCAATTTCGCCGGGATGCCCGCCGACGCGCCGGGGCGAGTCTTCCGCGATGGAGCGGGCCAGCCCCTCGGCCACCTCGGCACCCGTCTCGATCTCGTCGGTGCCACGACGATCGGGCTGGTCGATGACTGGGTCGACATCGATGCCCGGTTGACGGTTTCGGGCAAGCCCCCGAAGGGAATCTGGACGTTCCCGATCCGGACCGTGAGCCAGTCGGAGGGGGGCTTCGAATCGGTCCATCAATCGGTCGTCGTCATGCCCCACTGGATCGTGGAGGGGAACGACGCGGGGGTGTGGGAGACGACGCTCTCGCTTTCGATCGATCGCCTCTCGAAGTCGCGCTGAAGACGTCGGGCTGAGCACCGCAGACTGACGAAGGTGGCGCGCTGCCTCAACCGCGCGCGAGCCTGAACCAGTCCAGCGGCGGAGCGGTGACGGTGGCGGCGTGGGGGAGCACGGCGACCGCGATCCGGGGGAGACGACGGGCGATCTCCTCGGCGCCGTCGCGGGCGATCCGGCCGGGAGAGGTGGGGGCATCCTCGTCGATGGGGCCGCCGGGATCGATTTGGGAGAGCACCACGGCGGCGACCCCGAGCCCGCGGGCCTCGGCTGCGAAGCAGGTCGCCAGCACCCGGCCGACGCAGCCGAGCCGACCGCTGTCGACCACGATCAACGGCACGCCGAGGTCAGCGGCGAGATCGGCATTGAGGAGGCGGTCGGTGAGGGGGGAGAAGAGCCCGCCGGCCCCTTCGACGATCAGGCACTCGCTGGTTGCGGTCCACGCAAGGACACCCTCTCGGAGGAGCGTCTCGTCGATCGTCCGTCCCTCCGCACGGGCGGCGTGGTGGGGGGCGAGAGGGAGGGCGAAGGCCTGCGGGCAGACCGCCGAGAGCGTCCGGGGCCGGCCTGCCGCCTCCCACAGCGTTTGGGCATCACTGGGTGCTCCGGCGATGACGCCGCTGGCGACCGGCTTGGAGACCCCGACACCGATTCCCTCCGCCACGAGCGTGCGGAGGATCATCGCCGCCACGAACGTTTTCCCGGCATCGGTGTCGGTGGCGGTGACGAAGAGGCCGGGAAATCGGCTCGCAACAGGGGCTTTCACGCCGATTCCCCAGGGATTCGACTCGATTGGTTTGCCTTCGGATGCCGAAGGTTCTACACTAGAGTTGTGATTGAGACTCGGTCTCAATAAGCCGGCGTTGCTGCTGTGGTGATTCGCTGACGTGAGCCGATGTCGACTTGGCTGCCGCCGGTCGAGGGGAGGTGATCGTGACGAGCCTGAGAGAGATCGCCATCGGGTCGACCGCCGAGGTCGAACTGATCACGGGGTCAGATCCGACCTCCGAACGCCTCCTCGAGATGGGGATCACCCCTGGCGTCCACGTCAGGGTCATCGGCGCCGCGCCGCTGGGGTGCCCGCTGGAACTCGAGGTCCGGGGCTACCGGCTTTCGATCCGCCGTAGCGATGCCGCCCGCGTGGCGGTGTTTCCGTCGGCCGGGCCGCGGTTGCCGCGGTCGGCTTCCGCATCGCTTCGGCGCCCCCTGCCCCGCTGACCACCTCCGTGAAATTGGCCCCGCCATGAACGTGACCGCCGCGGGGGCTGCGGACGCGTCTCCACCATTGACAGTCGCCCTGCTGGGCAACCCCAACACCGGCAAAAGCTCGCTCTTCACGGCGCTGGCGGGCATTCCCACACGCGTCGGCAACTACCCCGGCGTCACGGTCGAGGAGAAGGTCGGCCGGTTCGTCCATGCCGGTCGCTCGATCGATCTGATCGATCTGCCCGGCACGTACAGCCTCGCGCCGAAGAGCCCCGACGAGAAGGTGGCCGTCGATCTGCTCCGGGGTCGGTTGGCGGGAATGCCGGCGCCGGACCGGATCGTGATCGTCGTCGATGCCACGAATCTCGAACGCAATCTCTACCTCGCCAGCCAGGCGATCGAGATCGGTCTCCCCACGATCATCGCCCTCACCCTCGGTGATGCGGCGGCCGATCGGGGTATCGAGGTCGATGCGCCCGAGCTCTCCCGCCGGCTCGGCTGCGAGGTCGTGCCGGTGGTGGCGCCACGTCGGCAGGGGATCGCCCGGCTTGCCGATGCAATCCTTGCCGCGCTGCCCCCCCGACAGCCGGAAGGGCTGGCGACGACGCTCGCCGCCGTCGATCCGGCGCAGTCGCCGGCGGCGCGGGAGGCGATCGGTCGCTACGCCTGGATCGAGCAGGTGGTCGAGGGGGTCGTCCGCCGGAGGCCGGTGGTGCGCACGATCGACGACCGGATCGATGCGGTCGTCACGCACCGCGTCTGGGGCACGCTCCTGTTCGCGCTGACGATGCTCGCGGTGTTCACGTCGATCTTCTGGCTCGCGGCGCCGCTCATGGAGGGCATCTCCGCCGGCGTCGACACGGTCGCCGAGGTCGTCGGCGGCCTTCTCCCGGAAGGAGCGCTCCGCTCGCTCATCGTCGACGGCGTGATCGCCGGGGCGGGGAGCGTGGTCGTGTTCGTCCCGCAGATCGCCCTGTTGTTCTTCTGGATCGCGCTCCTCGAAGGCTGCGGCTATCTGTCGCGGGCGGCGTTCCTCATGGACCGGCTCCTGGTGGGGGTGGGGCTGTCGGGGAAGTCGTTCATCCCGCTCCTCTCGAGCTTCGCCTGCGCGATCCCCGGGATCATGGCGGCACGGACGATCGAAAACCCCCGCGACCGGCTCCTCACGATCCTCCTGGCGCCGCTCATGAGCTGTTCGGCGCGGCTCCCGGTCTATTTCCTCATGTGCGGGGCGTTCGTCCCCAACGTTCCGGTGGCGGGGATTCCCTGGCTCCGGCTCCCGGCCGTCGTGCTTGCGTCGCTCTACGCCCTCGGTGTGGTCGTGGCGGCGCTTGCGGCGCTGGTGCTCACGCGGACGGTGTTCCGCGGTCCGCCGCAGCCGTTTGTCATGGAACTCCCCGGCTGGCGCTGGCCTCAGGTGCGGATCGTTCTCGAGCGCGTCCGCGAGGCGACCTGGTCGTTTTTGTCCGGCGCCGGCACCACGATCCTCGCCATGAGCGTCGTGCTCTGGGCCCTCTCCCACTACCCCCGCAATGAAGCCGCGGTCGAGGCCGAGGTGGCGAGCGAACGCGCGAACCTCCGCGCCCGGCTCGACGGCGAGGCCGACGCCGCGACGGTCGCCGATCTCTCCGCGGCCCTCGACGCCCTCGACACCCCGGAGGGCCTCGACGCCGCCAGGCGGGGCGCCGCGCAGCGTCTGAGCTTCCTCGGGATCTCCGGCCGCTTCATCGAGCCGGTCGTTCGGCCGCTGGGGTGGGACTGGCGGCTGGGGTGTGCGGCGATCGCCAGTTTCCCGGCCCGCGAGGTGGTGCTGGGGACGCTTGGCGTGATCTACAACCTCGGCGACGTCGATGCCGGGAGCGAGGAGGGGGGAACGGCGCTCGTCCGCCGTCTCCGGGCCGCGACCTGGGACGGCAGCCGGCGGAAGGTGTTCACGCTGCCGGTGGCCCTGTCGATCATGGTGTTCTTCGCCCTGTGTGCCCAGTGTGCCAGCACGCTGGTGGTGATCTGGCGGGAGACCGGGAGTTGGGTCTGGCCGGTGGCGTCGTTCACCGCGATGACGGCGCTTGCGTGGCTGGGGGCTTTCGTGACCTACCAACTCGGAACGTTCCTCCTCGGCTGAGGTGTCTGGTGGCCACGCTCCTCCAGGATGGGATCGCGATCGTGGTCGCCGTCGCGGCGGCCGTGTGGATGGTGCGATCGCTCGTCGGCCGGGTCCTGGCCCCGTCATGTGCCCCCCCGGCGGGGATTCCCCCTGGGCACGACGGCTTCGTGCCACTGGAGGGAATCGCACCCCCGCCGGGACGCCGCGCGGAGCGGTCCGGGGCGTAAACGCCGCAGGTCCCCCCTTCATCGGCCCTGAAAATGCCCTTTGGGGGAGCTGGGCCACTTGCTACCCTCCCGCCCTGTTTCCCCCGCCCCGCCCCGTCGGTTTTCGGGCCGGTCGCGCCCGGGTGCCCGGCTTGCCGCAGGCTTCGGGGGGACGAATCGCAGGAAGGGAGAGCTCATGGCAGTCGGCGACACGGCCCTGATCGATGCGGATGCGACCAATCGCCGCGCCCCGGCGGCGGCGGCGCCCGAGACGCTGCCTGCCCGCCCCCGGTCTCAGCGGTTGGCCGTCGCCCTGATGACCCCGTGGGATCAGCAGTGTGGGAATGCCGAGTACGCGAAACGGCTCGCGGTCGGGCTCGAGCGGTTTGCCGATGTCCTCCCCTTCGACATGCAGAACTTCATCGACGGCGATCGGCGGATCTCGGCCGGCGAGATGAACCGCTACTTCACCGATCTCGTTGGCCGTGTGAACCGCTCGCAGGCTGATCTCGTCCACATCCAGCACGAGTTCTGCTTCTTTGCCCGCCGGATCGGGCCGTCGAACCAGCGGTTTGCCGACGTCTGCCGCCGGCTCGACAAGCCGTTGGTCGTGAGCCTTCATACCTGGCTCAAGAGTATGACCCGCAACCAACGCAACCGGCCGACGTCGCAGTTCGTCGAGGGGGTCTTCCATCGGCTCCGCAACCGGCACATCAGCGCCGCGCTCCACCGCGCCGACGCGATCGTCCTTCACAGCAAGGACACCCACAAATACTTCGTGGAGACCTTCCCGAAACTCAAAAAACGGGTGACCGTCGTGCCGATCCCGATCGAGCGCGTGGAAAGCGGGCACGTCACGCCGGCGTTCGTGAAGCATCCGCGGGATACGTGGGTGATGATGCCGGGCTTCGTGAGCCGCTACAAGGGGCACGGCCACCTCCTCAGCGCCTTCAGGCACCTGCCAGAGTCGTTCAAGCTCGTCGTCGCCGGCGGCATTCACCCCAAGGACAAGACCGGCAACGACTACTGGATGGATCTCATTCAGCAGGCCGACGTCTGGGGGCTCCAGTCGCGGATCATCTTCACCGGCTTCCTCGGCGACCCGGCCGAACAGGGCGCCGTCCTCTCGCAGGCGGATGTGTTCGTCCTGCCGTACGACGAGGTCGGGCAGTCGGGGTCGGCGGTGCTCGCCGACGCCCTCTCCTATGACCGGCCGGTGATCACGTCGCGGGCGAAGTCGATGTTCGTCTACCGGATGGAGAAGCAGACGGCGTTCTCGAGCATCGCCATCGATGTCGGCGACGCGGAAACCTTCGCCAAGACGATCAAGGAATGTGTCCGGGCCGAGGAGAAGTTCCATCCCGACGCGCAAAGCCACCGTGATGCGGCCCGGGCGTCCTATTCCCTCGACATGACGCAGGCGGCCTACGAGCGGGTCTACCACTCGGTGCTCACCGGGGCCGCTCGGGCGGCCTGAAACTTCGGAAGACTCCAGAGGGGGATGCGATGCAGATCCACGTCACCGGCGCTCGAGGGTTCCTCGGGTCGCATGTCGTCACGAGCCTCCGGAAGCGCGGTGTCGAGGTAAAGGCGCTCGGGCGCCGCGACGGCGACCTCCGCGATCCTGAGGTGGCCGAGCGGCTCCTCGCCGATGCCGACACCATCATCCATCTGGCCGCGGATGTCGGCGGGGTCGGCTATCTGCGGAGCTGCGCCGGGCGTGCGTTCCACGACAATTTCCAGCTCGGCCTCAACGTCATCCGCGCCGCCTGCCGCGGCCGGGCTCGGCGCGTCGTCCTCGCCGGCACCCCCTGTGCGTATTCCGGCTCGGCCACGCTCCCCCTCCGGGAAGCGGCGCTGTTGGAAGGGGTGCCCTCGGGCGACACGGGGAGCTACGGCTACGCCAAGCTCGCCTCGTCGATCGCCGCCGATGCGATCTGTGGGATGGCCGGGCGCGACACGGTCACGGTCATTCCCTCGAATCTCTACGGTCCCGGCGACACCTTCGACACCGACCGCGGGCATGTCGTGGCGGCGCTGGTTCGCAAGGCGCTGCTTGCCGTCGAACGCGGGCAAACGACCTTTGAAGTCTGGGGCGACGGATCGGCAACCCGCGACTTCGTCTACGTCGGCGACGTCGCGGAGGGGATCGCCACGATCGCTCTCGACGTCTCCCCGTTCGGCGGGGAGTCGTTCAATCTCGGCTCCGGCCGCGAGACCTCGATCGGCGAGATCGCCGAGGCGGTGGCCCATGCGGCCGGCCCCGGGCTCCGCCCGACGTTTCTGGCCGACAAGCCGGTCGGGTACACCCGCCGGGTGATGTCGGTGGAGCGGGCCGCCGAGGCGGTCGGCTACCGCGCGGCGACGTCGCTCGCCGATGGCCTCGCCCGCACCGTCGACTGGCTCCGCACGACGGGTCGAGTCACCGCGTGGCTCGAGGACGAGCGTCGCGGCCACACCCTTCCTTCGATGCCGGATACCAAAGCCGCCTGAGCAAGGCACGGCCACGTCTCACCCACCCCCAGGATCGTGCACCGATGACAGCCACTGCGACCGCCGCTTCCCCTTCTCTCGTAGCCGAGACGCCGATGAGCGGCCCCGCGGCCCGCCGGGCGTTCGTGGTGAGCCACCTCCCGGCGGATCGATGCGGCCTGGAGGTCGCCCCCTACTTCAACGCGATGGTCGAACGGCCGAAGCACGACGTGTTCTACGTCGACTACATCGACAACGACGAGATCCAGAGGAAAGCGGCGGACAACCCCGGCTCCGTCGGTCAAAACGTCCCCTGGATCGACGCGGTGTGGGTGCCCGGAAAGCGGCTGGCCGACTGCGTCGGCGGCCGTCGTTTTGCCTACGCCGTGGCATCCCATGTCATGGAGCATGTCCCCAACCCGCTCGGCTGGCTCCATGAGATCCTCGAGTGCGTCGAGGTGGGGGGCAGGGTGGCGATCGTCCTTCCGATGCGGACCAGGACGATGGACTACTACCGCCAGAACACCACCTTCGGGCAGGTCGTCGGCTGGTCGATCGAGAAGCCGACGCGGCCGACCCCCTCGCAGGTCATGGACTTCATCACGCAGTCGTTCTTTCATCAGGGGGAACCGGTCATCGAGGGGAAGATGCCGCCGTTCTCATCGGCGCCGCGTCACTACTCCGACAGCGAGGGGCTCCACTTCGCGAAGATGGTCTGGAACGACCAGTACTACCTCGACGTCCATTGCACGACCTGGACGCCGGAATCGTTTACGGAGATCTTCGGCAGGCTCCGCGCGATCGGCCTCCTCGACTGCGACATCATCGGGCCATTCACGGGGTATCCCGGGGCGCCTGACAACGAGTTCGTCGCCTTCCTCGAAAAGCGCTCGGACGGCCGACCGGAACACATCGTGCCGACGCCGACGCCGCTGGCCCTGATGCCGAAGGTTCAGCGGGAGACCTCGCGGCTGGCCCGGCAGTTCGGATGGACTTGAGCCGCGTTTCCTCCGGACCACTTCGGCAGACAAAAAAACCGGGGCGTCCGTGAAGGACGCCCCGGCTCTTTTTCGTTTCGCCCGACACCGGGCGGTGATCGATGGGCCGTGCGGCCGATCAATACATGTCGTAGTCGCCGCCGTGGCCGCCGGCCCCGGACTTGGCCTTCGAATCCTTCGGCTTCTCCGCGATCAGCGCGTCGCTGGTGAGAAGGAGCGTCGAGACGCTCGTGGCGTTCTGGAGGGCGGTCCGCGTCACCTTCGTCGGGTCGATGACACCGGCCTTGACCAGATCCTCGTACTCGTTGGTGGCGGCGTTGTAACCGAAGTTGCCGCTCCCGGAGAGCACCTTCTCACAGACGATCGAGCCGTCCTGACCGGCGTTGGAGGAGATCATCGTCACCGGAGCCCGGCAGGCCCGGACGACGATGTTGAAGCCGACCGTCTCGTCCTCGGAGAGCCCCTTCGGCTTCACCTGGGAGCTGGCCCGCAGCAGGGCGACGCCACCACCGGGGAGGATCCCCTCGGCGACGGCGGCACGGGTGGCGTGGAGGGCATCCTCGACGCGCGCCTTCTTCTCCTTCATCTCGCTCTCGGTGGCCGCACCGACGTTGAGCTTGGCAACGCCACCGGAGAGCTTGGCGAGACGCTCTTCGAGTTTCTCGCGGTCGTAGTCGCTCGTGGAGGCGTCGATCTCGCGGCGGATCTGCTCGATCCGGGCCTTGATCTCGCTCGTCTTGCCGGCACCCTCGATGATCGTCGTGTTGTCCTTGTCGACGATCACCTTCTTGGCACGGCCGAGCTCGGCGAGCCCGAGGCCATCGAGCTTCATGCCGAGGTTCTCGAACACGGCGGTGGCGCCGGTGAGGATCGCGATGTCCTCCATCATCGCCTTGCGGCGATCACCGTAGCCCGGTGCCTTGACGGCACAGACCTGGAAGGTGCCGCGGAGTCGGTTGATGACGAGCGTGGCGAGGGCCTCGCCGTCGACCTCCTCGGAGACGATGAGGAGCGGCTTGCCGGCGTTCACGACGGCCTCGAGAAGCGGGACGATGTCCTTGACGCTCGAGATCTTCTTCTCGAAGACGAGGATGTAGCAGTCGTCGAGCACACACTGCATCTGCTGCGAGTTGGTCACGAAGTAGGGGGAGAGGTAGCCGCGGTCGAACTGCATCCCCTCGACGAACTCGATCTCGGTCTTGAGGCTCTTCCCCTCGTCGACCGTGATCACGCCGTCCTTGCCGACCTTGTCCATCGCCTCGGCGAGTTGCTGGCCGATCTCCATGTCGTTGTTGGCGGCGATGGCAGCGACTTGGGCCATCTCCTTCTTGCCCTTCACGGGGATCGACATTTCCTTGAGCTTCGCGGAGATCTCCTCCACGGCCTTCTCGATGCCGGCCTTCATCTGCACCGGGTTGACGCCCGACACGACGGCCCGGAGGCCTTCGTTGAAGACGGCCTCGGCGAGGACGGTGGCGGTCGTCGTGCCGTCACCGGCGACGTCGCTGGTCTTGCTCGCGACCTCGCGGACCATCCGCGCGCCCATGTTCTCGTAGACGTCCTCGAGATCGATTTCCTTGGCGACGGTGACGCCGTCCTTGGTCACGGTCGGGGAGCCGAAGCTCTTCTGGAGGATGACGTTGCGCCCCTTGGGGCCGAGCGTCACTTTGACCGCGCGGGCGAGCTTGGCGACACCGCGCCGCATCGCCTCACGGGCTTCCTGGTCGAAGGCCATCATCTTTGCCATGGGTCCACTGCTCCTGTCGCTGGGTTGGGTTCGGAAGGTTTGGGTTGGATGGTTTGACGATCGGGGGGCTCTGGTCAGGGGAGAACGGCGAGGATGTCGTCCTCGCGCATCAGCAGCAACTCGTCGTCCCCGACCTTGAACGGCTCGCCGGCATAGCTCGTGAACACGACCCGGTCGCCCGGCTTCACCTGGAGCGGCTGGCGGGTCCCCTTGTCGGTCAGTTTTCCCTCGCCGACGCTGACGACGACGCCGCGGGCCGGCTTGTCCTTGGCGGAATCGGGCAGGAGGATGCCGCCGGCGGTCTTTTGGCCACTCTCCTCACGCTGCACGACCACGCGGTCGCCGAGGGGGATGAGGTGCGGCTTCTTCTTGGCAGACTTCGTCGCGCTGGCGGACATCGTCGGGAACCTCGTGGGTGAGGGGGAATCGGAAAGAGCGGATTTCGGTTCGGTGTGGGGCCCCGGGGCCTACCACATCTGGCTAGAAACACCCGTCAGGGGCGGCCGCGGCCGGGAACACCCCGCGAGGGGGATTCCAGACTCGAGGACCGGTCGGGACTGCCGACCGGGACATCCGTGAAACCCGCGACCCTTCATGCAAGCAATCGGCGCGCCAAACGACGGGCGGTGGGGTGAGTGGACTTTCGGAGCCCTTTTTTCAGCTCTTTTCATGGCGATCTTCCCCCCGGCACCGATCCCTGTCCTCGCTGCCACTTTGGCAGCAGGACGGGGTGTGCCGGGGGGAGTATGGCCGGCGGAAAAGCCGTCCCCAGCCGGGGACGGTTTCGAGGAGGGATGGCCCGGCCGCGGGTGGCGCGGAGTGATGGCAAACCGTCTGCCGAAAGGCTAGGCTCTGCTTCGAGCGATCCGTGTCGCTTGAATGGCTGAGGTTCGTGGTTTTCAGTCAGCAGCCGGGAATCGTGGCGGGCTTCGTTCTCCCACGGGTTTCAGGCCCTAGCGAGGGTTTCGTCTGCATGCCGACGCATCAAAGGATCGACGTGTCGAAGGTCGGCGACGTGACGGTCGTCCGGTTCAACGACCGCAAGATCCTCGACGAGGCCAAGATCATCCAGTTTGGCACGGAGCTTTTCAGCCTCGTCGACCTCGACAACCGCAAAAGCATCCTCCTCAACTTCGACGGTGTCGAGTTTCTCTCGAGTGCCGCCCTCGGCAAGCTGATCACGCTCGACCGGAAGGTGAAGTCGCACAAAGGCCGGCTGAAGATGAGCAATATCCGGCGCGAGATCTATGATGTGTTTCTGGTCACGAAGCTGAACAAGGTTTTCGACATCCATGCCGGGGAGACGGAGGCGATCTCCGCCTTCTGAAGCGTTTTTCGGGATCCCATCCCGTCGGGATCGTGTGGTTCCGGGGATGGGCCCAGCGGATCGGCGTCCGGTTGGATCGACCAGATGGCACATGACTCTTCCGTCCGCGCCGCAAACCCTTCGCCAGAAGACGGCGGAGCTTGGCGCCTTGCCATCCACCTCCCCAGCGAGCGCGGGGCGAGCCGGATCGTCACCGAGGGGCTCCTCGAGCAACTCGGGATCCACGGCTGGGAATCGTCGGACGTCTTCAGCATCCACCTCGCGGCCGAGGAGGCGATCGTCAACGCGATCGTCCATGGCAACAAACTCGACCCGCACAAACAGGTGTACGTCGAGTGCCTCGTGTCGCCGGAGCTGGTCCGGGTGGAGATCACCGACGAGGGGTCAGGGTTCGATCCGGCTCAGGTTCCCGACTGCACGTCCGACGATCGCCTCGACGTCCCCAGTGGTCGGGGTGTGATGCTGATGCGGACGTTCATGACCCGCATTGAATACAACGACAAGGGGAATCGGGTCTTGATGGAGAAGCGGAAGGGGTGAGGCGGGGACCCCCGGTGCCGGATCGTCGCCGAGCCCGCTCGTTTTCCCCTGTCTGCAAGCCTGTCCCTGCGGGCTTTTTTCCCCCCGATTCATCGGGTATTCTTCAGGGCTCCCGGTGAACCGTCACCGAGGGAGCCGTTTCGGCGGTTCGATCCATTCCCCGATAGCTCAACGGTAGAGCGGCCGGCTGTTAACCGGTAGGTTGTAGGTTCGAATCCTACTCGGGGAGCTAAGCCACTCTCATAAGAGGTGGCACGATGAGGCAGGCAGGTGAAAAACCGCCTGCCTCTCGGCGTTTCTGGGGGTTCGTGAGGCTGGGCGGTTTCTTCGCCGCCTCTGCGTGCCACGGAAGAAAAGCGCCGTCACGCTTCCTTTGCGGCACGATTGCCGTCGTCAGCATCGGCCTCGGCCGTGACGATTGCGTCGACGGCCCGGAGCAGCAGGACGCCCCCATCGATGGGGTGCACTGTTTGCAGGAGGCGGGCAACGAAGCGGACGAGGCGGCCGTCGTCGTCGCTCGGTTCCGGATCGCTGGCGAGCGCTCACGGAATCCTTATCAAAAAGACATCGTTTGCTTGCCGGATGCTCATGCGCTCCTGACGGCGGAATGGTCACTTCGTGTCGCTCGTGTGTTTCGCCACGCGAGCGAAGCTCGTCGTACTTCGGCCCCCCCTCGCATCCCAGGACGCTTTCATGAACACCTCGCTCCGGTCGGCGTCGCCCCTCGGAAAGCCACGCGCGTTCACGCTCGTCGAATTGCTCGTGGTGATCGCCATCATCGGCACCCTCGTGGGGCTGCTTCTGCCGGCCGTGCAGGCGGCCCGCGAGGCGGCACGGCGCACCAGTTGCACCAACAACATGCGGCAGATCGGCCTGTCGTTCCACAACTACGTCACGGCGTACAACAAATTGCCCAACTCCCGTCCCGTCGCCAAGACGACGCCGGCGAGTGTGATGAGCTGGCCGGTGTTGGTGCTCGACTACTTCGAGGAGGGATCCCTGGCCCGCCTCTACGACAAGACGGTCCCTTGGAACACCGGGGTCAACGCCGTCACCGGCCAGACCGTGGTTCCGCTGTTCGTGTGCGCGTCGGGGCCCGGTGCGTCGCGGCTCCCCGCGGCAGGGACAGGCAAGGACATCGACGGCAAGTTGATGGGGCCGCTCGACTACATCGTGATGCACCGCCTCCGCCACCGGTTCTACACCGCCAACGGCCTCACCAACCCCGCCGGCACGGCTGACCACGACGGCGCGCTCGTCAACGGCCGCGACAGCAAGATCGCGGAGATCCTCGATGGCCTCAGCCACACGATCATGGTCATGGAGAGCGCAGCGCGCCCGAACCACTACCTGGTGAAGAAGGCTCAAAACAAGCTCCTCCCCCGCCCCGAGGGCTTCGGTTGGACCGATCCCGACGGTGCCGCCGGATCGATGGACGGCACCGACTCGGTCACCGGCGCCATCAACGGCTCGAGTGGCACGGGGAAGTGCATCATGAGCTGCAACAACGACAGTGAGCCTTACGCCTTCCATCCCAGCGGCATGAACGTGGCGATGGCCGACGGGTCGGCCCGGTTCATCGCCGATTCGATCCCGGCGGAAGTCTTCGCAGCCCTGCTGACGGCCAAGGGGGGCGACCACCCGGGCGGCGACTACTGAGCCGAGACGTAATTCCGTGCCGGAAGGATGTTCGGTGGCCGACTGCTGCCCGACCGAGCGGCACGATGATTGAGGCAAGGGTCCCGGCGGGGCACTTCCAGACTTCCGGTCGGGGGCGATAATGCCCGACCGGAGGATCAAGCGATGGCGAAAGCAACCTGCCCCGTGACCCGCGCCGAGTTTCTCGAGAAGGCCACCCCGATCACCGTCGTCATCAACGGCGTGGTCATGGAGGCCGGCGCGCGGGAGTTCTCTACCGGTTCCCTCGGCTGGTACTCCAGCGGCACGATCACCGTCTCTGTCGGCGGCACGCCGGTCGACGTTCAGATCGGCCTCAACATGACCGTGGCAGGCTCGAAGGACCTGCCGAAGAAGCGGAAGTGACTCTCTGCGGGGGGCTGCTCGCAGGCAGCCGGACCCGTGGCTTGGTACGCTGGCCACCCATCAGGAGCCAGCCATGAAGACCGATCCGCTCTCTCCGCCACCGTTTCCCCTCGCGGCACAGGCAGACCATCTCGGGCCGTGCTCGAGGCAGCGCTGCCACTGGAATGCCGCGGGCTCTCTGGCGCTCTGGTGCTGCCGCGCCGTCACGCTTTCCTGCTGGCTGCTCATGGGCGGCGCGGTCCCGATGCCCGCAAGCGCCGCCGATGACGTGCCGCAGGCTGCGGAGCGCTTCGGCGTGGCGGCGTTCGACCTCGAGCGGTTGTCGCGCGTGCCGGAGGTGTTTCCGGCCGACGGCTTCCAGGTCGGTCCGGAAGGGGATGAGCGGATCAGGCCGCTGTTCTTCGCGGGGCCTGAGTATCGGGGGCGACCGACCCGCGTGTTCGCGTGGTACGGGGCCCCGGCTGCGGCGCCCGGCACGAAGCTCCCGGCGATGGTCCTCGTCCATGGGGGCGGCGGGACGGCCTTCGAGCGCTGGGTGAAGGTGTGGAACGATCGGGGTTACGCGGCGATCGCCCTCGATCTGTGCGGGTGCGTGCCGCGCGGAACGTACGGCAACTGGGAACGCCATGCCGACGGCGGGCCCCCTGGGTGGGATGCGGCCTTCGCCCAGGTCGAGGAGCCGCTGAAGGATCAGTGGCCCCATCAGGCGGTGTCGGCGATCGTGCTGGCGCACTCGCTCCTCCGCTCGTTTCCTGAAGTCGATGCCGAGCGCGTCGGCCTCACCGGGATCTCCTGGGGGGGCTACCTCACCTGCCTCACTGCCGGGGTCGATCCGCGCTTCCGCCTCGCCGTGCCGGTGTACGGCTGCGGCTATCTTGCCGATGACTCTGCGTGGCTGGGTCGGTTTGCCGAGATGGGGCCGGAGAAGGGGGCGCGATGGACTGCCTGGTGGGATCCCGCGAGCTGGCTCCCGCGCGCCGAGATGCCGATGCTGTGGGTCAACGGCACGAACGACTTCGCCTACCCGCCCGGCTCCTGGCAGCGCTCCTACCGGCTTCCGAAGGGGCCGCGGACGCTCTGCCTGAGGGTCCGGATGCCCCATGGCCACGGCCCTGCGGGGGAGAATCCCGAGGAGATCCGGGCGTTTACCGATGCGATCCTCATGGCACAGCCCGGCGCGGATCCGGGGCTGGCGACGATCACGGGGCAGGGGAACAAAGATGCGGCGACGTGGGTGACCTGGCGCGGGGGGCGGCCGATCCGCAGCGCCGAGCTCTGCTTCACCGCCGCCACCGGCCGCTGGCAGGACCGGCTCTGGGAAACGGCGCCGGCCGCACTTGATCAGGCCGCCGACGGCACGGAAGGACGGGCAAGTGCGGTCATCCCTGCCGGGGCAACAGCCTGGTATCTCAACCTCGTCGACGAGGCAGGGCTCGTCGTCAGCGGCGAGCATGCCGTACGGTGAGCGGAGGGGAGCCGTCACCGTCGCAAGGCGCGGAACGGCTCGTAGATCCGTACCGAGAAGAGCAACTCGCCGGCCGAGAAGGCGTGGCGGATATCCTCCGTTCCCCGCCAAAAGCCCCCCTCCATGCGCGTCACTGGCGTGGTGGTGGCGTCGAGCGCGAAGAACCGGTAGCCGAGATCGAGTTCGACCCGTTCCGAGAGCGCCCACTTGGTGCCGCAGCCAGCCTGCCAAGCGAAGCTCTGCGCGGTATCCGGGCCGCCGAAGAAGAAGTCGGGGGCGATGCCGGTCAGCTGATAGTGGCCATTGACCCTGGAGGTCGAGCCACCGGCACCGATGCCGCCACCGACATAGAGATCGACGTCTTCGGTGACTGAGACGTCACGCCAGACGTTGACCATCGTCGACCAGGTGTCGGCGGCGACCCATGTCCCGCTTCCGGTGGCCAGTGGAATCCTCGTGACGGACAGGGTGTCGTGGAGCGAGTCGCGGCCACGTCCCTCCACCTCGGCCCTGATCGCCCCCAACGGACGATCGAACTCCATCCCGAGCGCTCCGCCGGCCGTGAACAGCGTCCCGTTGGCACTGCTGCCGGTGTACCTTGCGGCCAAGTCGTCGGTCAGCGTGGCAAACGACGATCCGACGATCCCGGTGACGTAGAACCGGCGCGGGGAATCGACATCGGCCGTCGTGATCACGTCGGGAACGACCAGTTCGGCGTCCGATGCGCCGACGAAAGGCGGAGCGAGGCAAACGAGCCCCACCACCACACCGAGCCACCCAGGCATGGATCCTGCGGGACGAAAGCCAGGCATGGTCGGAGTCTCCCCGGGAAACGTCGAATCCTCGAAACATCGATCGTCCGGCGGCATCCCTCCTTTCAAGGGATGGGCGAGCGAGCGCGTCAAAGGGCGCAGTTCGCCCAGAACGGTGGCCGACGGGGAAAGCTGGATCGGCGTTGACGCCGTTGGGCTCGTGGTGTCTCGGGCCGGATCAGGAGAGCTTGTCGAGGGCGTCGAGGAGGCTCATCGCGCGCCTGGGGCTCCCGATCAATTCGACGAACTTCTTGGCGGCGATCAGATCGGTGAGCGTGAAGGCGTCGTCGGAGGGAAGCGTGGGGGCGGTCGCTACCCGCGGAGACCTCGGGGGTGCGGCGTCGCGTTTTTTCTTCCGCGGGCGCCGTTCCACGCCCAGGTTCCCGAGGATCTGACTCACCTGCGGGGAGACGACCTCGATCCCGCGCGACTTGAGGATCTCGATGATGTCCCGGGGCCGGGGGCTGCCGCCGGCATCGAGAATCCGCCGCGCCTCGATCCGGATCTCCTCGCTCTTGTTCACCTTGGCCTGCTCTGCGGCCGGCGATGGAACCGTCTCGGGGGCAAGGTGAACCGGCTCGAGCGTCTCGGGGCCGTTCTTGGCTTTCTTCGTCATGGGATGCCGGGGGTGAGGGGGAATCGCTGACAGGGCTCTGCCCCCATGATACCTCCGCGGCAGGGGGCGTCGGCAGGTCGGTCGCCGCATGCTCCCGGCGATCGCCGGGAGGGACCGAAGGAATGACAGAGCGACGACAAGCTCGATTGCGGTACGCTCAAGACGAGGGCGTTCGGGGATTACCCCGGATGGGGAGCGATGAGCCAGGCGGAGATGCGGCCATGCCGAACATGCAGGCACACGAGACGGAGCCCCGCGGAACGTGGTGGCAACGGTTGCTGATCGGGATTTTCTCCCTGGCGCTGACGCTCCTTTTCTTCTGGGCGCTGGGATTCATCCTCCAAGACATCGGACGTCTTCCCGGGCCCGACTGGAATCGGCTCAGCGGTGACCGGCTCGATCCGGTAATGGCGGCCACGACCGCCCGGCTCCAGGAGGAGCAGGCCGGGATCAAACGCCAAATAGAAAACGAGGAACGCCGCCGGCAGGTGCTCCGCGACAGTACGGCGACCTCCCAGAAGACGCTCGGCCAGCTCCTCGAACTCCAGCGGATGAGCCTCGAGCAACAGTCGCAGTTGCCTGAGGAACAGCAGCAGGCCCTCGCCGAGAGCCAGCGGGTGTTCCTCGCCAACCAGCAGCGCGATCAAGACCTCACCGAATCGATCTCGGACCATCAGGAGCGGCAGGCAGCGATCACCGAGGAGCTCCGCCTCCACCTCGAGCAGGTGAACGTTGCCCAGACGCCGCTGCGCGAGGAATACCAGCGACTGCAAACGAGCCATCGGCTCCGGCTCGCCGCGATCAAGATCGGCGTCCTCGCCCCGCTCCTCGTCCTCGCCGGCCTCCTCTTCGCGAGGCTCCGCAACAGCCCCTATGCGCCGATGGTCTATGCGTTCGGCGCGGCGGTGCTCGCGCGGGCCTTCTTCGTGATGCACGAGTACTTCCCCGCCGAGTACTTCCGCTACATCCTCATCGCCACGGCCCTCGCCGTGATCGCCTGGCTTCTCGCCCGGCTCCTCCAACTGGTCGCCCGCCCCGGGGGACGGGCACGACAGAAACAGATCCGCGAAGCCTACGAATCGTTCGTCTGTCCCGGCTGCCGGTTCCCGATTCGCCGCGGACCGCTCCGCTTCATGGCCTGGACGCCCCGCAGCCTGCGGCGCGTGTCGCGGCCGCTGGTCGGGGCGAGCGACGAGCCCTACACCTGCCCGTCGTGTGGCCTCGCGCTGTTTACGGCCTGTCCGGCCTGCAAGGGGGTCAGGCATTCGCTCCTTCCGTCCTGCGAGCATTGCGGCGCGGAGGAGAGGCCCGCGGGCTGACGAGGCGGCTGTGCCGACGGCATCCAGCCGGCTCCGTCAGAAGAGGATCCGGGCCAGGAGCATTCCCGTCGCCACCGCCGTCACGGTCGCGACGACGCCCGGGATCATGAAAGAATGATTGACGAGGTAGTTGCCGATCCGCGTCGTCCCGGAGCGGTCGAAGGTCATCGCCGCGATCAGCGAGCCTGTCGCCGGAATGAGGAAGTAGCCGTTGACGGCCGGAAACAGCGCGATGAGCTGGGCCGGGGCGATCCCCAGGGAGAGCCCCAGCGGCATCAGCGCCCGCGTCGTGGCCGCCTGGCTGTAGAGGAGCACCGAGGTGAGGAAC
>CAJBCV010000369.1 GCA_903951635.1 uncultured Planctomycetaceae bacterium
GAACGGTCGATGGCGCGAAGAACCTGACGCTCGCCGCCGGGAATGGCCCGATCCTGTTCGCCCAAGCCGTCGGCGGCACGACGCCGCTGGCGTCGCTGCGGGTCAACACGGCCAACGCCGTGAAGGCCTCGGCGCCGCTGTCGATCGACGGTTCAGTGACCGGGGCGCGGGGGAGCGGGATCGTGTTCGCCCCCGGCGTCAACGGGATCGACATCCAGGTGCCCGGCAGCAAGGTTGCCAATACGGCCGGCAGCGGGATCGTCGTCGGCCCCACGCACGATTCGCGAATCGCCGGCTTCACGCTCACGAAGAACGCCGTGGCCGGCATTCAGGCCAGCGGGGCGATGCCGGCGACGACGATCACCGGCAATCGTATCGACGGCGGAGGGAAGGGGGCGTTCGGTGCCCACCTTTCCGGCGCCACGGGACTGTCGTTCGGGACGCCGACCTCCGGAAACGTGATCACCGGCACGTCCACCGGGATCGTTGCCACCGGCGTCATGACAGGCTCCGCGATTCGTTCCAATACCGTCACATCGAATCTCGGCGGCATCAATCTCATCGGCGCCCAGAATCTCGTCGTGGCCGCCAACGGCATCGGCTCGAGTGCCCTCTACGGCCTCCGAGCCGACGGCAATCAGACCGGCACCGTGATTACGGGTAACTCGATCACCGATACGAAACTCGGCGTGTCGCTCGAGCGCGCCCGTGGGCTTTCGCTCGGGATTCCGGGGGCGGGCAACACGATCGCCGCCGGGCTCGATGCTTCCGGCGCGTACGTGCCCGGCCGCACGTCCGTCGGCGTCGCCGCCACCGGCGATCTCACCGGGACGCGGATCACCGCCAACTCGATCTCCGACAACACCATCGGGCTGCGGCTCTCCGATGCCCATTACCTTCCCTTCAACGGCAACCTGCTTTTCCGCAACCGCTTCCAGGGGATTCTCGCCTCGGGAAACAGCACCGGGACGACGATCCAGTCGAACACGATCGAGGGATCGCTCCCCGGTGGCGGCCGGTCGGCGTGGGGGATCTACGTGGCCTCGGCCAGCGGCCTCCTCGTCGGTGGTGATTCCCCGACCCTCGCCAACGGTGTTCATGGAACGGACAGCGCCATCGGCCTCACCGGGCTCCTCACCGCAACGGCGATCAAATCGACGATCATCCGCAACACGTTCAACGCCATCCAGCTCCAGGCCGCCCGTGGCGTGTGGGTGCAATCGAACGACGTCAACGGCGCCGAGGGACGGGGGCTGAGTGCCAGGGGGAATTGCAGCGGATCGACGGTCCTCCTCAATACGTTCCACCTCGGAGCCAACGGCGTCATGCTCGAGTCGACCCAGGGACTGGCGGTGAAGAACAACCGCATCGCCAGCAACCGCGGGTATGGCGTGTTCGCGACGGGGCCTTCGGCAGGGACGAAGGTCAGCGATAATGTCATCGAAGCCAACGGCGTGAACCTCGCCACCTCGACAGCCTCCAGCGGATGGTTTCAGCCGCAGTGAACCCATCGATCGCCACCTTCATCGCGCTGGAGATCCTCTTCCTGGCGGCCGCGCAGGTCTGGGGGGGCTGGCCCTGGACTGCGATCGGCGCAGCGGCGATCGCCCTGTTGGCCGCCGTCGACCTCCGGCCATCCGCCCTGGCGCTGGTCGGGCCGAGCCTCGTCTGGCTGGCCTTCTTTCGCGCCACCGGCAATCGCGAGCTTTTCTTTCCGTTCACGATCCATCTGGCCAGTCTCGTGGCGCTTCGTCTGGGGCGCGGGAAGCCGTGGCAGGGAGCGACCGGCGGCGGGCTGATCGGAGGACTGTTCCTCGCCATCAGGGCCGCGCAGCAGGCGAGCGCCAAGGTGCTGGGCGTGGAGTGCGTTGTGGCCGTGCTCATC
>CAJBCV010000370.1 GCA_903951635.1 uncultured Planctomycetaceae bacterium
ACGAGCAAGCGGTTCTCGCGCCGCCGCACGACGTCGACGGCCTCGGTCATGTGCTTCATGATGTGGAAGCGATCGAAGACGATCTTGGAAGCGGCGAGCGGGACGGCTTCGAGGGTGGCTTGGAGGTACGGCTCCCACATATCCATGGCCACGGCCTCGATGGCCTCGATCTGTCGTGGCGTCCGGGTGTTGAAATAAGCCGCGAAACTCGCTTTTTTCCGGCCATCGGCGACACATTCGACCGTGCCGCGATCGATGTCGCTGACGATGGTCATGTACCGATGCCCCTTGCGGAATGCCTTCTCATCGCCACCGCCGCAAGCAAGGCCGACGACGCCGTGGGATCGGCCAGCATCGCCGACCAGAGCGACGGCAGCAGCGTCCTCCCTGATGCGTCGGCGAGTACACCGGCGAGGCCGCGGGACTTCAGTCGGATCGGCGGCACGGAGGAGAGCGTGAAGGCAAGCCAGTTCGTCCAGGAGAGGCAAGCCGCGACCGCATTGCCATGGAAACACCAGAGGCCGGCGAGGCAGCCCCCCGCGAGACAGACCACAAGCCATGCCGCTTTGAAGGCAGCAGACTTTCCCGCCATGCGATTGGCCTTGCCGGCCCGCAGGTCGTCTCGCTGGTCGGTGATGTCGTTGATGACGCAGACGTAGGAAGCAAGCGGAACGAGTGCGGCGACGGAGGCCAGAAGCGATGGCCAGAGCTGCGAGAAGGGAATTCCTCCGGCAAGGGCCGCTGCATAGGCGATGCCGAGCATGATCGGCGTTTTGTACTCCCACCACGTCCCGGCGCGGATCGGGGCGATCCAGCGGGAAAGTTGGGCGGCCGTGATCAAGGAGCGACTCCTGAGGTACTCGGCCGCCGCAACGAGGATCGGCCTGAGGACAGCTCTCCATCGCTGACACCGCCAGCTACAGTGCCGCGGTCTCCTGCCGGCAAGCCCGCCCTCGTGGGGGCTGCGGATGGCTCGCGTCAGGGGGACAGCGTGTCGTCGAGGTAGGTGATGTGTTCGGCGACGAACCCTGGTCGAAGATGGCTCGTGTCGTAGCGGATCGGACCGTCGGCATCTTCGGTGATGCACACGCCGTCGACGGCGAGCTGCTCGAGCGGGTCGACGACCCGCACCCCGTGCTGGCGGGCCGTGGCCTCGATCATCGCCAGAAACGCCCGGGCATGGTCTGGGAATCGGGCCTGCAGATTTGGGACCGTCAGCGGACGGAACTTCTTCGTGATGCGTCCCCGGAGCGAGCGGCTGAGCATCCCAGCCGGCGCGAGTTCTTTGCCCCATGGCGCCGGGAGCACGAGCGTCACGGATTTGCCTGCCGCGGTCAGATCCGCGAGCAGCCCGCCGAACTCCGTGGCCGCCCGCTCGGCTCCGGCAGCGGTGACGAGTGGCAGTCCGTGGGCCAAGTAGTCGCGATTCGACTCGAAGTAGTACGGCCAGCAGGCTGCGATCACGACCCGGTCGATCCGCGGATCGGTGGCGATGAGTTCGCGAAATGTTTGCATCAACTCCGGGCAGCCATGGTTTCCGAGGCTCGTGACGCCCGGAATCGGCGGGATTGCACCTCCAACGAGCACGAGGGCCCCGCGGGTGTCGCCCCGGTTGCCCCCCACCAACCGCATCACACGCGGGACATATTGGCTGGCGAAGCTGTCTCCGAAGAAGAGTGTCTGTGGGCCGGTTCCGCCTGTTGCCCCGACGTCGCCCTGCCTCCGGAAGTCGTCCCGGTGTGAGTGGATGAATTGGTGGAGCGTGTCTCTCATGGCGACGACCACGTCGTCGAGTTCGGGGGATGCGTTCCGGGGGGGGAGCCGCTGCGTTGAGATTCCCTGCCCGGCCATGCCGACCAGCACGAATCCGATGACGAGAGCGGGCACGGTCCACCGCGAGCGATGGGGGCGGAGCGGCCGCTCGATCGCGATGAAGGTGATCGCCGCCAAGCCAAAGGACGCGACGACCGCCGCCGCCACGAGCAAGGCCGAGGGCGTTCCATTCCTGCAGATGCGAATCAGGCAGAGGAGCGGCCAGTGGAACAGATACAAGGGATAGCTCACGAGCCCGATCCAGACCGCAATCGGATGAGCGAGCAGGATCCGGTTGGACCAGCCATGATGCCCGGCGGCAAGAAGCAGGGTGGTGCCGAGCACCGGGACCGTCGCCTGCCAGCCAGGGAAACCGGCAGGCTTCGCGAAGACGAACGAGAGTGCAAGCAACGCCCCACCGACCAGTGACGCCCAGTCGCGGCGCGACTGCGATCCCCACGGCTTGCCTCCGGCCTCCCGGCAGGCGAGCAACGCACCGGCGAGAAACTCCCATGCCCGGTACGGCATGAGATAGAAGTCGGCGGACTCGTCGTACCGAGCGGCGACGACGTTTGCCACGAACGAGGCGACGAGGAGCCCGGCCAAGACGCGGGTGACAGGCCACCGCCACCGCCATGCCGCGGCCAGCAGCAGCGGGAAGACCACATAAAACTGCTCCTCGACGGCGAGCGACCAGAGGTGCTGGAGCGGCACGCGAAAGGAATCGACGGCGAAGTATCCCGACTCCCGCCACAGGAGCACGTTCTGGCCGAAGACCGTTCCAGCCGCCACGTGGCGGCCGAGCGACTCATATTCGGTGGGGAGCAGGAAGACGTATCCCACGGCCATGCAGAGGAAGAGCATGACGAGGAGCGCCGGGAACAGGCGGCGAATGCGTCTGGCGTAAAACAGTCGCAGGTCGAATCGGCGCTCCACGCGGTCGGTATTGAGAATGCGTGTGATCAGGTAGCCGGAGATGACGAAAAATACGTCCACGCCACAGAAGCCCCCGGGCAGCACTGTCGGAAAGGCGTGTACGACGATCACGGCCAGAACGGCCAGTGCCCTGAGGCCATCGATGTCGGGACGGTAGCCGGGGTGTGCCATCGACACCAAAAAACCGCTGGGACCGCGAGCGTTGTCAGCAGTCAATGTTCTGCGGAGGTCTTCGCGGCGATCGCGTTGACGAGTTGTCCCACGTTCGCAAATCCCGCGACCTCCGCCGTGGTGAACGCGATTCCGAACCCCTTCTCGATCGACACCATGAGGCGAATGTGGTTCAGGCTGTCCCACTCGGCCACGTTCTTGGCCGTCATCGCGGGCGACGGCACCAGAGAATCGTCGTCGAAAACGTCGCGGAAAGTCGTGGTGAGTCGAGTGGATATTTGGTCGCGCATGTCGGAGATTTTACCGTGCCGGCTGAACCCCGTGCAAAAGTTCATCCCCGTCGCCCCATGAACCGCGTCAGGCTCGCCAGCCTCCCCTGGTTGCCGCCCGCTCCTCCCGATTTCAAGGATCGCTGTAAACGCTGCGGCACCGACGGCATTTCCGCTCGTGTGGCGCTTCGGCGACTGGCGGCTCATGCCCTCGAGGATGCTGATCTCGAGCGGCTCCGCGGGACCGTTCTGGCGGAGAAGCGAGGGCACGGTGGCGCCGCCATCCCCGGCCACGACCATTGCCGCGCCGATTCCATGGCCGGTCACGTCGGCGATCGCCACCGCCACCTGGTCGTCGCCGAGCGGCACGAAGTCGTAGTAGTCGCCGCCGGTTTCGTCTGCGGGCTGATTCCAGCCGGCAATGTCGAAGCCTGCAAGGGAGATGCCGTGCTTCGGCAGGAGTCCACGCTGGATTTCTGGGGCGATGGCGAAATCGCGCTGGATTCGCTCCTTCTCGACGATCGCCTCGGTTTCGCGTGGTTAGTGCAACATTCCTTCTGTAAATCCGGATGGGTCCTGCCCGAGGCGAGCGTAGCGAGCTGAGGTCAGGCCCACACAGGGCCGCGAGTTGAAGAGGTGGGCCATCGAGGTTTTCTTGGAAGTGCTAACTCACCAAGAAAGGAAAACCTGCGATGACCCACCAAGAAGGAATCGGATCGGCGTTCGCCGACCTCAATGCACTGCTGATCGATTTGGGGCCTGCGGCGATCGCCGAGGTCTTCGCCACGCTCATGAATCATGCCATGCAGATCGAGCGCGAGCAGACCCTCAAAGCCGAGTCTCATCAGCGATCCCCCGATCGTCAAGGCTACGCCAACGGATTCAAGGCGAAGGCCCTCAAGACCCGCGTCGGCGAGGTCAATTTGCGGATTCCCCAGACCCGGGG
>CAJBCV010000371.1 GCA_903951635.1 uncultured Planctomycetaceae bacterium
ACGCCAAGCGGCCGGCCCCCTTGCTTTTTGTCGCGAGCTTTCACTTCGCGCTCGCTCGGGCGAGCTTTATCGCGAGCGTTCTCTTCGCGCTCGCTCGGGCGAGCTTTATCGCGAGCTTTCTCTTCGCGCTCGCTCAAGATTGATCGTCTGCTGAGCGCGGGCGCGGGTTTCTCGTGAGTCTGTCGCTCCCCGTGCATCCCCGTCAGGCCGTTCAGCCCCGGGCCTTGAGAAGATCGCGGATCTCCGTGAGGAGCTTCTCTTCCTTCGAGGGCTCCGGGGCCGCCTCCGTCGCACCGGCGGCCTTCGACTTCATCAACCAGCCGAGAAACTTCACGATGAACAGGAAGAGCGCCGCGGCGAGGATCACGAAGCTGACGACATCCGCCAGGAACAGCCCCACCGGCACGCCGTCGCCGATCGGCAGCTTCCACTCCTTGTAGCTCTGGTCGCCCGGCATGACGGCGCCGAGGAGCGGCATGATCACGTTCTCGACGAGACTCGTGACGATCTTGCCGAACTGCGCCCCGATGATCACGCCGACGGCGAGGTCGACGACGTTGCCCTTGAAGGCAAAGTTCTTGAACTCCTCGAGGAGCGAGAAGGCCTGTTTCGTGGGGAGGGAATCGGGAATCTCCATGTGTGGGCTCCTGGGGAAGGCTTGAAAATAAGGGTCGGGGCGTCGGTGCGGCCGCGACATGGGCCCCATGAGGGCCGGCCATCGGACGACCTGGCATCGGCAGGCTATGCGGAGCCGAGCCGCGGGTGCAATCGAGCCTGTGTGTGGGTGTTACTCCCCAGACTTCCGCTCGCATCGTCCCCGGCTGGAGCGACCTGCGTCGCCGACGGCGCAGGATGCTTGCAGAACTGACGCGAAGATGGTGTGTTATGAGAGCGGGGGTGGATCGACCCCTCCAACGCACACTTCCACTTCTCACTCCACGGCATTTTCAGGGGGATCGCATGGACGGTACGGCGGGTCGCCGGTTTGCGGCGACGGGATCGATGGCGATGTCGGCAGCGTGGGCGCCGGGCCTGGCCTTGGCCTGTTCCCTGGGCTGGACGCTTCTCGGTGGGCCCGCGTTGGCCTGGCAGGGAGCGGCTCCGGCTGCGGCGCCCGCAGTTCCCGCGACCGCGGCGCCGGCTGCAGCAGACGCCGCGCCCGCCGAAGGGGCCGTCGTCGAGGTCGATGTCGTTGACGTGGCCGTCATCGAGGCCCCGCCGGCGCCGCCGGAGCTCGTCGAGGCTGTCAAGAAGGCGGAGCTTGCCACGATCGAAGCTTTCAACAAGGGGGATGCCGAGGCCCTCGCCGCGCTCTTCGCCGAGAAGGGGGAACTCGTCGACGAGAACGGCAACGTGTATGCCGGCCGCGAACAGATCAGCGGGCTTTTCAAGGCCTTTTTCGAGCGATTCCCCAAGGCCGAACTCCAGATGGAAGTGACCGGGGTGCGGACCGTCGGCGACAGCCTGGCGATCGAGGAGGGGGTGCGGTTGATCACCGTTCCGGAGAGCGACGTCGCCGCGCAGGTTCGCTATGCGGCCGTCCGCGACAAGGTGGGGGATTCCTGGCCGATCGCTTCCTACAGCGAGTTTGCCGACGATCCGCCGCCGACGCCGGCGGAGATGCTCTCTGCCGTGTCGTTTCTCGTCGGCGATTGGATCGACGAAAGCCCTGATGGGAAGACCACGATCAGCTATCGGTGGGAAGACGACGGCAATTTTCTCCTTGGCGACTACACGCTCGCCGTCGCCGGCATGCCCGAATCGCGGAGCCATCAGCGGATCGGTTGGGATCCGCTCGAGGGGGTGATTCGCAGTTGGACGTTCGATTCCGACGGCGGCTACAGCACCGGTGAATGGGTGGCGACGGAAGCCGGCTGGGTGATCAAGTCGGAGGCCACGATGCCCGACGGCACGACCGGCTCGGCCACCGTGACGGTGACGCCGACCGACGCCGATCACTTCATCGTCCGCTCGAGCGACCGGATCATCGGCGGCGTCGACGAGCCGGAGTTCGAGTTGACCGTCGCCCGCCGGCCGCCCCAGCCCGAAGCGGCGCTTCCCGGCAGTGACACGAAGCCTGCGGCGCCCCCGGCTGCCGAGGCGCCCAAGGCGAGCCCGGCGCCCGCAGCCCCCTCGGCTGCAAAGCCGGCCGTGCCCGCGGCCCCGGCCACTCCCGCCGTCAAGATCGTGCCGGCAGCCCCGGCGCCTCCTGCCGCCAAGCCGGCCGCCCCGGCTCCGGCCGCTGGCGTGCGGCCCGCGGTCCCCGGTGCGCCCGCCGTGCCGGCGACGCCGGTCGTCCCCGGCAAGCCGCTGGCGAAGTGATGCGGGGCGACTGAACCAAAGCCCCGCGAGCCACGAAGAGTTTCCCCGCTTGTCGCTCGATCCTGCCGAAGGATCCCGCGGCGTTATCTCCCACGAACGATCCCGGGATTTCATCCCAACTTCAAAGGTGCCTTTCGAATGCGCGCGATGCTTGCGTGTGCCTGTGCGGTGCTCCTCGTGGCGGCGATCCCGCTCGTGGTTGAAGCTCGTCCGCCGATGGGGAGAGTGGGCGGCGGCGGTGCGCGACCGTCGGCGCCTGCGGGCCGGCCGCAGATGAATATGCAGCGGCCGGCTCCGCAGATGTCGCGGCCAAGTCCGCAGATGCAGAGGCCGAATATGGGGCAGCAGATGTCACGGCCGAGCCCGCAGATGCAGCGGCCGAGCCCGCAGATGAACATGCAGCGGCCCAACATGGGGCAGGCGATGAATCGCCCGAGCCCGCAGATGCAGCGGCCGAGCACGCCGCAGATGTCGCGGCCGAGCCCGCAGATGAACATGCAGCGGCCGAACATGGGGCAGGCGATGAATCGCCCGGCACCCGGCGGCATGCAGGGGATGCAAGGCATGCAACGGCCCGCTGCGCAGCCCAACTTCCAGCGCCCCGGCATGGGGACGAACATGGCCCGTCCTTCGTTTCCCAGCGCCGGGAACCGTCCGGCCCCGCAGATCGGCCAACTTGGTGGCGGTGTCAGCCGGCCGGGCATGGGAGGCGTCGGCGGGGCCGGCATGACGCGGCCTTCCCCGCAGCCGGGGAATCTCGGTGGCCTCACGCGCCCCTCGCCGCAGCCGGGGAATCTCGGCGGCGGAAATCGCCCTGGTGGTCTCGGTGGAGGCGCGTCCGGATTGCCGGGCCAACTCGGCGGGCGCCCGGGTGGGCTCGGCGGTGCGACGACGCTTCCCGGCCAGCTTGGCGGAGGCTCCGCGAGCCGACCGGGCGGCGGCTTTGCCAATCGGCCGGCTCCTTCGTTCCGCCCCGGCCAGATCGGCGGCGCCGGGCAAGGAGCCGGTGGCTTGGGGGCCAATCGTCCCGGTGGGCTCGGCGGCGCGACGACGCTCCCTGGGCAGGTCGGCCCTGGGGCTGGTGGCAATCGTCCCGGCGGACTTGGCGGTGGGAATGGACCCGGCGGCACGACAACCCTCCCCGGGCAGATCGGGGGCGGCAACCGCCCGGGCGGTCCTGGTGGGGCAACGACGCTCCCGGGGCAGATCGGCGGGGGTAATCGTCCCGGTGGGATCGGCGGCGGTGGTCTCGGCGGCGGCAACCGGCCGAGCCTCGGAGGGATCTCGACAAAGCCCTCGTTCCCGCAGCCGGGCGGTGGCTTTGGTCCCAATCG
>CAJBCV010000372.1 GCA_903951635.1 uncultured Planctomycetaceae bacterium
ACATCACCGGCTCCGCTGATGGGACGGCAACGCCCCCCACCGTCGTCGCCGCACCCGCTTCAAACGCCCTCGTCGAAGTCGGTGCCCTCGCCCTCGGCGTCAACACCGCCACGGCCACCTTCACGCTCGCAAGCGTCGACAGCACCGTCGCTATCGATACCGCCTGGCTCGAGCTCAACGGCTGGCTCACCGCCGACGCTGGCCTCTCGTATGCCAAGGCCGGCACCTACGGCACCGCGACCGTCGACATCGCCACGGCAATCGTCACCTACTTCCTCGACGACGCCCTCGCTGCCACCGACGCCCTCACCGACGGCCAGGCCGTCTCCGAGCTCTTCACGATCCAAGTCCTTGCCGGCAGCGGCCTCTCGGCCCAAGCGACCGCCGAGTTTGCCATCACCGGGAGCAATGACGGCCCGACCGTCACCGCCGGTGCCCCGACAAACACCCTTGTGGAGGCTGGAGTTTTCGCCGCCGGCGTGAACACCGCGACGGCTACCCTCTTCCTGACCGACATCGACGGAACCGTCACAATCGATGTCCCGTGGCTCGAGGCCTTCGGCTGGAACACGGCTGACGGTGGCCTGACTTATAGCCACGGTGGCGATTACGGGACTGCGACGATCGACATGGTGACCGGGGTCGTCAGCTATCTGCTCCTCGACGCTCTTCCTGTTACCGACGCCTTGATCACCGGCGAGACCGTCCTCGACCCCTTCGCGATCCAGGTGATCGACAACGCTGGTGCAGTGGCGGAAGCCACCGCCGTCTTCACCATCGCCGGCGCCGATCTTCCCAGCCCATTCATCGCGAATGTCGCCGGATATGCCGCGGTGGCAAGTGCCAATCCGACGGTAGCCACGCTCGGCATTCTCGATCCGGCGAATACGCTCGTTCTCTCGATCCCGGCCGAGGCTGGCGTGCTCAGCATTCTGAACGTCCAGTGGCAGTGGTTCGACATCAACACCAACGAGTGGGTTTCGATTCCCGGCGCTAACGCCCTCAGCTACATCCCGAACGCCTTCGACGCCGTTCCCGCCGGGGCCGTAATCCACGCCGTGGCCGAGTACACCGACGCCACCGGCCCGTTGATCATCACGTCAGTCGACACAGCTCCGCTGGGGGTAGAGGTCGTCGGTACCCTCGTCAACGACGCCTTCCTCGGAACGATCTTCCAGGATGTGATCTACGGCGGCGATGGCGACGACGTCCTCGACGGCAATCTCGGAGCCGACTACCTGGTCGGCGGTCTTGGGAACGACACCTACGTCGTGGATGACTTGGCCGACGTCGTGATCGAGAATCCCGGCGAAGGGATCGACACGATCCAAAGCTCCGTGTCGTGGACCCTTGGTGACACCGTCGAGAACCTCACCCTGACCGGTCTTGGCACGATCGACGGCACCGGAAACGCCCTCGACAACGAACTCATCGGCAACGACCTCGACAACATTCTCACCGGTGGCCTCGGAGCCGACACCCTCACCGGCGGAGCCGGCATCGACACTTTCCGGCTGACGAGCCTCACCGATTCGCTGGTTGACTCGATGGACACGATCACCGACTTTGCCGTCGGCATCGATGTGCTCGACGCCCCGACGGCCCTGGCACGGGCTCGGATCACGGCGGTGGCGGTGCCCGACGCGTTCTCGGTGGCGACCCTCGAGTTTCTGCTCACGCCTACGGCCCTTCTTGCCAGCCGCGGTGCCATGGTGACGTTCGGCGGGAGCACGACCGAGGCGTATCTCGTCCTCAACGACGCCGTCGCCGGCTACAACCCGGCTACAGATGCCGTGATCAGGATCCGGTACACCGGCCGACTCACCCGGTTCATTGTCACCTGATCGTCACACCTTCGGCGGACGGCCCCGTTTGGGGGGCGGCTCGATACCGACCCCCTCCGCAGGCTTCCAACGGCCATGTTCCTGGAGAGCGCGGCGGATCAGAAACTCCACCTGCGCATTGACGCTCCTCATGTCGTCGTCGGCCCAGCGGCGGAGGGCCGCGAGGACCTTCGGATCGATCCGCAGGAGGAAGGCATCGCGGGGGGGCACGGCTGGGAAAACTCCTGGGGACAGACGGATCCGTCCTCCGCTCAGTTGTAGAGCGTGCCGGTGTTGACGACCGGCTGGGCATGACGATCGCTGCAGAGGACGACGAGGAGGTTCGAGACCATCGCCGCCTTCCGCTCGTCGTCGAGCTCGACGATCTTCTCCCTCGAGAGATGATCGAGGGCCATCTGCACCATGGTCACAGCTCCCTCGACGATCTTCGAGCGGGCGGCGACGATCGCCGAGGCCTGCTGCCGCTGGAGCATCGCCGCCGCAATTTCCGCGGCGTAGGCGAGATGGCTGATGCGGGCCTCGATCACCTCGACACCGGCCTGATCGAGCCGCTCCTGGATGTCGGTCCGCAGTTGCTTGCAGATCTCCTCGGTGTTGCCGCGGAGCGACATCTCGTGATCCTCGCTGTCGTAGGGATAGCGCATGGCCAGCGATCGCAACGCCGCCTCACTCTGGACCGCGACGAAGTCTTCGTAGTCCTGGACGTGGAACGTCGCCTCGGCCGTGTTCACAACCCGCCACACCACGACCGCCGAGATCTCGACCGGATTACCGTGGAGATCGTTGACCTTCGATGGCCGGCCGTGCGTCCGCCCCTGCTCTTCCACGACCTTTCCTGCGGCATCCTTCTTTTCGGGCGTCCGCGAAGAGCCGGTCTCGAAATTGCGGATCCGCAAGGAGATCGGCTTCTTGGTGTAGAAGGGATTGGCCCAGAAGAAGCCGGTCTGGCGGACGGTCCCTACGTACTCTCCGAAGAGGGAACAGACGCGGGCCTCGTTGGGGCCGACGGCCATCAAGCCGGCCAGGGTCAAGATCCCGGCGAGGACCGCCGGCACAATGAAAAACGGGATCAGGAACGGCATACCGGCGAAGATCGACGCGGGAATGATCACCGCGGGCGAGGCCACGAGCAAGAGCCCCTGCCACAACCGGCCCCAGCCGGAGATCGGCTGCAGCGGCACTTCGGTGATCGTCACCGCAGGACTCGTCGACGGGCTCGGTGTGTTCGAGTTCATGGCTCTCTCGGATGGAAGGAGCGGGGAAGGCTCGCCGCGGGCATTTCACAGCGACATCTAAATGATATCACTTTTTCCCGCCGCGTCAAACGAGGCGCGACCGGATGCCAGCAGCCAGCGCCGTTCAGCCGGCGACCGGGGGCGTCATGACTCGTTTCCCCATCCAGGCGACAAGCGCCTCGGGGACGGCCACGGAGCCGTCGGCCCGTTGGTAATTCTCGACGATGGCGATGATCGCCCGGCTCATGGCGATCGCCGTGCCGTTGAGGGTGTGAACGAAGTGCGTCCCCTTCTCACCGGGCTTCCGGTAGCGGATCGCCAGACGCCTGGCTTGATAGTCGGTGCAGTTGGAGGTGCTTGTCACCTCTCCCCATTCCCCCTTCTCACCGCGCCCCGGCATCCAGGCCTCGAGATCGAATTTCCGGTAGGCCGGCCCGCCGAGGTCGCCGCTGGGCGTATCGATTACCCGGTAAGGGATCCCCAGTCCGTCGAAGAGTTCGCACTCGAGCTCGAGGAGCTCCTCGTGCAGTCCATCGCTCTGCTCAGGAAGCGTGAAGGCGAACATCTCCACCTTCGTGAACTGGTGGACTCGGTAAAGCCCGCGCGTGGCCCGACCATGGGCCCCGGCCTCAGTGCGGAAGCAATGGCTGATCCCGCAGAGGCGCAAGGGAAGCTCCCCGGCCTCGAAGATTCGCTCGTGCATCGCCCCGCCGAGAGTGATCTCGGCGGTGGCCACGAGCGACAGATCACTGCCGGTGATCGAGTAGATTTGCGTCTCCGGTCCCCGGGGCATGAAGCCGGTGCCCTCGAGAATCGAGTCCCGTGCCACGTCGGGGGTGGTCATGACGGTGAACCCCTTCCGCTGGAGCAGGTCGACGCAGTACCGCGTCAGCGCCAGTTCGAGGAGCACGCCGTCGTTGGTGAGAAAGTAGAAGCCGTGGCCCGCGACCTTCGCCCCGGCATCGAAGTCGAAAAGCTTGAGGCTCGCCCCGAGATCGACGTGGTCGAGGGGCTTGAAGGCAAACTGTGGCAGCGGCGTCTTGCCCCTCCGGAACTCGACGGCAGCATCTTCACCGCCGGTGGGCGCCGACGGATGGGTAAGGTTCGGGATCGCCCGGAGGATCACGTCGGACTCGGCGACGATCTCGGCCTGCTTCGCCTCGAAGGCGGACACCTCCTCGCGAAGTCTCCGCCCCTCGGCCTTGAGGGCGTCGCGCTCGGCGGCGTCGGCGGCCTTGCCGATCGATTTGCTGACCTGCCCTGCCTGCTGGTTGATCCGGTCGATGTCTGACTGGAATTGCCGCCGCAACCGGTCGAGCTCGGCGAATCGGGCGACGTCGGCGTCAGCCCCGCGCTTCCGGCAGTTTTCCGTGACCAGGTCGATGTTGTCGGCAACGAAGCGGCGGTCGAGCACGGGCTGAATCTCCGGGGATGGGGGGCCGGCGGGGCCGGGCCGTCGGGGGCCGGTGCCCGCGAGGGGCTCACGGAGCCACCGCGACGTATACTGACGGCGTGGTCCGCCGACCCGGGGAAGTGTGCCAGACCGATGCCCACCGCCGCCAGTGCTTCATCCGAGCCCGCCCCAGCCGAGCCCGAGCCGGCCTCCACCGTCGCCGTCGAGGAGGCCGCCGCCCCCGCTGACCAAGAGAAAGCCGCCGACGACCGGCCCCGACGGCAGCCGCGATACCACGTCATCCTCTGGAACGACGACGATCACACCTACCAGTACGTGATCGTCATGCTCCGCCAACTCTTTGGGCATCCGCCGGAGCGGGGCTGGAAGCTCGCCAAGGAGGTCGATGACCAGGGGCGCGTGATCGTGCTCACGACGACCCTCGAGCATGCCGAACTGAAGCGAGACCAGATTCATGCCTTCGGCGCCGATCGCCTCATCGCCCGGTCGAAAGGCTCGATGTCCGCATCGATCGAGCCGGAGCGTTGATCGCTTCGCCAGGCGGTCTCCGCGGCTGCCGTCTTTCCTCTCTCGTGATCGTTCCACTCTTTCCTGGAGCATGTGAGTGTCCGCCCCCAACTCGGCAGGGTATGTCACGGACGTCGCGTACGTCCCGGGCTTCTACCCACATCTCGCCCCCAAGGCGATCCGGCATGTCGCGCTCCTCAACCGCATCGAGCCCCCAGACGTCACCGACGGATTCAAGTATCTGGAGCTCGGCTGCGGCCTCGGCCGGACGCTGACGACGCTTGCCACTGCCAATCCCCGGGGGACGTTCGTCGGCGTCGATCTCAATCCGCAGCACACCGCCCAGATCGCCCGCGACATCGAGGTCGGCGGGCTCTCCAACGCCCGGATTGTCACCTCCGATTTCTCCCAACTCCCCGACGATCTCCGCGACTTCGACTTCATCACGCTCCACGGGGTGTGGAGTTGGGTCGCGCCCGATGTCCGCACCGACATCCTCCGCATTGCCTCCGAGCGGCTCGCCCCCGGCGGGCTTCTTCTGCTGAGCTACAACGCCATGCCGGGATGGGCCCACCTCCAGCCGATCCGCGGCATCCTCCGGCAGTATGCGGCTCTCCGCCAGGGAGACAGCGTTCAGCGGGCCCGCGACGCCGTCAACTACCTCGCCTACATGCGGGATCAGAAGGCGAAGTACTTCGTCGACAACCCCAACGCCGCGTCCTACGTCGACACGATCCGCGGCCAGGATCCTCGCTACCTGGCCCATGAATACCTCAACGAACACTGGACGAGTTTCTACTTCGCCGACGTCGCAGGGCAGTTCGCCGAGGCCGGCCTGAGCTTCGTCGGCAGCCTCCCGGTGCACACGAACTTCTGGGATCTGTGCGTCGCGCCGGTCTTTCACGACCTCTTCCGCACCACGACCAACAGGCTCGTGACCGAGGCCCACAAGGACTTCTGCGCCAACACGAGGTTTCGCTGGGACGTGTACGGAAAGCAGCCGACTTTCCTCCCCGACGTCGCCGCGCGGATCCGGGCGGCCGACGATCTCTGGTACCGCAATCCCAAGCCGGGCGTGCAACTGCCGATCACCATCAATCTCGGCGTCGTGAATTCGACGGTGGACGGTGGGCTCTACGGCACGCTCCTCGACATGCTCGCCGGCCGTGGCATGCGGATGTCGGAGATCATCGCCGACCCGAGGCTGTCGTCGTTGACCGACCTCGAGATCGCCAAGGCGGTCGATGCAGGGGTCGGGATGCAATTGTTCGAGGTTTCCTCCGGACCTGTGCTCGAGATCGACCGCACCGTCGCGGCGAAGCGGATCGCGATGCCATCGGCCTTCAACAGGGCGATTCTGGCAGCGGAAATGTTCGGTGGCCGTGGTGTCCCGCTGGCCAGTGCCACCAGCGGGTCGGCGATCACGATCGGCGACCTCGACGCCGCGATCCTCACCGCCTGGCTCGACGGAGGCGGCGACGCCCTCGCGGAAAGCGTCGACGCGTTGATGACCAAGCACGAGCGTGTGATCAACCACGAGGGGAAGCCGATCACCGATCCTGCCGAGCGACGCAGCCGGCTCGCCTCGGCCTGCGAGGGCTTCCGCACGAACGTCCTCCCGATCCTCGAGGAACAGGGGATCGTCATTCGGGAGGAGTGATCGCCCAGTCGCCCCAGAATCCCCCCCCGTCCCCACTGGCCCGCCCTCCGGCCGCGGAAACCACGCAGCTTCGGCAGCCTGCCGGCCGGCGGGATGTTCGGTCGCGATTCTCATGCCCTGCGTGGAGCGTGCCGAATAGACCGGAGACGCGGGTCGTTCCGGATCCACCGATCGCGACGGACTTTCGATGCGCACATCCACTTCCGTGACACGCGGCACGCTCCCGGGAGGCCTTTTCCTCTCGATGATGGCGTGCCTTTGCCTCCATGCCACCCAGGCGGCAGGCGCGGCCCTGGAAGGCGGACCGGAGTTTCCCGGCGACGTCCCGCCGGTGCCGGCCGACGTCGACCCGGCCACCGCCGCGCCCTTGCCCCGATCCCCGAGCGTTGTCGCCTCCCCAACCGAAGTCTTCTCCGGTCCACTCGTCGGCGCTGCTACCGACCCGCAGCGCTATCTCGTCTTTGACGCGCTGGCCATGCAGCGCAACAACGCCCTCAAGGATGGCCCGCTCGTCGTCGAGAACGTGACGCCACCGTTCACGGCCCTGCAGACGAACATGCTGCAGAGCACGGTGGCCCCCGGCGTGCGTCTCCTCTACGGCGACTACGGCGGCGACGGCATCGGCTGGGAGACCGGCTACCTCGGCTTGTGGAACATGTATTCGCGGGCCCGCATGGAGAGCCCCAACGCCCTCCTCCAAGCCCCCGGCGCCCTCGGCTTCGCGTCCACCGCCCTGCGCAACGGCACCGAAGGGGACTTCACCGGGATCACCTCGCTGCAGTCGGCCGATGTGAACATCGTCTTCCATCAGTTCGACGGCGGCTGGAATCCCCGTTCCCAGCGCCCCTCGCAGCGGGTGAATTGGTACGACGGTGGCCATCTCGACTGGATCACCGGCTTCCGCTGGGCGGGGCTCGACGACGTCGGCGTTCTCGGGTTCACGCCGGCTGGTGCCCCGGCGGCCAACACCTACTCGGCTCACACCTCGTCGAACCTGTTCGCCGGCCAGGTCGGCGTCCGCGGGAGGATGGAGTTCCAGGAATGGGCCCTCGAGAGTTGGATCAAGGTCGGGCTCGCCGGAACCTCGCTGTCCCAGACACAATCGTTCCAGGACCAACTCGCACCGCTCGATCCCTTCCGCCCCACCGGTTCGTCCTGGAAGGGTGGCATGGGGATGATCGCCGATGCCAACCTGTCGGGGATCTGGCGGATCGACGACACCTGGGGATTCAGGTTCGGCTACAACCTGCTCTGGCTCACCGGCGTGGCACTCGCCCCCGACCAATACAACTTCTCGGCCAGTACGTCCCCTTCGACCGCCATCGACAATACCGGCAGCCTCTTTCTGTCGGGTGCCAATGCGGGCCTCGAAGCCCGCTGGTAGCAAGGCGGGGCCGAGCGCCCCTCGGCGGCATCGTCGGCGGATCGTCGGGAGTTTCCCGCCTGGTCACGTCGTCGAGAGCAATTCGACATCGAACACGAGCGTCGCCCCTCCGGGAATCGACGGCGGGCTGCCGGCATCGCCGTAGCCGAGGTTCGACGGGATAACCAGTTGCCGACGGCCGCCGACCTTCATCGTCGCAAGCCCTTCGGTCCAACCGGGGATGACCTGGTTGAGGTTGAACGAGACGCCGGAGTTTCCATCGAACCGGGTGCCGTCGAGGAGCCATCCGGTGTAGTTCACCGTGACCCTCGCAGTCGAGGAGGAAGGGCTCGCCCCAGTGCCGGCGACGAGATCGTTGTAGACCAGCCCGCTGGCCGTGGTCACCATCCCTGCATAGGGCAGGGCGGCAGCCGGTGCCGAAACGAGCGGCGATCCAGAGACCCCGGTGTTCTCCGCCGACTTGGTCCAGACGTTTTTCGTGGCGTCGTAGTCGAGCACCCGCTCCGTCCCCACGGCGACGCGGTTTTGGTTGGCGATGAGTTGATCGATGCGACCATCGCCATCGGTGTCGATGGCGGACAACGTCACGCCGACCGGCTTCGAGGTGAGATCGCCGTAGACGGCGAAATCGGAGAGCGGGGTCGTGGATCCCCCCACCTTGCCGTCGAGGATCTGAACTTTCGAAGTCCCACCACCGTCCTGCGCGATGAACAGATCCGCAATCGCATCGGCGTTGAAGCGGGCCGCGACGACATTGAGTCCGCCCTTGAAGGCCGTCGTGAACGGCGTGGCCGTCTTCACCACCTTCGCGGTGGTCCCGGAGAGATCGATGACCTGCACCGTCGGCTTGACGCCGGGGGCACTGGCGACGACGAGTTCCATTCGACCATCGGCCTTCGTCGCATCGGTCGTGGCCCCCGCGTTGAACGTGCCAAAATCGGCGGCCGCCAGCCGGACACCGGCGACCGAACCGGCGATCGTGGGGGTGAACGAGCGGTAGAGGGCCAGCGGTTGGGTGGCGGAGAGCGTCGAGGTGTAGATCTTCACATCCCCCTTCCCCGATTCCTTGGCCACGGCGATGTCATCGGTGCCGTTGCCGTCGAAGTCACCGACCGCCAACGACAGCCCCCGGCGATACGACGGGCCGAACGGCTGGAGGGTGAAAGCGGGATCCTTGACGAGCGTCACCTTGCCGGCGTCGTCGATCTGCTGCTTGAAGACGACCACTTCAGCGGACCGGCCATAACCAGAGACCCCGACGACCTCCAGCTTGCCGTCGTTATCGAGATCCCCCTGAGCCGTGCGCACGCCCCCCTTGAAGCCCGCCTCGAAGGCATTGGCGGAGGCGATTTCGGCTCCCGTTGCCGGCACCACAAGACGGATCTTCGACGAACCCGACCAGCCGGTGTCATCGGTCACGGCGATCGACGCCGGAACGGCCTTGAGCGTCGATGCTGCGGAGTTGTTGTCCGGGGTCGTATCGCCTCCCCCTGAAACGCTGGCCGTGGTGATCAGGGCCCCCGTCTCGTCTGCCGCGATGTCCGCCGTGACGCTGAAGGTGACACTCGCCCCGGAGGGCAACGTGAGCGTGCCGGAGGGCCCGCCGGCGCCGGCAAGCGGGCCGACGCCCCCACCGAGGTAGGCTGCCGACCAGACCGCTCCCGAGATCTGGCTGCCAAGTGCGGTCGTGAGAACGGCGTTTTGCGCGGTGTCAGCGCCGATGTTCGAGATCGTGAGCGTGTAGCCCGTCTGGGTGGCCGGGGCATACCAGACATGGGCATCGGTGAGCGCGACCGAGAGGTCGGCGGCGAGCATCATCCGCTGCTCGAGCATCTCCGTCCCATGCATTCCCACGCCGAGGGTCTCCCAGTGCCCAGGACGCTTGCGGAGGCCCCGTCGAGCCAATCGTGACTTTCCGGACGGTGCCGAGCGTGCAACAGAGAACCGTCGGAGGGCGAAAGGAAAGCGGGCGAACATGGAAAAAGCCTCCGGCGGGTGGAACGTTCTACGTCGAGAACTACCCCCGGGTTCGGTGGAGGTCAATATTTCGGTAGATACGATTCATCATCGCCCTGGAATCCGCCCTCGTCATCCCCTCCTGGCCGCTTGCATCCCCGCAAGGCCGAAGCAGACTCATTCGGCCCCCTTTCCCAGCTTGAGGAGCCGGAATCAATGGTCCTCCCCCGCCTCGTCGCCCCGCTGGCGTTCGCCCTCCTCCTGGCCGCCGCACCCCCGGCGCGGGCTGTCGATCTGTCGGGATCGTGGACGGGGCGTTGGGAAAGCACGTCAACCGGCCACTCCGGCCCCCTGCGGGCGACGTTTCGGCCCTGCAGCGAGGGACGCTGGGCGGTGGACTTCTCCGGCCGATTCTTCAAGATCTTTCCCTTCCGCTACTCCGTCACCCTCCGGGTCATCGAGGACGGGGGAGACGAGGTGATCCTGGCGGGAACTTCCTGGCTCGGCCGGATGTTCGGGACGTTCTGCTACCGGGCTGAAGCCGATGCCTGCCGGTTCGAGGCCCGCTACACCTCGAAGAAGGACAACGGAGTCTTCCGGCTCGAGCGTGCCAATTGACCGGGCCCACGGTCGCCGCGGGCGCGAAGCTTTCTGGGCCGATCGTTGCGGAACGTCGGGATCTCAGAGGGGCTCCGCTCGGGCCTGGTTGCCCCCCTTCGGGGCCAGCGACTTCCCTTCCAGAAGCGCGTCGAGTTGCTTGCGGAGTTTGGCTTCCATCCCCTCGCTCGCCCCGACATGGACGGCCTGCACGATCCCGTCTCGACCAACGATCACCGTGTGCGGGATCCCATCGACCCGATAAGCCGACGAAGCGGTCCCTTCCGTGTCCATGACCACCGTGGCATCGATCGGTTCCTCGGCGAGGAACTTGCGGATCGTCTCCGCATCCTCCTTGACGTTGACGGCACGGAACACGATCCCCTTGTCCGCATACTCCTTGCAGATCTGCACGACGACCGGAAGCGACGCGCGGCAAGGTCCGCACCAAGAAGCCCAGAAGTCGAGCACGACGATCTTGTCTTTCTGCATGGCCGGGTCGAACCGGGAGCCGTCCAACCCGACCAACGACAGCGGCATGCCGGGAAAGCCGACGGTCGGGTGGAGCGACGGCCGGGAGGCAAGTCGGTCCCGACGGGCCTGATCGGCG
>CAJBCV010000373.1 GCA_903951635.1 uncultured Planctomycetaceae bacterium
CATCCGGCGCGATGAACCACATCGTCGTGTCACGTCGCAGGGCGCCCGCAAACCCCGCCCGGCGGGCGAGGTCGAGGAAGTTGGTGCAGCACCCCATCGCCACGTGCTGGCAGGCGTCGACGAGGCCGCCCCCGACAGGATCGTCGAACGAGGCGGCCCGCCCGCCGACGCGCCGCCGCGCTTCGAGCACCGTCACCCGACAGCCCCCCTCGACGAGCGCCGCGGCGGCCGCCAGACCGGCGAGTCCCGCACCGACGACGACGACATGGGGCCCAGGAGAAGCGTTCACCATGGCAAAGCGATCCCCCGCGGGCCGGTGGCGACCGCCACCAAGGCCGCCCCGGCCAGGAGCGGCTTCGGCGGACTGACGCGCGCCGCAAAGATCCCGGCGCCGCTGCGTCGAACGGCGTGGAAGATCGTCCGGTAGGCCCCGTACATCGCCCGGAAGACGATCCGCCCGTCGGTCGAGAGGAGTCGGTCGAGGGTCCGGGCACGACGGTAATAGCCGTCGGCCCTGGCCACCTCGATCGCAGCGAGTCGACGGAGGCCGTCGGCCGCCACCGGACGACGGAGGTCTGCACGGCTGCAACCGGTAGTAGCGAGGTCCGCGGTAGGGAGATAGAGCCTGCCGCGGTCGAGATCCTCCGGAATGTCACGGAGGATGTTCGTGAGTTGAAAAGCGAGTCCGCAGGCATGTCCCGCGGGAATCGCCTCGGGGGAGAGGAATCCCCAGATGTGGATCGCGGCGAGGCCGACGGCGCTGGCGACGCGGCTGCAGTAGAGCTCGAGGGCCCCGACATCGGGGATCTCGAGGGGATGGATGTCCATCCGCACGCCGTCGAGGACAGCGCGGAGATAGTCGGGAGGGATGCCGAATCGACGCACCGTGTCGACGAGGGCCCGGATCACAGGATCGGCCGAACCGCCGCCCCGCAGCGCCTCTTCGAGATCGGCGGCGAAAGCATCGAGCGCCGCTTCCGCGGCCCGGGGTTCGACCCGCTCCCCCTCACTCCCATCGACGATGTCATCGGCCCGGCGGCAAAAGGCGTAGAGCGCCGTCGTGCCGCGCCGCTTCTCCGCGGGGAGGAGACGGATCGGCAACGCGAAGCTCGAACCGCTCTTCCGGAGGAGCGCGGCACAGGCCTCGTGATCGGCGGCAAGACCGCTGCTCATCGCCCCCCCCGGAACGTGTCGGCAACCGTTCCCCACGCGACGGAAAGCGCCGCCCGGGCAGCCAAGCGTGACTTCTGCAGGCGGCCCAGCGACGGGCGAGCGCGGAGGGTGTCGAAGCCGATCGCCTCGATTGAATCGGCCACGGCACGCCCCCCCGCGAGAAACATGCCGATCGCCGCACGCAGACTCCGCGGCGCCCGCCGCACAAGCGGGGCCCCGGAATCGAACAAGCTCCGGGCCCAGTCGACCTCGTCACGGATCAGGGCCTTGAAGGCGGGGTTGCCGACCGGCGCGTCGAGCGCCGCTTCCTCGACCCCGTGCCGCGCGAGATCGTCGGCCGGAAGGTACACCCGACCGGCGCGCCGGTCCCGGCGGACGTCCTGCCAGAAGTTCACCAACTGCAGCCCCGTGCAGATTCGATCCGACATCGCCACCAGCTCCGGCTCGCGGCATCCCTCGAGCCCGAGGACGATGCGGCCGACCGGATCGGCAGACCTCCGACAGTAGGCGACGAGGTCGTCCCGCGTGCGATACCGCACCGTGGTCCCGAGGGCATCGAAACGCCGGTCTTCGTCGAAGGCGTCGAGGAGGTGGGCGAAGGGCTCGATCCCCAGCCCGGTCCGCCCGACCGTGTCGGCCAACGCCACGTACACCGGATGATCAGGCCGCCCCGCGAAGCAGTTTTCCAGTCCCCGCCGCCACGCGGCGAGCGCTTCGGCGGCCGCGGCGGGGGAGGGCGCCTCGTCGGCGAGGTCGTCGCTCCATCGGGCGTAGGCATAGACGTTGGCAAGATCCTGGCGGAGGCGAGCGGGAACGATCCGGCTGGCGACGGTGAAGTTCTCGTAGTGGCTCTCCGCGACACGGCGACACCACGCCTCGGCGGCAACCAGATCGAGGTTGCCCGGAAGCTCATGGAGCGCCCACGGGGCGGCATCGCGGCGGTCGGGGTCGACGTCCGGGATGCCGAGCGTCGGCTGGATGGTAGGGCGTGCCATGGGGCGAGCAGCTTTTCCCGGGATGCACGGCGGGGACAAAAGCGTTGGATGACTTCTTCCGGGGAAAGCTAGGATAACCGTTTCCCCCTCCGGGCCGCTCCCCATGCCCGTCAATTCCAGTCTGGAACGCACGATGAAAATCCTCCTTGCCGGTCCCCGCGGTTTCTGCGCTGGCGTCAACATGGCGATCGAGACGCTCGAGACGGCGATCCGCATCCATGGCACGCCGATTTACGTCTACCACGAGATCGTCCACAACAAGCATGTCGTCGACCGGTTCGTGCGTGAGGGGGCGGTGTTCGTCGATCGGGTGGAGGATGTGCCCGAAGGCGCGGTGCTTCTCTTTTCGGCCCACGGCGTCGCCCCGGAGGTCCGACGGGTGGCGGCCGAACGCCGGCTGTTGGCGATCGACGCCACCTGTCCGCTGGTGACGAAGGTCCATCTCGAGGCGATCAAATACGCCAAGAGCGGCCACCGGATCGTGCTCATCGGTCACGAGGGGCACGACGAGGTGATCGGAACGATGGGTCAGGCTCCGGAAGCCTTCACGCTCGTCGATTCCCCGGAAGAAGTCGACCGCCTCCCCTTCGGACCGGGCGATCGGCTCGCCTACCTCACCCAGACGACGCTCTCCGTCGACGATGCCTCGCGGATCATTATCCGCTTGAAGGATCGGTTTCCCCAGATCGTCGGCCCGCCCAAGGACGACATCTGCTACGCCACGCAGAACCGCCAGGAGGCGGTCCGGACCCTCGCGGACGACGCCGATGTCGTGATCGTGCTGGGGAGTCAGAACAGTTCCAACAGCCAGCGGCTCGCCGAGCTCGCCCGCGAACGGGGCATCCCCTCTCACCTCATCGATGGCGCCAACGAGATCGATCCCGCCTGGTTCCGCGGCAACGAGACGGTGGTGATCACCGCCGGGGCGAGTGCCCCGGAGAGTGTCGTGCAGGATTGCGTCCGCTGGCTCCAGCACCGTTATCAGGCGACCGTCGAGGAGCGATCGATCCGCGAGGAGGATGTCTACTTCCCCCTCCCGAAGGAGCTCCGGTCGGGCGCCGCGTCGCGGCCGCTGAGCTCCTGAGCCGCTGCCACACCGCCACACGACAGTCGCAGTCCGTGGATCACGTGGCCGCTGCCGGTGCGGTCATGAGACGTTTTCCACGGACCGTTCAGTGCTGGAGCTTCTTGTAGCGGAAGCGGTGGGGCTCGTCGGCTCCCATGCCCTGACGCTCGCGGCGGTTGGCTTCGTAGGCCTCGAAGTTCCCCTCGCAGACGTGGACATAGCCGTCCCCTTCGAAGGCGATGATGTGAGTCGCGAGGCGATCGAGAAACCACCGGTCGTGGGTGATGACCACCACCGATCCCGCGAAGCTCGTGATCCCTTCTTCCAAAGAACGGAGCGTATCCACGTCGAGGTCGTTGGTCGGCTCGTCGAGGAGGAGGAGATTGGAACCACCCCGGAGAAGCTTGGCGAGATGGACGCGGTTGCGTTCACCGCCGGAGAGCGTCCCGACCTTCTTCTGCTGGTCTGGCCCCTGGAAGTTGAACTTGGCGACGTAGCTGCGGGCGTTCACTGTCCGCTTGCCGAGTTCGATCGTGTCGTGGCCACCGGAAATCTCCTCGAAAACCGTCTTGGCGGGATCGAGGGCGTCGCGGCTCTGGTCGACATAGCCGATGTCGACGGTCGGCCCGACGCGGAGCGTGCCGGTGTCGGGCTTCTCTTGGCCGACGAGCATCCGGAAGAGCGTCGTCTTGCCGGCGCCGTTGGGGCCGATGATGCCGACGATGCCCCCGGGGGGGAGGCGGAAGGAGAGGTTTTCAAACAGCACCTTGTCGCCGAAGGCCTTGGAGAGCCCCTCCCCCTCGATGACGAGATCGCCGAGCGGCCGGCTGGCCGGGATGAAAATCTCCACCTCGGTATCGCGGGTGGCGGCCTGCTCGGCTGCCAGCTTCTCGTAGGAAGCGACCCGCGCCTTGCTCTTGGCTTGACGCGCCTTCGGCGACATCCGGATCCACTCGAGCTCCTTGTCGAGCGTCTTCTGCCGAGCGCTGGCCTGCTTTTCCTCCAGCTCGAGCCGGGCCTTCTTCTGGAAGAGCCACGACGAGTAGTTCCCCTCGAAGGGGATTCCCCGGCCGTGGTCGACCTCGAGGATCCATTTCGCGACGTTGTCGAGGAAATAGCGGTCGTGGGTCACGGCCACGACGGTGCCGGGATACTCGGCGAGGTGTTTCTCGAGCCAGTTGACGCTCTCGGCGTCGAGATGGTTCGTCGGTTCGTCGAGGAGGAGCATGTCGGGGCGCTCGAGAAGGAGCTTGCACAGCGCTACCCGGCGCCGCTCGCCGCCGGAGAGATTGGTCACCTCCCAATCGCCGGGGGGGAGGTTCATCGCGTCCATCGCGATCTCCACCTGCCGGTCGAGATCCCAGGCCCCGCGGGCCTCGATCTGGTCCTGGACGGTCGCCTGCTCCGCGAGCAGCTTCTCCATCTCCTCTGGCTCCATCGGCTCACCGAGTCGGGCGTTGATCGCCTCGAACCGGGTGAGGATGGCCCGCGTCGGTGCGACCGCCTCCATGACGTTCTCGAACACCGTCTTCGTCGGGTCGAGCTTCGGCTCTTGCTCGAGGTAGCCGGCCGTGTAGCCGTCGGCGAGGCGGGTTTCCCCTTCGTACTCCCGATCGATGCCCGCCATGATCTTCATGAGGGTGCTTTTCCCGGCGCCGTTGCGGCCGAGAAGACCGATCTTCGCCCCCGGATAGAAGGCGAGGTTGATGTTCTTGAGGAGTTCCCGCTGTCCGAACTTCTTGGTCAGGTCGGTGATCTGGTAGATGAATGCGGCGCCCATCGGGAAGTCTTCTGTGCGGAGGGGAGGGATCGCGGCCAAGCCGCGGGCAGGAGGAATCGCCCATGATACCACCCCAGGCCGGGACCGTGGACGCCGCCGCAGCCTGCCGCCGTGCCCCGCTGAGGATCGCGGCGGCGGGGGGCTGATGGACTGCGGAACCCCCATCCACTACGATTCCCGCCGGGGCTTCCATCCGAGGCAGCCACCCCGACCAACGGCGAGGAGAATCCGAATCCATGGCTGGCTACGCGAATCCCGATGTCCTGGTGACCACCGAGTGGGTGGCCGAGCACGCCCACGATCCGAACGTGCGGATCGTCGAATCGAACGAAGACCGGGCGCTCTACACCCAGGGGCACGTGGCCGGCGCCGTCGAGATCGACTGGCAGGTCGACCTCCAGGATCAGGTGCGGCGTGACTACGTCGACCGGGCCGGATTCGAGAAGCTCTGCCGCGACAACGGAATCTCCAACGACACGACGGTCGTTTTCTACGGCGACAAGAACAACTGGTGGGCTTGCTACGCCTTCTGGGTGTTCAAGCTCTACGGCCATCCCGATTGCCGGATCATGAATGGCGGCCGGAAGAAGTGGCAACTCGAAGAGCGGGCTTGGTCGACCGACCGTGTCGATGTGAAGCCCGGGCACTACACCGCTCCCGAACAGGACGGCTCGGTGCGTGCCCTCCGCGACGAGGTCCTCAAGCACCAAAAGGGGGGCAGGCCTCTTGTCGACGTCCGCTCGCCCGAAGAGTACTGCGGCGATCGGCTTCACATGCCCGACTATCCCAACGAAGGGGCGCTCCGTGGGGGCCACATTCCCGGTGCCGTCAACATCCCCTGGCCGCTGTCGGTCAACGAGGATGGCACGTTCAAGTCGGCCAAGGACCTCGAAAAGCTCTACGTGAAGGGAGCGGGTCTGAAGCGCCGTTCCCCCACGATCGCCTATTGCCGTATCGGGGAGCGGTCGAGCCTGACCTGGTTTGTCCTCACTTTCCTCCTCGGTTTCGCGAAGGTGAAGAATTACGACGGCTCGTGGATGGAGTGGGGCAACTGCGTCGGGGTGCCGGTCGTCAAGGGAACCACCCCCGATGGCTCGCCGGCGTGACCGATCATGCCGGCCAGCCCAGCCAACGCTTCGGTGGACCGGGCTCGACCGGCCATCGCCGTTTTAAGTCTGCAGCGATCGATCCAGCCCACCCCGCCATCTTGAAGCGTCCGACATGAGCACCGTTCCCCAGCGGATCGACGCGGTCGTCGAGGATTTTGTCGACCTCGAGGGGCGCGAGAAACTCGAACTCCTCCTCGAGTACGCCGCCCGGCTCCCCGCCCTTCCTTCGCACATCGCCTCACAGCGGGCCAGCGCCGATCACCGCGTCCACGAGTGCCAAACGCCGGTCTATCTCTGGCCGGAAGTGACCGGCAGCGGCGCGAAACTCCACGCCGAGGTCGCCGCCGAGGCCCCGACCGTCATGGGATTCGTCGCGATCCTCGCCGAGGCGATCGAGGGCCGTCCTGTCGACGAGGTGCTCACGCTCCGCGACGACCTCCTCGAGCGGATGGGACTGGCCCAAGTGCTCGGAATCCTCCGCACGCGTGGCCTGCGGGCGATCCTCGGCCATGTCAAACGCGGCCTGCTTGCCGCCTCCACCCCCGCCGGGAAGGAATCCCCATGACCCGCCGTGTTGTCGCCGGTATCGATCTCGGGGGAACGGCGATCAACTACACGTTTCTCGATTCGGACGGGCGCTTCCTCATCGAGGGGCTCTGCGAGCATCCCGCCCGGAGCGTCGAGGGGCCTGATGTCTGCCTCGGCCAGATCGTCGACGGTCTTGCCATCGCTGCCGGCCGGGCGGGGCTGGAACTCTCCGACATCGCCGCGATCGGTCTCGACACTCCCGGTCCGGCCAGCGCCCACGGCGTCCTCAGCCGCCGGGGCTCGACGAACTTCGCCCACGCCGACTGGGCCGGCTTCGACATCCGCGCCGGCGTCTCCGCACGGACGGGGCTCCCGGTCACCTATCTCAACGACGGTAACGCTGCGGCGCTGTGGGGCCATGTCGCCCTGTTCGGCGACGATGCCGACGCCACGAGCGTGGCGGCGATCGTCGGCACCGGGCTCGGTGGCGGCGTGATCCATGGCGGCAAGGTCGTGGCGGGGCGGCGGGGATTCGGTGGCGAACTCGGCCACGTCCTCATCCCCTGGACGTTGATCCCGGGGATCGAGGGGATCGTTCCGGCCTGCAATTGCGGACGGACCGGGGATCTCGAGTCGCTCTGTTCGCTGACGGCGATCCGCCGCACGATCCTCCCCTTCTTCCTCGCCAAGAACCCCGGTCACGAGCTCGCCCGGCTGGCCGATCCCGCCGACGCCGCCAAGCGGGTTCGCGGCTTGGCGGAGCGCGGCGATGCGCTCTGCCGCGACGTGTTCCGGGTGCAGGCCCGGGCCCTCGGTCTGTTCTTCGACGAGATGGTGAACGTGTTCGACCCCGACGCGCTGGTCGTCGGTGGAGGGGCGGTTGAAACCAGCGCCGCCTTCCGCGACTGGTTCGTCGACGAGATCCGCCAAGGCATGCCGACCCAGCGGGAGGAACAGGCCGGGATCCCGATCCACGTCATCCGTGATGGCGACACGGCCGGCGCCCGGGGCGCGGCGATCGAAGCGGCGCGGACGCTCGCCTGAAGACCGGCCGCACCGCCCCCCGTCTTGCTACGCCACCCGACCGCAAGCCGGCTCGGCTCCATCGATGCCGACCGGCGGTTGGCCGAGCACCGGGAGCGCATGAAGACCGTTGGTCTGAACCTTGAGCGGAGCAGGGGAGACTGGCTCGGGGAGCGGGGGCAGGGGTCGTTTCGGAGCCCCGAAGAGCGTCAGCCTCGCGGTGGCGATGAGCCCGGCGATCGAACCGAACGTCGCCTCGACCGCGGCCGGCTCGTACCCGCAGTGGACCATGCAATCGCCACACTTCGGATTGCCACTGGCCCGGCCGTAGCCCGCCCAGTTCGTTTCCTCCATCAAGCCGCGGAAACTCGTGGCATAGCCTTCATCGAGGAGATAACAGGGCTTTTGCCAGCCGAAGAGGTTGTACGTCGGCGTGCCCCAGGGGCGGCATTCGAGATCCCAGTTTCCTTTGAGAAACTCGAGAAACACCGGCGACTGGTTGAACTTCCAACGCCGCGGAGCATTTTCGAGGATGCGGGCGAAGAGCGACTGGCTCCGACGCCGCGCGAGGAAGTGTTCTTGGTCGGGAGCCTTCTCGTAGGAGTAGCCCGGGGAAATCATCATTCCCTCCACCCCCAGCGCCATCACCTCGTCGAAGAATCGCCGGTAGCGGACCGGATCGGCGTCGGTGAACAGGGTCGAGTTCGTCGTCACCCGGAATCCGGCCTTCCGCGCGGCCCGGATCGCGGCCACGGCGATGTCGTACACGCCGTCGCGGCAGACGGCATGATCGTGCTCCTCTTTCGGTCCGTCGAGATGCACCGAAAATGCCAGGTAAGGCGACGGTGTGAAGTGGGGGAGCATCTCCTCCAGCTTGAGGGCATTGGTGCACAGGTAGAGGTATTTCTTCCGGGCAACGATTCCGGCGACGATCTGTTCGATCTGCGGATGGAGAAGCGGCTCCCCTCCCGGGATCGACACCATCGGCGCCCCACACTCATCGACCGCGCTGAAGCACTGCTCCGGAGTGAGGTGCGAGCGGAGGATCTCCGTCGGATGCTGGATCTTTCCACAGCCGCCGCAGGCGAGATTGCAGCGGAAGAGGGGCTCGAGCATGAGCACGAGCGGGTAACGATGGTTACCCCGCCACCGCTCGCGGAGAACATGCCGCACGACAGCGATCATCTGCCCGACTGGAACGCTCATGCCACCTTCTCCCGGACCTGGCCCGCGCTGCGGGCGGCTTGGATGCTTTCATCGGACGGAGCCTCATCGGCGTCGCCCGCCGCCCGGGCCATCGACCATCGCCCCAGCGCCATGAGGGGGAAATAGACGCGGTACCAGTGGTAGCGGAGATAGAAGACCTTCGGGAAACCGGTCCCGGTGAAGTTCTCCTCCTCCCAATCGCCGTCAGGCGTCTGATGATCGACGAGCCAGGCAACGCCACGGCGGGCCTCCGGGGAACCGGCATGCCCAGCGGCCAAAAGCCCGGCCAGCGCCCAGGCCGTCTGCGACGGCGTCGGCTCCCCACGGCCGGCAACGCTCGGGTCGGCATAACTGTCGGCCGATTCCCCCCAGCCGCCGCAGGGTTGCTGATGGGCGAGGAGCCAGCCGGCCGCGGCGGTGACCATGCAATCGTCCGCGGAGACGCCGACGGCCCGCAGGCCCTCGATCGCCTGCCAGGCCCCGTAGATGTAGTTGACCCCCCAGCGCCCGTACCACGCCCCGTTTGCCTCCTGCGATCGACGCAGGTAAGCCACCGCCCGATCGACCGGAGGATGCCCGAGGCGGTAGCCGATCCTTCCGAACGCCTCCAAAACCCGGCCGGCGAGATCGGGCGAACTCGGATCGATCATCGCATTGTGGTCGGCGAAGGGCACCTTGCAGAGGAGTTCGCAGTTGTTGTCCTTGTCGAACGCGCCCCAACCGCCGTCAGAGTTTTGCAGGGCCTCGAGCCATGGCCTCGCCCGATCGATCGCCGCATCGACCAGGGACCGGCGCCGCAGTGACGCCGCGTCGTCCGACCATTCCCCCTCACGCCACGTTGCCAGCGCGATGAGGACCATCGCGGTGTCGTCGACGTCGGGATAAAAACGATTGGCGTACTCGAAGCACCAGCCCGACGGGGCCACCGGGACAGTCCGCCGCGACCAGTCACCGTCGGTACGGATCTCCTGCGAGAGGAGCCAGTCGACCGCGTCGTCGAGGGGCCGATCCGGGACGCCGGCATCAGCCCGGCCGCGGCGCGCGAGACGGTCGACGGCGAGGGCACGGAGGGTCAGCGCGGTGTCCCAGACAGGGGAGCGGCAGGGCTCGATCCGCGTCGTGCCATCCGCCTCATGCTCGATGAGCCCTTCGAGTTGCCGCCAGCACTCGCGGACCTCGGGAGCGTCGTCGGGGCACCCGTAAGCGCGGAGGGCGACGATGCTCCAGAGAATTGGTGGAAAGATCGCCCCGAGGCCGTCGCTGCCGTCGAATCGCTCGAGCATCCAGCGGCGGCACTCGGCGACCGCACGGCTGCGGAGCGGTCGGAATCCGATCGAATCGCACGCCTTGAGGATCCGATCGACCCCACGGAAGAACCGCGCCCAACCGTCGTCCCCGCCGAGACGCCTGGCATGCGGGGCGCGGGGCGAATCGGCGAACAACTCGTCGATCCGGTGTTCGGCAGGGAGTTGCCTGACCGGCTTGAAATCCCAGATCAACGACAGCGGCACGATCATCGTCCTCGACCAAGCCGAAACCCGGTGGAGATTGACGGGGAACCAGTCCGGAAGGAGGACAATCTCCGGAGGCACCGCCGGGCAGTCGCCGTACGACATCTGCCCGAGGAGCGCGAGGTAAAAGCGGGTGAAGCTGTTGACGGCCCAAGGGCCCCCTGCCGCCGCGATCGCCCGCCGCGCTCGGGTCATCGGCTCGGAGTCGGGGGATTCGCCGAAGATCTTCAGCGCGAAGTAAGCCTTGACGCTGGCACTGACGTCGACAGGACCACCGCGGTAGATAGCCCACCCACCGCTTTGAAGTTGCTCTCGGAGGATCCGTCGCACGGCACCGGCGACGTGCGGCCCTTCGAGGCGGCCATTCCAAGCGAGGATGAGGAGATACTCGCTTTCGAGGATCGTGTCGCCTTCGAGCGGCCCGCGCCAGTGCCCGTCGGCAGCCTGCCGCTGGCGGAGCCAGTTGGCCGTAGCGCCACACACACCGAGTACCTGCGCCTCGGGAGACCTGCGCGGAGGAGAGGAAACGTGCCCTGCCGTCTCGGCGGGTCGACGGGACACCGTTCCGCCATCGGCCGGGGCAACCGGCGCGGGCTGGGTAAACCCGGTCTCGACCGCTGATCCTCTGTAGCTCATGGGGGCATCCATGCTCCGAGCAGGGCAGTTCGACCGGCGGAAGTCCGAGACGAAGCGGCCACCGATCCACGGAGGGCGATCCTTCGCCGCGAACAAGACTCTCCGCTGGTAGCGGAGAATAGGGAAACCCGGGAAGTCCCACAAGGTCCGCCGTGCGTCCGCCACCGCGGTGGTGAGTGGCCGCTTCACCACACCCGGCCCTCGATCGGGGCGAGGATCACGCCGGGCGCTCTACGGCAACTTTACCGGGCGAACTTCGGGCGGATGGAGAAGATGCGCAAGCCAGCGAAGGCACGTCGGGAAGGCGACCTTCGGGCGCTGGTGAGAAAACGGCAGCGGTCGTGGCCCCCTCACTTTCGGCCAGCGGGAGCCTGATCAGCACCCGGGTGCCCCGACCGGCGCGGCTCTCGATCTCGATCGTGCCGCTGTTGACCTCGAGAAAACGCCACGCTTTGGAAAGCCCAAGTCCCGCACCACGCCCCGCCTCACGACCGCTGAAGAACGGATCGAAGACCCTGCGGAGCGTGATCGGATCGATGCCGGGACCATCGTCGACAATCACCAGATCGCAGTCCCCCGAAGCCTGGCCAGGAGACATCGAAACGGTCACCAGGCCACCCTCCCCGACCGCTTCGAGGGCATTGCTGACGACGGCACGGATCGCCTCTTCGACCTGCGAGCGGTCCACCACCACCGACAGCGACGCCGGCGCCGGGGTGTAGTCGAGGCGGGCAAGACGCTGTCCCGCCAGGGAGCCGAGGCGATCGATGACGGCACTGACCATCGCGTGGAGGTCGGTGGCGACGCGGTTGGGACGGGGCGGCCGCGCGAACAACATCAACCCGCCGATCAGATCGCGGGCCCGGAAGGCCTGATCGACGATGGTCGAGAGCCGCCGCCGTCGTTCCGGGTCGCGCTCGTCGAGGAGCAGCGTCTGGGCCCGGGTGGCGATGTTCGCAAGGGGATTGTTGATTTCGTGACCGGCCCCATAGGCGAGTTCGCGCATCGCTTCGAGGCGGGCCTCTCCGAGGGCATCCTGAAAGGATCGCGCACGGTGGACATGGTCGGCCGCGAGTCGGACCGCGGCGAGAAGTTCCCCCCCCTCCACCGACAGCGGAAGCGCCGCTCCCCCCGGAGCCTGCGGCATCGGGAGATCGCCCGCCCGCAGTCGATCGGCCCAGGCTGCTGCCTGAGCCGCCGGGTCGGCCTCCACCGGCCCCCGCGCGATCCACGCCCGCCAAGCCGACTCATCGACCTCGATCACCCCGTCGGGGAGCGGCCCCGACACCAAATCCCGCGCAAGTCCCTCAAGCGGCCCCTGCGCCGGCAGAACCGCTCCGGGGCGGACTCTGGACCACGTCGCCCCGTCATCGTTGGCGTTGCCCGCAGCGAGTCCATCCCAGGCGTCGTCCATCCCATTGGATGGGAGCAGACAGGCCCACAGCCAAACCAGCGATTCCCCACCCGTGAGACTGGCAGGCGGAACGTTCCCCGCGGCCGCGTCACCGGTCGCGAAGGCCTGCCCGGGGGCAGGAGCACCGGGAGCCCGTGCTGGATCGTCCAAACGCCGCCGTCGCCAGGGGATCCCGGCCAAGAACTCGGCCAGACCGACTTCCGCAGCGGAGAGCCAAGGCCACGCCGGCGCCGACACTGCGGATGGGGCCGAAACTCCCGCTGCGGCGGCGAGCACGGCCCGCGCCAGGCCTGAACAGGCC
>CAJBCV010000374.1 GCA_903951635.1 uncultured Planctomycetaceae bacterium
GGCCCAGCGCGCCGAAGCGGCCCATGACCAGGTCGCCAACCTCGCCCACCGGCAGGACGAGGCTTCTGTCACCCAAGCGGCGACCGACGACCACACGGCCCACCCCGCCGCGCCGCCGCCGGCCACGACGCTCCCCTTCGCGCTGCTCCTGGCGGCCATCGCGATCTTCCCGCTCGCGCCCGGGATCTCCCACTGGTGGGAGCACAACCACAACAAGCTCCTCGTCGCCGGCCTCCTCGCAGCGATCACCCTCGGCTACTACACCTTCCTCCATCACCAGCCGGTCGATCTCCACTTCCCTGCCCACGCGCTCATCAATCCAGCCGCGACCGGCCCCTCCTGGCCGACGGCGGGGGCCGTCCTCACCAATGCCCTGTGTGCCGAATACATCCCCTTCATCGCCCTCCTCTTCGCGCTCTACGTCGTCACCGGCGGCGTGCGGATCGAAGGGGATCTCGTTGCCTCGCCGACGACGAACGCCACCTTCCTTGCCCTCGGGGCGGCGATGGCAAGCTTCATCGGCACGACCGGCGCCGCCATGCTTCTCGTCCGCCCGCTCCTGGAGACCAACAAGGAGCGCAAGCTCGTCGCCCACACGCTCGTGTTCTTCATCTTCATGGTCTGCAACTGCGGCGGCCTGCTCCTCCCGATCGGCGATCCACCGCTGTTCCTCGGCTACCTCGAAGGGGTCGACTTCCTCTGGACGCTCAACCTGTGGAAGCCGTGGCTGTTCACCAACGCGGTCCTCCTGGCGGTCTACTGGAGCTGGGATACGTTCATCGCGCACCCCCGTGAGTCGCTCCCTGACCGGACCCGCGACGAGCGGCAGACGACGCCGCTGTTGATCCGCGGCCTCTGGCCTAACGCCCCGATCATGGCCGCCGTGATCGCCGCGGTGGCCCTTCTCGACCCGGCCAAGCCGTTCCCCGGAACCGACTGGCATCCCTGGGTTTTCCTCCGCGAGGCCGTCCTCGTGGGGCTCGTGCTCCTCTCGCTCCTCGGCGGCGACGGCACGATCCGCACCGCCAACGGCTTCACCTACGGCGCGATCCTCGAGGTGGCGGCCCTGTTCCTGGGAATCTTCATCTGCATGCAGCCGGCCCTGGCGATCCTCCACGAGCGTGGGGCGAGCCTCGGGCTGAATAGTCCACGGTCGTTTTTCTGGGCCTCCGGGGCCCTCTCGAGCGTCCTTGACAATGCCCCGACCTACCTCGTGTTCTTCAATGCCGCCCAGGCCCTGCCGGCCGCGGGAGCGACGATGGCCGGGGTCGACGTAGGCCGACTGGCTGGAGTGAGCCTGGGGGCGGTATTCTTGGGCGCGATGACCTATATCGGGAACGGCCCGAACTTCATGGTCAAGGCGATCGCCGAGCAGTCGGGGGTGCGGATGCCGAGTTTCTTCGGCTATCTCCTCTACAGCTTCGGCATTCTCCTCCCCGTCTTCGTGCTCGTTTCGATCCTCTTCCTGTAGGCTGTGGGCCGACTCCCCCGGACGCTTCGTCGCGTTCCCGTTCCCCAGCTCCCCGGACGCCCCCACCGCGTGACGCACTCCCCGCCAGCCGACGGTTTCGATCATGTCACCTCCGATGCGGAGGTGCGGGATCTCGTCGACCGGCTGGCCCGGCATCCCTTCGTCGCCTTCGACACCGAGTTCGTCTCGGAGCACACCTACCGCAGCCAGTTGTGCCTGGTGCAGGTGGCGGCGCCAGGGATCCTCGCGGTGATCGACACCCTCAAAGCCCGCGACCTCGATCCTTTTTGGAAGCTCCTCGCCGAACCGGGGCGGACGACGGTCGTCCACGCCGGCCGCGAGGAGATGGGGTTCATCCTTCACGCGATTCACGCCAGGCCCTCGAAGCTGTTCGACGTCCAGGTGGGAGCGGGGCTGGTCGATCACGATTTCCCCGCCGGCTATGCGTCGGTCGTCCGGCGGTTCCTGAACCTCCCGACGAACAAGGGGGAGACGCGGACCGACTGGCGGCAGCGGCCCCTCTCGCAGGCGCAACTCGACTACGCCCTCGACGACGTCCGCCACCTCGAGCGAATCTGGCAAAAGATCGAGGCCAAGCTCGACGCTCTCGGCCGGACCTCCTGGATGGAGGAGGAGATGGCCACCTGGCAGGATGAGGTCGAAGAATCGTTCATCCGCAAACGCTGGCGCCGCGTCTCGGGGCTCTCCGGGCTGTCGCGGCGTGAGCTGGCCGTCGCCCGTGAGCTGTGGCACTGGCGCGACTCGGTGGCCGAATCGCGCGACATGCCGCCGAAGCGCGTCCTCCGCGACGATCTGCTCGTCGAGCTGTGCAAGCGGAAGAGCGCCGACCCGCGCGAGATCTCGGCGATCCGCGGCATGCAGCGCTCCGATCTGCGCCACATTCTCGGCGGCCTCTCCGAGGCGATTGCCCGCGGTCTGGAGCTCCCTGACGAGGAATGCCCCGGCGGGGAGAAGTTCCGCGCGCCCCCTTCCCAGCTGGCCGTGCTCGGGCAGTTCATGGCCACGGCGCTGGCTGGAGCATGCCGGCAGATGAATCTGGCGCCGGCGCTGGTCGGCACCGCCTCCGACATGCGCGACCTCCTTGCCTGGAAGCTCGGCTACCACCACGGCGACCGTGATCCGGTGCTCGCCTCCGGGTGGCGGGCCGCCGTCGTCGGGCCGATCGTCGACGACCTCCTCTCCGGCCGGGCGGCGCTGCGGATCGGCGACCTCAACTCGCACGATCCCCTCGTCATCGAACGATTCGAGGGGCCGGGCTCGACGGCCCCCCGCGACGCCGGACGAAGTTCCCGGTGAAGCGGCCTGTTCCCCACCGATCACGATTCTCCCTGGAGCCCCGAACCATGCTTGTCCGTCCGCTCGCCGTCGCCGTCCTGCTCGCCACGAGTCTGGTGCTCTTCCCGGCGCCCGCCGGCGCCCAGGCTCCGGCCTGGAAGGAGCTGTTCAAGAACGGATCGCTCGACGGCTTCCAGATCGTCAGCGGCAGCGCGACCTACAAAGTCGTCGACGGCGTCCTCGTCGGAACGACGACCGAAGGGAGCCCGAACACCTTCCTCGCCACGAACGCCCCGCTCGAGGACTTCGAGCTCGAGTTCGAGGTCAAGGTCGATGACGAACTCAACTCCGGAGTTCAGGTCCGCAGCCATCTGGCCAAGGAGGGGGAGAAGCCGGAGGGCGCCGGGGGCCCGCTGCCGGCCGGCCGACTCTATGGCCCGCAGTGCGAGATCTCGATCGACGGCCACGCCGGCAACTTCTACGACGAAGCCCGCCGCGGCGTGTGGTGGAGCGGGCTGACCGGCACCGATGCGATCCGCACCGATGCCGCCAAGGCCGCCTTCAAGAAGGGGGAATGGAACAGCTACCGGATCGTCGTCGTCGGCGACCACTTCCAGAGTTGGATCAACGGCGTTCCCACCGCCGACTTCCATCAGCCGAACGATCCCGAGGGGCACATCGGTTTCCAGGTCCACGGCATCGCCAAGGGAACGGGGCCCTACTCCGTCCGCTGGCGAAACGTCCGCCTCAAGTCGCTCAACTGATTCCTCCCCTCGACGCGCACGGGACGCCATGGCACGACCCACCTCCCGGGCCGCCCAGCCCGCCCCACCTCCCACACCGACCGCGAAGCCTCCCTCCGCAGGCAAGACTGCCTCCGCAGGCAAGCGAGCGGTCGGCGGCGGGCTCGTCGTCCGGCCGGGCCCGACCCATCGCACCGTCCGCGATGCTCGAGGTGGCGTGATCGCGGCGCCAGAGGACTGGGTGCTTCTCGAGCCTGGCGACGCGGCCCTGACGCGCCGCGTCAAGGCGGCCGGCGACCATTGGCTGATGGAGGAGAAGCAGGGGCGGCGGACGTTCTCGCGCGGCGTCTGGGCCCCGGAAGCGACGGTGGAGCGGATCCGCCACGAGCTCGTTGCCGAGCGATCGACCGAGGCCTGGGCCAAGAAGCAAGCCTCGGCGCTCAAACGCCGCGAAGCGGATCAGGCCGAGTATGTCGACGACTTCCTTTCGGCGGTGCTCGCCTTTCTCGCCTTCGCCCCCGCCTACGGCGATCGGGCCTTGAAGCTCGCGCGGGCCGTCACCGCCCACGCCACGCCGGTGGGCAGCGGCACGGTGGCCCGTACCGAACGGATCCCGATCGAGCGCCGCGCGGAGGCGGCGGTGATCGCCTGGCTGCGGCACCAGACGACCGGCTACGACCAGATGAAGATCGCGCGGGTGAAGGGGAAGCGCCGCGAGGTGCGACGGATGCTCGCCGAGCGGTCGCGCGAGCTGCTCGGCCGCTATCGCTCGGGGGCGTCGATCCCGCCGGGATGTCCGCTCGCCAAGGCGATCGCCGCGATCTCGGGGTGATGCCCCTGTCATGCACCCCTCCTCTTTTCCCCCCGACGAACTCCTCCGTGACTGCGACGAGACGCGCACCCGGCGGAGCGGCCCCGGCGGCCAACACCGCAACAAGGTGGAGACGGCGGTGATCCTCCGCCACCGCTCGAGCGGCATCTCGGCCGAGGCCTCGGAGCGTCGCAGCCAGGCCGACAACCGTCGCGTGGCCCTCTTCCGCCTGCGGCTCAGGCTGGCGCTGGTTCACCGCGAGCCGCCGGCGGCCGAGCCGTCGCCGCGCTGGCAGGCACGCGTTCGTGAGGGCAGGCTTTCGATCAATGTCGATCACGACGACTACCCGGCGATCGTCGCCGAGGCCCTCGACCGGATCGTCGCGGCGGATCTCGACATGCCGACGGCCGCGGCCGGACTCGGCGTCTCTCCTTCGCAACTCGTACGGCTGCTGGAGAAAGAGCCGGCGGCCCTCGGGGCACTCACTCGCCTCCGCGGGGCCGCCGGACTGAAATCCCTGCGATGACGCGCCCGGGGCCGTCAGGGTCGGCCTCCCGCGGGGAAGGGGCGCGTGAGTTGCACCTCGACGCCGTCGGCGAGATGCCTGACGAAGA
>CAJBCV010000375.1 GCA_903951635.1 uncultured Planctomycetaceae bacterium
GATCGGCTTCCCGCCCGCCCGCCTGCGGGCGATCGTCCTCCTCGAGACCTGCTTCATGGTCGGTCTCGGCCTTGTCGCCGGGGCCCTGGCCGGGGCCGTCACCCTCCCTGCCCACATCGCCGGAGGCCGAGCCTCCGTCCCGTTGGCGTGGATTGCCCTCACCTGCGGCCTGACGCTCCTGGTGGCGCTCCTGGCAGGGCTTCTCGCCACCCGATCGGTGGCTCGGCTTGCGCCCCGCGACGCCCTTGCGGCCCGCGGCTGACAGCGACGGCTGGCGTCGCCCCCCCGCCGCGGCCGCTCCGGCGGGCGAATTGGCTTTGAACGGGGGGCGGGCCGCCGGGTAGGGTAGCCGCCATGAACATCCTCGTGATCCTCCCCCGCTGGGTCGGCGATCTGGTCATGACGACCCCGATGCTCCGCGCCCTGCGCGCCCATGTGGGCACGGGGGCCCGGATCACGGGGGTCGTGAAGCCGCACTTCGCCGAGATCCTCGACGGCACCGGCTGGCTCGACGACATCGTCCCCTACGATCGCCGCGGACGGAGCCCGGCGGTCCGGTTTCCGGGCGTCGTCCGCACCCTCCGCGCCCGCCGCTTCGACACGGCGCTGGTCGTGCCAAACTCCCTTTCGACGGCGAGCTTGGCCTGGGCTGCCGGGGCCCGGAGGCGGGTCGGATTTGCCGGTCACTGGCGCCGCCTCCTCCTCACCGACGTCCTCCCGCCACCGCGCCGCGCCGGCCGGATCGATCTCCAATCCCCGACGCGCTCCGCGATGGCGATCGCCGAACGGGTCGGCGTACCGGCTGGTTCGCTCAAGCCGGAATTGGCAACGAGCCCCGCCGACGAGCAACTCGCAAGCGCCGTTCTCGCTCGGCTCTTTCCCAGGAGCCACTCGGGACCACTTGTCCTCTTCAACGACAACGGCGCCTTCGGCCCGTCCAAGAGCTGGGGGACGGAGAAGTTTGCGGCCCTCGCCCGCCTCGTCCTCGACAAGCGCCCCGATGCCCGCGTCGTGGTGCACTGCGGACCCGGCGACCGCGACGAGGCCCGGAGGATCGTCGCCGTGGCGGCGCATCCCTCCGTGGCGAGCCTCGCCGACGAGCCGGCGCTCCCCTTCGGCCTCGCCAAGGCGCTCATCCGCCGCGCCGCCGTCGTTGCCTCGACCGACAGCGGCCCGCGCCACTTCGCCGCCGCGTTCAACGTCCCGACGGTCGCGATCCTTGGTCCGATGGACGTGCGGCTGGGATGGTCAGACCACCCCAATCTCGAGGAAGCGCGTCTCGACCTCGCCTGTTCCCCATGCGGGAAACGCGTTTGTCCACTCGGCCACCACGATTGTATGCGGCTCCTCACCGTCGACGCGGTGGGGGGTATGATGCTCTCGCTCCTCGACCGACACGCAGGTCGATCGATCGAGGCAGCCGACGCCGGCCACCGAGTCGCCTGACGTCGCCTCCATCGCGGCGGCAGCCGTCGCCCCTTCCCTACCCTTTCCTGTCCTCTTGCCCGTCCGGAGTCTTCCGATGCTGCAGTTTGTGAGCATGCTGGCCGCGATCGCCCTGACCGCCTTCTGTTGGGGTGTCTACGGACCGGTGCTCCACATCGGTAGCGGCCAGCTCGGCTCGGCCCTGCGGGCATTCATGTGCGTGGGGCTGGCCTACTTCGGGATCGCGATCGTCGTCCCGCTGGCGATCCTCGGGAAATCGGGGGAGAAGGGATCGTGGACGAAGGCGGGCGTGCTTTGGAGCTTGCTCGCTGGCGCAGCCGGCGCCCTCGGGGCCCTCGGCGTGATCCTCGCCGTCCGCGTCTTCGGCGGGCAGCCGATCTACGTCATGCCGCTCGTCTTCGGCGGCGCCCCGGTCGTCAACACGCTCCTCAACGCGACGCTGACGAAGTCGTTCAACCAGCTCAAGGCGCCGTTCCTCGCCGGGCTGATCCTCGTCATCACCGGTGCCGCCACCGTCCTCATCTTCAAGCCGGTCGCTCCCCACTCCGCGCCGAAGGCGGTCGCCGCCGCAACCGCTGCCGAAACGGCCGCTGCCGACGCTCCGGCTGAGAAGCCGGCCGCTCCGCAGGGGCTCGTGCCGAAGGTCGAGCAGCGCGCCGAGAAGTTTTTCGGCGTCCTCCTCGCCGCGGCGATGGCGATGCTCAGCTGGGGCGCTTACGGCCCGGTTCTCCACAAGGGGCAGACGGCGATGGGGGGGAGCCGGCTGCGGCCGCTGATCTGCATCGGC
>CAJBCV010000376.1 GCA_903951635.1 uncultured Planctomycetaceae bacterium
CGGGCCATGGGGGCGGGATGAATCGCTTCCCGAACGCCGTTCATGAATATTCCGCCACGAGTTGACCGTTTTTCTCGACGCTCGTACACTGCACTACCGAACTAGTTCACTAGTTAAACGGGCCACGCTGTCCGAGGATTCCCGCGTGCAGATCGACCCCCGCCGCCACCTGCCGATCTATCTCCAGATCGCCGAAGCGATCCGGGGGGGCGTGGCGGCCGGCACCTACCGGCCGGGGGAGGCGCTGCCGTCGCTCCGCGAACTGGCGATCACCCTCCGAGTGAATCCGAATACCGTCCAGCGGGCCTACGACGAGCTCTCCCGCGAGGGGATCGTCGAGGCGCGCCGCGGCCTCGGCCTGTTCGTCGCCGAGCGGGCCCCGAGTGATGCCCGTCCCCGTGCCGTCGAGGAGGTCCGTGCCGCCCTCGAACGGGGCATCCGCATCGGCCTGGCCGCCGGCCTCGCCCCCGAAGCGATCGCGGCCAATTTCCGGCAGGCACTCGCCACGGCCACGCGATCGATCCCGTCCCCCGGCACCCCCGCGGCGCCCCGAAAAAACCGCCGCAGCCCGAAGGAGGCCGACGCATGAACGCCACGTTCGCCCCACACGTCCAGGTCGGCCCGGCCACGCCCGCCCCGGCGCATTCTCCGGCGATCTCGATCCACGGTGTGACGAAACGCTTCGGCACGACCGTCGCTCTCGACGATGTCTCTCTTTCGATCCCCCCCGGCTCGATCTGTGGGCTCGTTGGCCCCAACGGCGCTGGCAAGACGACGCTCATCCGCCTCCTTCTCGGCCTCGAGCGGCCGACTTCGGGCACGATCCGTGTCCTCGGCCTCGATCCGCTCCGCGACGTCCTCGCGCTCCGCGAGCGCATCGGCTACGTCCCCGACACCCTCCACGCCGACCGGTGGATGACCGCAGCCGAGGTGCTCCGGTTCTGCCGCGGCCTCCGTCGCCATTGGAACGACACCCTCGCCACGCGGCTCGTCGACCGGCTCGGCATCCCGCTGAAGACGCGCGTCGGGAGCCTCTCGCGCGGCACGCTCGTCAAGCTCGGTCTCGTGGCGGCGGTGGCCCCTGAGCCCGAGTTGCTCCTCCTCGACGAGCCGATGGCCGGCCTCGACCCGCTGGCCCGCGAGGAAGTGGTGGAAACGGTGATTGCCGCCGCCCCGGATCGCCCCTGGACGGTCCTCTTCTCCTCCCATTCTCTCGACGATGTCCAGCGCCTCGCCGATTCCATCGCCGTCGTCGTCGCCGGCCGGCTCGTTCACCACGGCGCCACCGACGACCTCCTCACCGCGGTGCGCCGCGTGCGAATGCGCGTCGACGACGCCCTTCCCCGTCCGCTGCCGGCAGGGATCGACGTCTATGGCTCGCAACGCTCGGGCCGCGAGTGGACGCTCGTCCTCCGCGATGGCTCGGGTGGCGCGATGGAGCGCCTCCGCGGCCTTCCAGGCGTCGAGGTGCTGGGCGTTGATCCCCTCTCCCTCGAAGAGATCTTCAAGCACATGGCCCGCGCCCGGTCGGGCCGGAATGAAGAAAGGAGCCAGTCGTGAACGGTTTCGATCAGCTCGTGTGGCGAGAGTGGCGCCGCAGCCGCACGATCCTCTTCGTGGCGCTGGGCATCATCGTCGCACTCCTCCTCTTGGTCTTCAGCCAGCCACAGACCCCCGAGACGGCCGGTGGCAAGGTCCGCGTCGTCGATTCGATGGCGGTCGTCGGCTACTTCGCCTCATGGATCGCCGTCCACGTCAGCGTTTTCCTGCTCCCGATGATCGCCGCCAATAGCCTCGCCGGGGAGCGGGCCGACCGGTCAGCAGAGTTCATCGCACCGCTTCCGGTGTCGCGCGCGGTCCGTCTGATGGCGAAGGTCGTGCTGCTCGCGGCGGTGGCGATCGCGCTGTGGGCCCCGATGCTTGTCGTTGCCTCGCTTCTCCGAGGTTCGCA
>CAJBCV010000377.1 GCA_903951635.1 uncultured Planctomycetaceae bacterium
CGCTCCCCAGGACAGCCTCCATGATCCATCCGACCGAGTCAGTCGCCGCGGCGCTTGTCAAAGCCGGGATCACGATTCCGGCGGTGCCCAAGCCGGCCGGGGCCTATGTCGGGGCGATCCGCACCGGCAACCTCGTCGTCACCTCCGGTCAGCTTCCCTGGGTCGACGGGAAGCTCCTCCATATCGGCCGGATCGGCGCCGAGGTGAGCGAAGCGGAAGGGAAGGCGTGCGCCCGGGTCTGCGCGATCAATGCCCTGGCACAGTTTCAGGCGGCCATCGGTGATCTCGAGGCGATCCGGCGGATCGTCCGCGTCGAGGGCTTCGTCCACTGTGCCCCCGGCTACCGCGGCCATCCGCGGGTTCTCGACGGCGCCTCGCACCTCTTCAACGAACTGTTCGGCGACCGCGGCATCCACACCCGCGTCGCGCTTGGCATCACCGAGATGCCCTTCGACGCCCCGGTGCAGTTGGTCATCTGGGCCGAGGTGGCCTGACGGGGCGGGGCGTTTCGCTCGTGCATCATTCGTTCCGTAAGTCCTGTGTGGGCCGGCCAGATCGACACGAAGATCGTGCTCGTCGACGGCCGCACGCTCGCCCGGCTGATGATCCTCCACGACGTCGGGTGCAGCCCCGCCCAGACGTACGTCGTCAAGAAGCTCGATAGCGACTACTTCGTCGAGGAGTAGCGACCGGGCCACCGACCATCACCCCCGATTGACGCCAGGAGTGTGCGTCTGTACACTTCCGAAAGGTTCCGGTGTGGGCCGGGCCGTGGACTTCGATGCCCCCCGCCGAGGGAGATCCACCCATGTCAACCGTCGCGTTCGACCGTGATTCCATGGCCCGCTGGTATGCCAAACAGCACCTCAAGGTGGACGAGGGGATCGAGAAAGTCGTCTACCTGCCGACGAACGCCGGTGAACGCGAGATTCGGTTTCTCGAAATCAACACAGAGATGCTCGATCCCGACGACCACCTTGAACCGATCAGCTACGGCGTCGACATGGGCACGGGCAATGAGCATGTCCTCTGGATCATCGACGTGACGCCCGAGCAGTACGAGCGGATCCGGAACAACACGCTCCAGCTTCCGAACACTTGGAATCTCGACGCCGCGGTCATCTACCGTCCAGATTCGCCACGAGGACACCAGCGGTGAATCCCGCCCAGAAACTCTGGTGGAAGCAGGCGAGGGCCGACCTGGCTTTGTTCGACCATCTCAGAGGGGTTGCGGGATGGCGATACCAGTGCCATTCGCTCCAGGCTCTTCAAATGGCCGGCGAGAAGATCGCCAAGGCTTCGTTTCGCGCAAGCGATCCGCCTCCGAGACACTCCCATCTCGGCCTGACGAGGCTTCTCCGTCGCATGGGCACGGTTCGTGAAGCTGATCAGATTCTCCTGGGCCGTGTGTTTAGTACCTCGAGATTCGAGCGATTCGAGCGATTGCTTCTCCAAGTCGGCGGAATCGCTCGCGACATCGAACGATTGCCTCCCGCTCTCGCTGGAGCTGATCGGATGAACCTCGAGTATCCCTGGCCCGATCGGGCGCCCACGTACGCGCCAGCGGAGTGGAAGTTTGACGTGTGGAATCGTCTCGAATCTGCGGAAGGCCGGTCGTTTCTTCGCTTCATTTCGCGGGCGATCGATGGTTTTCCGCAGTACGCGTACGTCTTTCGTTGAACGAAGGCATGGCTTTGATCAGTGGGCCTTGCCGGTGGCGGGCTCGCGCTGCGGGATCCGCATGCAGTAGAAGGATCGCCACACGAAGTAAAACGCCACCAGGAGCATCACCACGCCGACGATGCCGGTGTAGTCGAAGGGCTTGTCTGGGCCGGTGAGGTGATTGCCCGCCGCATCGACCGGATGGCGGATCTTGACCGCGATCTCCACGGCGAGGAGGCCGAAGAGGGTCGAGAACTTGATGATCGGGTTCAAGGCCACGCTCGTCGTGTCCTTGAACGGATCGCCCACCGTGTCGCCGACGACCGTGGCGTCGTGGAGCGGGGTGTTTTTCTCCTTGAGATCGACCTCGACGAGCTTCTTGGCGTTGTCCCAGGCACCGCCGGTGTTGGCCATCGAGATCGCCTGGAAGAGACCGAAGATCGCGATCGAGATGAGATACGCAACGAAGAAGTTCGGGTCGAACAGCGCGAAGGCCAGCGTGATCGTCATCAGGGCGATGAAGATGTTCCACATCCCGCTCTGGGCATATTCGGTGCAGATCCGCACGACCGTCTTCGAGTCCTCGATGTCGGCCTCGGTCTTGTCGAGGTTCATGTTCTGCTTGATGTACTCCACCGCCCGGTAGGCGCCGGTGGTGACGGCCTGCATCGAGGCCCCGCAGAACCAGAAGATCACCGCGCCGCCGCAGATGAAGCCGAGGAGGACCGGAGCGTCGGTGAGGCTCAAGTGGAGGAGCCCGTCTTTTTTCAGCGCGAGGATGATCGAGAAGATCATCGTCGTGGCACCGACGACAGCCGTGCCGATGAGCACCGGCTTGGCGGTCGCCTTGAAGGTGTTGCCGGCCGAGTCGTTCGCCTCGAGGTAGTGCTTCCCCTGCTCGAAGTCGGGCTTGAACCCGAAGTCGCGCTCGATCTCCTTGGCGATCCCGGGAATGTGCTCCGTCTGGGCGAGTTCGAACACCGACTGGGCGTTGTCGGTGACCGGTCCGTAGCTATCGACGGCGATGTTCACCGGGCCCATGCAGAGGAAGCCGAAGGCGACGAGGCCGAAGGCGAAGATCGAGGCATATTCCCCCATCACCTGATCGAGCCCTAATTGGCTGACGATGAACGCCCCGAACATCAGCCCGGCGATCAGCATCCCCTTCCAGAAGGCGCTGAAGTAGCCGGCCACGAGGCCGGAGAGGATCGTCAGGGAGGCGCCCCCTTCACGCGAGGCCGTCACGATCTCCTGAACGTGCTTGGAGTGGGAACTCGTGAACACTTTCGTGAACTCGGGGATGAGCACGGCGGCGAGCGTGCCGCAGCTGATGATCGTCGCCAGCTGCCACCACAGGTTCGGGAGCTTCGTGCCGCCGTCGACGGTGATGTCACCGATGAGGAGGTAGCTCATGAGATACGACATGCCGATGCAGAGGATCGAGGCGATCCAGATCAGCCGCGTGAGTGGCTCCTCGAAGTCGAACTCCTTGAGCCCCTTGTACTTCTTCTCGGAGATCGACTGGTTGAGGAAGTAGGAGGCCCCCGACATGAAGTCCATGAGGAACCGCATGAAGAAGATCCAGACGATGAGCTTCGCCTGGATGTCGGTGCTGGGAACGGCGAGGGTGATGAACGAGATCAGGGCGACGCCGGTGACCCCGTACGTCTCGAAGCCGTCGGCCGTCGGGCCGACCGAATCGCCGGCGTTGTCGCCGGTGCAGTCGGCGATCACGCCGGGATTGCGGGGATCGTCCTCCTTGACCTTGAAGGCGATCTTCATGAGGTCGGAGCCGATGTCGGCGATCTTCGTGAAGATGCCGCCGGCGATGCGGAGGGCCGAGGCCCCGAGCGACTCGCCGATCGCGAAGCCGAGGAAGCAGTAGCCGACGACGTTTCGCGGGACGAAGAGGAGGATGATCACCATCATGATCAGCTCCAGCGAAATCAGGAACAGGCCGATCGACATGCCCGCGCGGAGAGGGATGTTGACGACGTCCCACGGCTCGCCGCGGAGCGAGGCGAAGGCGGTGCGGGCGTTGGCATACGTGTTGACGCGGATCCCGTACCAAGCGACCCAGAACGACCCGCCGATGCCGACGAGCGAGAAGAGAAGGACGAGGAGGAGTGTGCCGACCGGTTCCCCCTTGAGAACGACGAAGTAGTAGGCCATCGCCGCGGCGATGAGTGCGAACAGGAGGGCGAGGAATTGGGCCTGCTTGAGGAGGTACGTCTTGCAGGTCTCGAAGATGATGTCGGCCACTTTGAGCATCGATTCATGCGCCGGCAGAGCTCTGATCTGATTGCGCAGGTAGAGCGAGATGCCAAGCGTGCCGGCGATCACGAATGAGCCGTAGAAAAGCAGGTTCCAGCCACTGATCGATTCGTTGAAGAATCGGGCCTGCGTGAGATCGGGGATGAGGAGGTCGGCTTCGCCGGCGAAGGCCGTGTTGCCGGCGAGAAATCCACCGGCCAAGAGCGTCCACAGGGAGAGCGTCCAGATCGCGAGTGCCGCGGTGCCGAGCAGCCGGCGGAATGGCGGAGGCGATGTGGAAACGACGGAGCGCAGCCGTGCTGTCTTCATAAAATCCCCCTGAAGCAAAGAACCCCCGACCCCACTGGGGAGTGTAACGATTGGCAGAAAACTGGCAACTCTTCCCGGGGGGCTATCCCCTGTGGCCGCCGCGGACGGAGACCCGGAGGAGTAGACTGCCTGGCACCGGGAACGGGGTTGGGAATCGCAGCCCGAGACGGCAGCGCGCACGGAACGTTGTCTTCCTGGGCTGACAGCGAAAGCGGAGAAGCGATGCCGACGATGCCGTTCTTCTGTGGCGGGGTGAGATTCGTGGTGGCCGTGGCGCTCGCCGGGAGCCTCGGCCTCTGCGGCAAGGAATCGCCTGCCGAGGACACCCCGGCGCTCGCCGTGGCGCTCTCGCCGACGGGGGATCTCGTCGCCTCGGCCGTTGGCAATCGACTCCGGCTTTATGGAATCGGAGGCGGCCCGGTCGCCGAGATGGTCGATCCGGGGGTCGTCGACGGAAGCGTTGAAGGCGGCGCGGTGCGGGTTGCCCATCGCGAGTCGATTTCGGCGCTCGCGCTCGATCCCTTCGGCGAGACCCTGGCGTCCGGCGGTTCCCGTGAGGTGAAACTGTGGCGCCGGCCGCGCGACGCCAGGGCCTGGCAGGGACAGGTTGGCGGCCCAACGCCCCTCATGGCCGCCTCCCCCGATGGCCGGATCGTGGCCACCGCCGTCGGCGCGAGTGTGAGGACCTGGGACGGCGCCACGGGGGCGATCGGCCGGGAACTCTCCGGGCACGCCGATCGGATCACAGCGGTCGTGTTTGCCGACAACGGCACGCTCGTGTCGGCGTCGGCCGACGGCGTGATCCGGCTGACGGGCGTCGGCGACGGTGCGCTCCGCGGCGTCATCGAGGCGCCGGGGCCGGTGAATGCAGTCGCGGTCGTGCCGGGGGGCCGGCTGATCGTCGCCGGCAACGACAATCAACTCCGCGTTTTCGACCTGCCCGAGCGCGCTCCGCAAAAGCTCATCACCACCGTGGTGGCCGACCGCCGGGCGACGATGACGGCCGACCGTCATTGGATGGCGGTGGCGGAGCCGACGGACGGCCGACGGACACGGGTGGAACTGCTCAAGCTCGATGCCGCCGGCCGCAGCGATCCGCACGGCACGATCCTCCTCCCTCCCCTCGACGCGCCGCTGAGCGCGATCGGGCTTGCGCCGGGGGCGACGAAGGAGACGGTGCCGCAGATCGTCGTCGGTGCCGCGGACGGAGCGATGCTCTTGGTGACGCCGGGGCCGGGCGGCGACGAGGGGAAAGTGGAGCGGCGCTGGCGTGGGGGGGCTGCAAAGGTGACGGCGCTCGCCGCGTCAGCGGACGGAAAGCACCTCGCCAGCGGCCTCGAGAATGGCCAGGCCACGCTCTGGAGGCTGAGCAAGGCTGAGGGCGGTGGTGGGAAGGGGGAGCAGGCGCTCGCGGGAGTGTCGGCCAGCGCCCATCATCCCGGCCGCCGTCTGGTCGCCGTGGCCGGGAGCGTCGACGGCAGGCCGGTGATCCGCGTGCTCAGGCTCGAAGGGGGCGCGGTGGCGGCGACGATTCCGGGGCATGACGGCGGAACGACGGCCCTCGCCTTCTCGGCCGATGGCGGGCGGATCGTCTCCGGAGGCGCCGACGGCATCGTTCGGCTATCCGACTGGTCCAACGCGGCGACGCCGCTCATCGGCCGCTTCGACGCCGAAGGCCCCGTGACCGCCGTCGCCGTGAGCCCCGATCTGACGCTCGTCCTCGCGGCCCGCGCCGATTATCTCCTCCGCTCCTGGTCTGTCGCCGACGGAGTCGTTGGCAAGGATCTCGCTGGTCACTCGGCCCAGGTGCTCGCGGTCGGATTCCTGGCGGGCAACCAACCCTGGTCGGTGGGGGCGGATCGGGGGGTGAAGTTCTGGCATCTCCCCGATGCCCGGCAGGCGGCGTCGTGGGAGCTTCAGTCGCCGCCGACGGCGCTCGGCCTCTCGGCCGACGGGGCCACGCTCGTGGCTGCCGGCGACGACAAGCTCGTCCGCACCCATGTTCTCGCCACCGGTCAGGTCCAGCAGACATTCACCGGCCATGGCAGGAGCATCGGCGCCGTGGGGCTGTCGGCCGACGGCAAGCGGCTGGTGTCGCTCGAGCGCGACGCCGATCGGGAGGTGGTCGTGTTGTGGGATGTGCCGACGGGGCGGCTGGTGGAACGGGTCGAGGGAGAGACGACGGCGGCGCTCGCGATCCTTCTCGATGGCACGGCGCAGGCGTGCGCGAGCGTTCGCGGGGACGGTGCGATCGCGCCGGTCGATCTCCGCTTCGTGCGGCAGCTCGAGGGGAGCGCCCAGAGCGTCAACGGCGTGGCCTTCCTCGATCAGGGCCGCCAGGTGATCGCCGCGTCGGCCGACGGCGCCGTGCGCGGATATGGGGTCGAGTCGGGGGAGGGGCTGTTTACGGTCGGGCATGGCGTGCCGATCCGGGCGCTTGCCGTCACCGACGACGAGAGCTTCGCCACCGGGGCGATCGATGGATCGCTTCGCCTCTGGCAGGCGAAGGGGGGAGCGTTCGGGATTCACGGCATCGGCAACCTCGGTGGCGAGGTGACGGCGCTTGCCTGGTCGGACGATCGGCAGCGGATCATCGCTGCCGTCGCGGGGGCACGACCGGCGGTTCTCGTCCACGACACGACCACCGGTGCGCTTCTCGAACGGTTGACGAACCACGTCCTGCCGATCGCCCATCTGGCGTTCCTCGGGGGAACGCCTGAGCGGGGGCCGGGATGGATCGTTACGACGGCGGCCGACGGCGGCTGGCGCTGGCCGCTGACCGCGGGGCGCTCGACTCCCGGGCTCAACCAGAATCCTGTCCATGGCGGCGCGGTGACGGCCGTCGCCGCCTTCCCCGGCGACGGTGGCGAGGTGGTGACCGGATGCGCCGACGGCATCGCCCGGCGGATCCGGGTCGCCGATGGAGCGATCGTCGCGACGTATTCCCACGGCGGGCCGGTGGCCGGCGTGGCGGTGAGCCCCGACGGCACACGCGTGGCGACGGTCGGGGAAAACGCCGTCGCCCGGCTCTGGCAGCCGGGCGGGGAGCAGGTCGCGGAACTGCGCGGTGATCAGCGTTTGCTCGCCGCCCTCCCGTTCCTTTCGCGCCAGGTGGCGATCGCCACCGAGCGGGCTCTCCATACAAAGCAGCTTTCCGAGGCCGCCGACAAGGCGATGCCGATGATTCAGGAGGCCGTCGTGAAGTGCGGGGCCGCGGTCGCGGCCGCGACTGGCGAACTCCAGCAAAAGACCGCCGCCGCCAATCAGGCCAATGACGCCAAGGCCACCGCCGAACGCGAGACGAACGCCGCCTCGGCGGCATTCCGGGCGCTCCTCCTTCCCAAGGCGAAGGCCGATCAGGCCGTCAAGGAATCGGCCATCGAGCTTTCCGTCGCCGAGCAACGCGTCGCGCAGCGGCAGGCGATGGCCGATACCAAGCCGGACGAGCCCCTCCTCAAGCAGTTGCTCGCCGAGGCTGTTGCCGCGCTTGCCCCTGCCCAGCAGAAGCAAGAAGCGGCGAAGGCCGCGGCGCAGTCGGCGGCTCAGGCAGCGACGACCGCCGCCATGGGCGCCACCGCGGCGGCGACGAAGCTGACGGAGTCGCAGAAGGCTGCGATTGCCGCCACGGCCGCCTCGAAGCAGGCCGAGGAGGCACGGCGCGGCGCGGTCGACGTGGAGATTGCGGCCCGCAAAGATCTCGAGCGTGCCCAAGCCGCCGCTCAGCAAGCTCGGGAGATCGATCAGCGCGCCGCGGCGGCGGTCAACGAAATGAAGGGGCGGCTCGATGCGGCCACTGGCGCGGCGAAGGGGGCCGAGCGGCCGATCCGCCGGGCGACCTTCTCCGCCGATTCGACGCGTCTGCTCACGGTCGGCGATTTTCCCGCGGCCCATCTGTGGGATGCCGCCACCGGCGCGGCGATCGATTCGCAGGCGAGCGGACAGGGGGGGCTCGTGGCAGGGGCGTTCCTTTCCGGCTCGAAGCTTGTGACGCTCACCGGCGACGGTGCTCTCGTCGCCTGGGAGACCAATCCTCCTTGGAAGCTCGTCGCCACGATCGGCGGTGACTCCAAGCCCGGGCTCATCGCCGACCGAGTGCTCTGTCTCGACTTCTCCGCCGATGGAACGCACTTACTCGTCGGCGGTGGCGTGCCGGCAGAGCGTGGCGAAGTCACGATCTTCCAGGTGGCCGATGGGGCGCGGCTGTTCCATCTCCCGGAGGCGCACCGCGATGTTGTCCACGCCGCCCGCTTCGCCCCCGATGGGCGTCGGATCGCGTCGGCCGGCGCCGATCGGATCGTGCAAGCGTTCGACGTCGCTTCGGCGAAGCCCCTGGCCCGCTTCGTGGGGCATCAAGGCGGAGTCCTCGGCGTCGCCTGGAAATCGGATGGCCTCGAGATCGCCTCGGCTGGCTCCGATGGGGGTCTCTTCCTCTGGGACGCCGACACGGGCAGCCGGAAACGCGCCTTGGAGGGCTTCACGAGGCCAGTGACGGCGGTGGACTTCCGGGGAGCGACCGACGAGATTCTGTCGGCCAGTGCCGACGGCGTCGTGCGCCTCCACAAGGGCACCGACGGCAGCCTCGTGCGGACGCTTCCGCCGGTGGCCTCCGCGCTTCAGGCCCTCGATGTCGCTGCGGGCGGCGACGTCATCGCGGCCGGCGCCGCCGACGGCGCGGTCCACGTCTGGGACGCGACCACCGGCACGGAGATCGAGACGATCCCCGCGCCAAAGTAGGCAGTTGCCCGGCGAGCCGTGGCATCCTTTAGGACCCTGGTTGCCGGATTCCACCGGCCCCCCGGACCGCTCGGAGGCTGTGGATAAAGTGCCCGCTGCTGGATGCGGCGGCCGACACCTCCGAAAATCACGGCTTTTTGGGGGGTGTCTCACGTGGAAAAAGGTTATGGATGACTTTTTCCACGGACAGCTAGCGGTTCACGACGATCGTCCCGGCGATCATGTCATGGAGCGTCTGCCGCTGGCGGGTGAACAGTTGGACCAAATAGGCAGGAATAGCGCCTTCTTGGCAGTATGTCACCAAGGCGGCACCGCCATCTCCCTGGATCAGGGTGCCGGTCAGAATTGAGAGTAAGGGGATGATCTGTTTCGCGATATACCGCGTACCGGCTCTGCCGATGGTTAGGCGATTTCCTTCGAGATCGGTGACCTTGATCGAAACGATTCGCTTGCCAAGGGTTCCCTGCCATGCAGAGGACTCGAGCACGGCGTGGTAGACCAAAGCGAGGACCAAAGAAATAGCGAGGCCGATTCGGAAGGGGGGCACGATCGCTTCGATCGGCAGCATGTAAGGACGCACGGCATCCAGCATGATGACTTTGATAACGCCCAGAAGTGTCACGTAGAGAAGCCCCGAATCAATCATCGAGGCGGCCGCCCGACGGATGAAGCTGGCGTAGCGCTGCTTCTTAGCCGATGGCGGCGAAGATGCGTCCGAGGCTTTGTCAGCCTGCGGCGGTGCGAATGGGTTCCGAGTGGGATCCGGCTGGGCTGTCATGCGGGATACGACGTCGAGGGAGGTTGTGGCAGTAAGGGTTGGCTTTGAAATCTGCAGCGCGGCCGACAGGGGCCAGTCGAGGAACGCGGGACGCCGATACCACCAGTGGTCGAAGACTTCCGTGCGAACCGGCGATCACTCCGCCTTCACTGGCTCCGGAAGCGCCGGCGAGATCCAGGTGCCGGCGGCGGGATCGAGGGTCGCGATCGCCTCGCCCTTGGCGACGAACGTCATTTGCCCGGCGTCGCGGCGCGGAATCCAGGCCAGGGCCGCCTGCTTGACGGTGAAGGTCGCGGGAGCCGTGGAGGGGCGGTCGTCGAGATGGATCTCGAGGTCACCGTCCTTCTCCACCACGCGCTTGATCTCGAGCACGCTCCCGCCGTTGCCGCCGACGACACGGGCGACGACGAGGAGATGCTCCTTCGTGAAGGCGTCGTCCGGCGGCGCGAACGGCTTCTTGCCACCGATCACCGGGGCGGGATGGAAGAGGCGGGCGTAGTCAGCGGGCGTGCTGACGACGGCACAGAGGAGGTCCGTGCCGGCATCCCAGTTGACGACGAAGTTCTGGTAGCGGTCCGGATCGTCGCGGCGGTGGGGGATCTTCCGGGCCCCCGGCGGCAGATCGTCCGGATCGGCAGCGAGGGTGGGAAAGAAGGGCGAGGCGACGGCGGCGATCATCGACGCGAGGAGGAGTCGGCGGAGTCGGGAAGGCTTCGGGGTGGTCACTTGAAGTGGGCTCCTGGAGCGAGTCGGAGGTCGATTCCCCGCCATCGGCCTCCCCACGGCGACGCCGAGTCTCCCGGGGAGTGTGAAGACGGGCCCGTGGGGGTGATGGTACAACCTTTCCGCGAGCGTGTGCCGTCGCGGGGGTGGTTCCCGCAGCCGGCCGTCCTGCTCCTCGAGGAGTCGAAGCGATGCGAAGGGGTGTGGTTCGTGGCGATGCGGGACGGGCTGGGGCATGGCGGGGGCTCGGCATGACGGGCGTGGCGCTCGTCGCGCTGGCTGCCGGATTCCACGAGACGGGGACGCAGCGGGCCCGGGCCCAGGAGCCGGCCAAGCCGGCGGCTGAGAAAGCCCCGGACGCGAAGCCGGTCGACACGGTGACGGCGGAGAAGGGGCGGTTTGAGGTCGCCTTCGAGTCGAAGGGGGACTTCGAGCCCGTCGATGCCACGGTCGTCCAGCACAAACCGGAGCAGTGGGCGCAGCCGCTCGAGATCGTGCGGATCATTCCCCACGGCACGCGCGTCAACGCCGGCGACGTCCTGGTCGAGTTCGACACCGAGAAGCTCGACCGGGCGATCGCCGATCTCGAGCTCGATCTCGCGATCGGCGAGAAGACCCTCGAGATCGCCCGCCGCGAACTGCCGGTGACCGAAGCCCTCCAGCCGCTGGAGCTCGCCGATATGGAGCGCGACACGCTCGTCGCCACCGAGGATCTGGCCAGGTTTCTCGCTGTCGGTCGGACG
>CAJBCV010000378.1 GCA_903951635.1 uncultured Planctomycetaceae bacterium
GGAGTCGTCACCATCGCGATCCGCGATTGGTCGGGCGCGACCCGCAGCGCCGTCACGACGCGTTTCTCGTCGACGAGCTTCTCCGCTCTCCAGCTCTCCAGATCGAGGCGCCACACCTGCGTGAACTTCGTCACGCCATGGCCGTATTCGACTTCCTTGTGTCGAGTGCGAAGATCCTTCCACTCGTCGTCGGTGCCCTCGGCGACGACGGTGTAGTAGAGGGCCCGGCCGTCGGCGGAGAGCTCGGCGCGACCGATTCCATCCTTGACTCGCGTCACGGCCATGAGCCCCGAGCCGTCGGCCGCAATCCGCCACACCTGCGACGTGCCGTCGTGGGGCGGGGCATCGTCGCCGGGGCGGCGGACGTTGGCGGTGAAGTAGAGGAATCGACCGTCAGGGCTCCACTGTGGCCCGGCCTCCTCGGCCCGGTCAAAGGTCAGCCTCTGCCGAGCCTTCGTGGCCACGTTGACGATCCACAGGTCGGCATTCCGCGTGGCGTCGGCGCCTTCCCAACGCTGCTCGATGTAGGCGACGGTGGCGCCGTCGGGGGAGACGGCGAGGGTGGACGGGGTGCCGAGGGTGAAGTAGTCGTCGACCTCGATGTCGTGGGTGCGAGGGGGCGCCTGGCCGATGGCCGGGGAAGGGCCTGCGGCAATCGCCGATGCCACGAGAACGAAGCAGATGGCACGCAGGCTCGGCATGGAAGCGTCTCCGTCGGAGGGGATGGGATCGCCGCGATGATACGGCCGCCGGCCCTCGGCCGCGAGAATCGACTAGCCCGCGAACCGGCTCGGGGCGAGGAAACCGATCGGCTGCGACGTCGAGCCGTCGAGGGCGAGGTCGGCAAGGATCGAGCCGACGATACTTGCAAACTTGAAGCCATGCCCCGAAAAACCGGCCGCGATCGCCACGCGTGACTGCTCGGGATGGAGCCCGATGAGGAAGTGGGCGTCGGGGGTCATCGTGTAGAGGCAGGCGGCATGGTGGACGAGATCGCTGCCGAGAGTCGGGAGCCGCGCCTGCGCCACCGCCGCCACGCGCGCCGCCTCGGCCCGGTCGAGGGAGCGATCGAGCGCGAGCGGATCGGCGACGGGGGTGCCGCCGGTGTGCTCGGCCATCTTCACGCCGCGCTCGTCGAGCGCCGGAAAGCCGTAGAAAAAGCCGGCGGGAGTGTCGAACGCGAAGCAGGGCAGGCCGGTCCCCGGCTCAGGCCCGGCCGCGAAGGCCGCCCGGTGTTCTGCCGGGGGGCGATACCAGCAAAGTGCTTTTTTGAGCACCTCGAGCTTCAGCGACGGGATCTCGAGGAGATCGTCCGCCCACGCGCCAGGCGCGATCACGAGCCGATCGGCGTGGAACGTCCCCCGATCGGTGTCGACCGAGACGCCGTCCGCCCCGGCATGCCAGCCGTGGATGGTGACACCCTCCACGAAGCGGCCGCCGTGGCGCCTGGCGACGTCGGCGTGGGCCCGAACGCATTCCTCCACGAGAAGGTAGCCGGCCGCCGGCTCCCAGACGGCGACCCAGTCGTCGTCGAGCGCGAAGGCCGGCCAGCGGCGCTTGGCCTCGTGGGCCGAGAGCCGCTCGATCGGGAGGCGATGGATGGCGGCGGCGTGGAGCGCGCCGGCCACCGCCTCGCCGCTCTCGGCTCCGGCGAGCAGCAGGCCCGGCTGGAAAAAGAGCCTTCTTCCCGCCGCCTCCTCGAGCCCACGCCACAGCCTGTAGGCCTCGAGGAGCAGCGGCACGTAATCGGGATGCTCGAAGTAGGCCTGGCGGATGAGTCGGGTCTGGCCGTGGGAGCTGCCGCGGTCGTGGGCGACCGCGAATCGATCGAGCCCGATCACCGTCGCACCGCGGGCAGCGAGGTGCGCACAGGCGGCGGTTCCCATCCCGCCGGTGCCGAGGACGATCACATCAGCGGAGGTGGCCGTGGCGGTCGGCATGACGCTGTTCCGTGCATCGGGCAGGCGCGTGCCCAAGGGCCCCGGGCTCGTTTCCAGGCTTACTCGGCGCCGGCGCCGACCGGCTCTGGGGGAGCCTCTTCTTCGTTGGCTGGCTCTGCCGCCGGCGTGTCGGTGGCGGCTGGCTGAGAAGCGGGCGCGTCGTCGGGGGCATGGTCGTGGCCCCCGCCATCCCACAGCGACGCCCCGACGAACATCCATCCTTCCGGCACCGTCTGCATCGTCATTCCGGCCGTGCCGAAGTAGTGGCGGATGGCCTCGAACTCCGGGAGCGTCGTTCCGTCGACGCGTGGCTTGCGCGGCTCCTTCGTTTTCTTGCTCCCGAAGGCCGCTCCCGGATTGTCGCGGGCCGAGAGGAGGGCGCCTGCGAGCCGGCCGGCGAGGCTCTTGTTCTCGGGACCTTTGCCGGCACGGAGGAGCTCGTAGGTCGGCTGCACCATCTGTTCGGTACGGGCGAAGGTGCGGAGGGCGACGTCGCCGGGGAGGAGCCCCTTGAGTTGCTCGACCGCCTCGTTGTAGTCGGCTTCCGCGGCGAACGGCGGGGCCTTCCCTTCGAGCACCCTCTGGAGGATGTCGAGGTGCGAGGCGATGAGGATCTGGCCGTGGGCCACGGCCACGGCGGCATTCGGGAAGGCGGCGTCGTCCGGATCGCCGCCGAGGGCGCCGCGGGGACGGTCGTCGTCCTCGTCGTCGCCGGCCCGGACCCGCGTCGAACGGGAGGCCTTCCCCGGCTCGTCGGGGACCGTCTCCCAGATGACGTGGCCGCCGAAGTCGATTTTCCGCGTCTTCGCCTCGGTCGCCATGCTCCGCGCGATCGTTGCGGCGACGGTCTCCGGATCATCGGCCTCCAGCGCGATGAGCATCCGCTCGCAGTCGGGGCCGAAGGGAAGGACATGGTCGCCGGTGATCATGACGGCGCCGCCGAGATGGCGAATGAGGTCGTTTTCGACATCGATCTGCGGCCCGTCCGGATCCTCTTTGAGGCTCGAGATCACGTCGTCAAACACCCCCGGCTCGCCGACGATGTCGTCGACGAGCGGCTCGAGGGCCCGGAACACCTTGGGGAGATCCCACTGGAGCCCGAGCCAGCTGGCGGCATCCCCCGGCACCCAGGGGGCTGGGGCGAGCGACGACGCATTGGGAAACTCGAGGATCCGGGCCGCCTTTTCGTAGCGATCCTTCCCGCCGGGCACGGTCGGCGGCGCGTAGATGAGCGTGTTGTGGCGGAGATCGACGTTCCCCTCGCCGAAGAAGACGACGCCGCCGGCCCCCTTGATGCAGTCGAAGCCGTTGCGGCGGGCCATCTCGACGTAGTCGGTCGGCTTCCTCTTCGACGCCTTCTTTGGCGCCGGTCGGCTCTTCTGTTGGGCCTGGAAGAGGGCGAGCGGATCGATGAACCAGCGCCCTGTCGCCACTCCGGCCGGGACCGTTTGGGCGCACTTGCGGGCCACCACCTCGAAGGCTTCGAGCGATCCGAGCGAATCCGGGCGTGCCTTGCCGAGCGCCGGGAGGAGGGCAGCGACGATCTCGGCATTCGTTCCGGCGACGATCGCGCCGGGCCGCGAGGCATAGGCGAGCCGACGCGGGGCGGCGGGCTCGGCGGCCGCCGGCTGGCCCTCACGGGGCGCCAGTGGCGGAAGCTCGAAGGCGGAGATTCCCTCGGGGGCGGTGAGCTTCTTTCCACCGCGATCGATCAGCCGCTTGAAGACGATCTCGAGGAGCGCCGGCACCGCGTCGTCATGGCCGCTGGTATCGACGAGGAGCACTCCGGCGAGCGAGCCATCGGCCTGTTCGACAGCCGCCACCGCCGACTCGCCGCCGCTGACCCCCGAGAGTTCCTTCGGAGTGATCCCGAAACCCATCCGGTCGCCGGCCACGCTCGAACGTTGCTCGTCGAGGGCGTCGTAAAACTTCTGCATCAACGGCTCGTCGAAGAGCTTCCCGAGCGCGGAGCGGTCGAAGCGTTCGCGAAGCGCGGCGGCGTCGGGAGCGCTCACCCAGGCTCGGGTCGTGGCCGGGAGAACCTGCTCGCTGGGGGGAAATCCGGCCGCGGCGGCCACCGATGGCCAACTGACCGATGTGACGACGGCCAATCCCAAGACCAATCCCAAGCTCGACGCGAATCCGCGGAGCACCGGGCCGAAGGGCCCATCGCCCCACCCGCTCCCAACCACTACCGGCGTCCTTGTCGCCACCATCCGCCTGCATCCTGCCACGTGATCCCTCGCGTGTTCGGTGTCGCCTGCCCCCGTGCCTGCGCCGACGATCCCCTGCGGGACGAAACCGGGCAGGCTCCCCGAGAGGAGCCTTGAAGCGAATCAAAATACCCGCTTCGGCCCATTCCGACCACCCGAACAGGCAGTGGGGAGAGGACCCCCGCGGTCGCGGCGGCAGAAGATGCCCAGACACACCCGCCACGTTTGGCCCCCCGGCCGCGCCGCCGCGAGCGTCTCAGCGGGTGCCTGGGAGAAGACAAGAGCAGGTCAGCCCGGGGCGAGTTGTCGCCAGGCGAGCGCGTCCTCGAGGTCCCATGACACCGAGAGCACGTCCGACTCCTGGAACATGTCGCCGATGAGTTGGACACCGATCGGCAGGCCGGAGGGTGAGATCCCGGCCGGGATGCTCGCCGCCGGGAGACCGACGAGATTGACAACGGCCGTGAAGGCGGCGAGCGTGGCTGCCTCCGCGAAGGCCTCCTCCGGCGTGAGCCCGGCCCAGGCTCCGATCCGTGGTGGCCCGACGGCGACGGTGGGAGTGAGCCAGAGGTCGGCCGTGCCGAACACCGGCGCGAAGCGGGCGATGAGCCGGTCTTCGAGCGCGTCGACTTCCGCACGCCGAAGGCCCCGAGCCCCCTCGCGCAGCCAAGCCGTCACCGGCTGCGCCCGCCGCCAGCGCATCAGTGGGATGCCGCCGATGAGCCGTTGCCAGATGGGGAGAAACTCTTCGAGCCCGCTCTCCGGGAGCGTGCCCTCCTCGACAGCGTGTCCCTGGCGCTCGAGGATCCGCGCGGTGCGACGCAGCACCGCGATCACGTCCGGATCGGTCGGCACCATCCCGGTCGATTCGACGATTTTGATCCGCAGCGGCTTGGCCGTCGCGCGACGAACCGCAAACGGCTCTGCTGGCGGCGGGGCCCAGTGGGTCCGGCCGGTGTCGATCCCCGCCATGACGTCGAGGAGAGCCGCGGCATCGGCGACGGAGCGCGCCATCGGCCCCGAGGTGTAGAGGATCCGCCGATCGGGAAAGCGGAACTGGTTCACGACCCGGCCCCGCGAGGGCTTGAGGCCGTAGAGGCCGCAGAAGGAGGAGGGAATGCGGATCGACCCGGCGCCGTCGGAGCCCTGGGCGATCGGCAGCATTCCCGCCGCCACCGCCGCCCCCGACCCGCCGCTGGAGCCGCCGGCGGTGTGGGCGAGGCTCCAGGGATTACGGGTCGGCGGATGGATGGCGGGCTCGATGACCGGCATCGCGCCCAGTTCGCTCGTGGAGAGTTTGCCGAGGATCACGAATCCGGCCCGGCGAAGGGGACGGACGTTGGCGTCGTCGAAGGGGAGGACGATCGGCGGCATCCCGCGCGAGCCGAAGCGGGTGCGCGTGAAGCGGACGACGTTGAGATCCTTGATCCCGATCGGCACGCCATGAAACGGCGGGAGGGCGTCGCGACGGCGGATCCGTTCCCGGTCCTTCTGCCGCGCCACCTTCACCGCATCGTCGAACACCGTCACGAAGGCAGAGAGCGACGGATTCTTCGCCTCGATCCGCTCGAGGTGGCTGCGGACGACCTCCTCGCTCGAGATCGCCCCCTCGCGGATGAGCTTGGCAAGGTCGAGGGCGGGACGCGTGTGGAGCGACGAGGTGGCCATCGGAGAAAATCGTTCGGATCGCGGGCCGAGTTACGGATCGCGGCGGGAGAAGATCGTGCAGGCTATTCCCAGGTAGGCGAAGGCATGGAGGAGGGTAAGGCCGAGCCCCTTCTCCCAGGAGAACGAGCCGCTCTCCATCAGCGCCCGGAACGGGCCGGCGACGGCGAAGTCGCGCATCAGTTGGCGGTCGACGAGGTTGTCGAGATCCTCGGTGTGGGGGAGGACGGCGTAGACCCCTTCGGTGATCCGGCCGATGGTCGTCTGATAGAACGGTCGCCTTCCCGGCGCGAAGCCCTCTTCCCGGCGCGGCTGCCGGCCGCGGATCGTCTCGGCGATGCTCGTCGGTCGCAGCTTGCCGACGTTCGCCTCGCGGATCCGGCTCTCGACGGCGACGTTGTTCATCTGGCCGGCGATGAACAGGATTGCCCAGTAGGCGACCGTGACGAGCATCGCCGAGATCACGCTTCGCGTGATCACCCCCGTCAGCACGCTCACCGAGAGGAGGAGCGCGAAGAAGACCAGCAGGCTCGGGAGCGCGAGGAGCACCCCCGGCGACCAGACGTCGGCGAGGATCCCGGTGATCAGCCAGACGGCGAGAACGAGGATCCCGAGCAGGCCGGCCACGAGGAGCAGGGCCCCGACATACTTGAACACGAGGAGTTGCCAGCGCGGGATCGGGCGGACGAGGAGGAGCTCGAGCGTCCCCTTCCGCACCATGTTCGGCACGAAGGCCGCCGTCACCGCCACGCTCACCAGAAGAAGAATCGTGCCGCCGAGACCGGTGGCGAGGAGCTTCTGGAGAATGAGGACCTCGAGGCCCAGCGGCGCGCCCTTCGTGCCGGCCAGTTCGATACTGTCGCCGAAGAGGGTGAAGCGGTGGGGCCAGAGGAGGCGGAGATCGCGCCCCGGGGCGACGGTCATGTCCCAGGTCTGCGAGCCGATCTTCCGGGCCCAGTCCGTGCCGGTCTCGCGGATCTCCGTGATCGTCCAGAGCTGGCCATCGGCGATCTTCCCGAACCGGGCCGTGACCTCCTCCCCCGATTCCGGCGCCCCGACCAGCGGGATGAACGTCCGCGTGAGGGTCGCCGTCCAACGTCCTTCCGGGAGATCGGCGTCGATCGGCTCGGCGGCCGAGATGGCATAGACCGAGCCGTTGAGCCGGCCGGCGACATCCCCCATCGACTGCGTGGCGATGTCGATGCCGTCGAGATCGGCGGCCATCGCCCGGGCGGCGATGTCGAGATACTGTCTCCCTCCCGGCTGCGGCTCGATCCGCCCCGTCAGTGCCGCGCCGAAGAGGAGCGCGATCGCGAGGAGGAGGAGATAGAGGACCTTGGCGTCGAGGAACTCGCGCCACGTGTCCCGGAGCATGGCGGCGAACGTTCGCGGCAGCGTCGGCCGGACGGTGATCCGCCCGTCCACGCCATCCTCGGTCCGGACGTTACGATCGCGTTGGTTCACGGTGTCCCTCCGCCGTCGGCGATCGCGAGGTAGAGGTCCTCGAGCGTCGCCCGCTCACGCTCGAGGTGCCGCAGCCGCAGGCCCGCGGCGCCGGCTGCGGCGAGGAAGCGGTCGATCGCTTCGGGGCCCTCGGCCTGTGGGAGGTGGGGCGATCCTTCGGCAGGGTCGAGGCTGACCCGAAGCCTGTCCCCCCCTTCGACGGCTGCGAGGGTCGCGCCGGGGAACCGGAACGACCCCGGCACCTCGCGATCGAAGGCGACCAGCCAGCTGGCCTTTTGCCGGGTGAGGTCGGCGACGGTGCCGGTGACCATGAGCTTCCCCTTGCGGAGGATCGCCACGCGGTCGCACAGCTGCTCCACCTCGCCGAGGAGATGGCTGTTGATGAACACGGTCACGCCGCGGCGACGCTCCTCGAGGAGGAGATCGCGGATCTCCTTGCGCCCCACCGGATCGACCCCGTCGGTCGGCTCGTCGAGGAACAGGACGCGGGGAGCATGGAGGAGGGCCTGGGCGAGGCCGAGCCGCTGCTTCATCCCCTTGGAGTAGCCGCGGATGCGGAGCTTCTCCCGGCCGGCAAGCCCGAGGCGGTCGAGGAGTTCGGCGGCGCGGCGCCGCCGCTCGCGGCGCGGGATTCCCTGGAGGGCGCCGTAGAGGTCGAGGAGGCTGGTGCTCGTGTGGTATTCGGGGAGGCGGTGGTCCTCCGGGAGGTAGCCGACCTCGCGGCGGGCGGAAAAGGTGCCGACCGGCTGGCCGAGGAGGGTTGCCTCTCCCGCCGTCGGGGCGACGAGGCCGAGGAGGATCTTGATGAGTGTCGTTTTGCCCGCGCCGTTTTGGCCGAGGAGGCCGAACAGCGTGGCCGGCTCGACGTCGAGGCTCACCCCCCCGAGGGCCCGGTTGGGGCCGTAGTGTTTTTCGAGCTGTTTGACGGAAACGACCATGGCGAAGGATCCTACCAGACCGCTACGGTGGGGGACGCGACGGGGCGGGAACGGCACCCCTCGTGACATTCCCCGGCGGGGGTCGCCCCAGAGATCATCGAAGGGAGGTGGAAGCCACCTGTGAAACTCCTGCTCAACCGGCTTTTTTGGACGATCTCCGGGATCCTTTTGCGGCTCCGGTACCGGGTCACCGTGGAGGGGGCCGACGGTCTGGCGGCGCTTTCGGGCCCCACGCTCGTCCTCCCCAACCATCCCGCCTATGTCGATCCGCCGCTGGTCCTCTCCCACCTCCGGCTGGGGAGGGCGCTGCGCCCGCTCGTCTTCAGCGGCATCTACCGGCTCCTGCCGCTGCGGCCGCTGATGGCGATGGTCGACGCCTTCGAGGTGCCCGACCTCTCTGCCCAGAGCCGCGACGCCCAGGCCAAGACCCTCGAAATGATCGACGCCGTCGTCGCCCGGGTCGGCCGCGGCGACAGCTTTTTGATTTATCCCTCTGGGCGTCTCCAACGTGGCAATGCCGAGGTGGTCGGCTCGGCCCGCGCCGTTCATGAGCTCCTCTCGCGCTGCCCCGATCTCAACGTCGTCCTCGTGCGGACGCGCGGGCTGTGGGGGAGCAGCTTCGGTTGCGCCGCCACCGGCGCCCCGCCGAGCCTCGTGCCGACGATCCTCCGCAATCTCGGCTGGGGCTTGGCGGCACTCGTCGTCTTCTTGCCACGGCGGAAGGTGACGGTTCATGTCGAGGTGCTTCCCAAGGGGACGCTCCCCAAGGCGTCGCGCGAGCAGACGAATGCCTTCCTCGAGGGCTGGTACAACGTCGACGGCCCGCAGCCGCCCACCTTCGTGCGTTACAGCCATTTCTTCGGCCCCACCGCGGGGCACTACGCCGCCGGCGCCTCGCTCCCGGCGATCGACCCGGCGACGATCGATCCGAAGACGATCCGGCTGGTCAACGACCTCGTCCAGGGGCAACTCGGCCGCGAACTCGATCCCCGCGAGCTCGCCTTCGACACGACGCTCGAGGCTCTCGGGATGGACAGCCTCGATCGGATGGATGCCACGCTCAAAGTCGAGCAGCAATTCGGCTTCCACAACCCCTCCGTCCTCAACACTCTCGGCGAGCTGTGGGCTCTCGCTGACGGGAAGCTTTCCGGCGGGGATAAGAAGGAGGCGATCCCGGTGCCGGCGGCCTGGTTCGCGCCGCCGCGATCGACCGATGCGCCGGCGGTGCTCGCCGGCACCGTCGCCGAGGCGTTCGTCCGCCGGGCGCTGGTGGCCCCGA